>PWVL01000009.1 GCA_003561875.1 Desulfuromonadales bacterium | reverse complement strand
TGTTTGCCGCACCACTCGGCCATCAGGTCGATAGAGGCCTCATAGTCACCGTCATGGAAAAAGGTCTGTTGGCGGCGGTTGCCGCGTTGCGTAACATGGGCTAAGAATAGCAGATGAAATTTGCTGTCAATTAAATATACTGTCCCCGAAATTACAATGTCTTTTTATGTGATATTTCTAAAGTTTACACACTGAGGATGAGGATCAGCCCCGCTGCAGGCCGGAGTGGTTGCGCTGTGCAAGGGCGGTACTGAGTGCTTCCAGGCAGGCATAGGGGACGCGCAGGTTGCCGCGGCCGCCGCCAATGACGATTTCGCTGTCGGGGCCACCGTGGTAGTCGGAGCCGCCGGTGATCAGCAGCCCGCGGCGGCGGGCTTCGCTTTGCAGCCAGTCCGTATCGTCATTGTCCGCCTGATTGCTGAAGGCTTCAATGCCGTCCAGTCCGTATTCGGCAAAGGCGTCGAGGAGTCGCCGCAGCTCGCTTCGGTCGCGACTGATCAACAGGGGATGGGCCAGGGAGGTAACGCCGCCGGCCCGGTGGATCAGGGCAATGGCTTCGGGCAGGGGGAAGTAGCGCTTGGGCACGTTGCAGGGCACCAGATAGCGTTCAAAGGCTTCTTCCTTGCTCCGAACCAGGTGACGGGCCATGAGCTCCAGGGCAATGTGGGGACGTCCGAAGGTGCCTTTGGCCCGTTGCCGAATGGCGCCGAAATCCAGGGGCGGCGCACCTTCTTCGGCAAGTTGCCGGTTGACGGCCTCAACGATCTGTCCGTTGCGCCCTTCGCGAAAGGCGCGGAACTCCCGCAGGGCGGCTTGCAACTCCCGGTGATGGTGATCGAAACCGTAGCCGAGCAGATGAATGTCCTGAAAGTCTTCCCAGACCACCGAAAGCTCGACGCCGGGCAGCACCTCGACGGCGGCTTCGGCACCGGCCGCCAGGGCTTCGTCGATGCCGTCCACATTGTCGTGATCGGCAAGGGCGACGGCGGTCAGGCCGGCCGCCGCGGCGCGACGAATCAGCTCTGCGGGCGACAGGGCGCCGTCAGAGCAGGTGCTGTGCAGATGCAGGTCGATCCACCGGGTCACGGCCTTCTCCTTCAGACTGAGCAAGAAAGGAACGGTTGTGAATTACCGACAGCCTCATCCTAGCACGGCGGTCACTTTTGCGCAGTGAGATAGCGCCTGGATCAACTTGACCGCCTGCGCGAATCCATGTAGCTTTGTTGCCTCCAACTTCTTTCGGAAACGGCCATGACTCCGCTGCTCGATGTGCGCAACCTGACGACCTATTTTTTTACTTCCGCCGGGCTGGTCAAGGCGGTGCGGGGCATCGAATTCACCATCGAGCGCGGTGAAACCCTGGCCCTGGTGGGCGAATCGGGCTGCGGCAAATCGGTTACCGCCCTGTCCCTGCTGCGGTTGGTGCAGCCGCCGGGGCGGGTGGTGGAAGGGGAGCTGCTGTTTCAGGGGGAAGACCTGCGGCGTTTGCCCCCCAACGAGATGCGCCGGATTCGCGGCAACCGCATCTCCATGGTCTTTCAGGAGCCCATGACCGCGCTGAACCCGGTGTTGACGGTAGGCGAACAGATCGCCGAGGTGCTGCGCCTGCACCGCGACCTGCCTACCCGGCAGGCTCTGGACGGAGCGGCCCGCCTGCTGGGCCAGGTCGGCATTGGCGATGCCCGGCGGCGGCTGGGCGAGTACCCCCATCAGCTTTCCGGCGGCATGCGTCAGCGCGTGGTGATCGCCATGGCCCTGGCCTGCGACCCCGAGCTGCTCATCGCCGACGAACCGACCACGGCTCTGGATGTCACCATTCAGGCGCAGATTCTGGATCTGCTGGAGCGACTCAAGGAGGAGCGGCGCATGGCGACTCTGCTGATTACTCATGATCTGGGCATCGTCGCCGAAACCGCCGACAAGGTCGCCATCATGAACGGCGGACTGATCATGGAACAGGCGCCCACGGCGACCCTGTTCCGTGATCCCCGGCACCCCTACACCCAGGGTCTGCTGCACTGCATTCCGCGCCTCGGACACAAGCAGCCCCGGCTGCAGGTGATTGCCGGTGCCGCCGAAACGGCAGCGGCCGGCGGCGGTCCGTCCTTTCTCGACCGCCTCGACCCACCCTTCGCCCCCCTCCGCAACAAACTGCCGCCGCTCACGGAAGTCGAGCCCGGCCATCTGGTTCGATGTTGGAGTCGGTAGATGGAACCCTTGCTCGAGGTCCGCAATCTGACCAAAACCTTTGCCTGTACAACGGTCCTGCCCGGCGCGAAGCGCCCGCTGCTGAGGGCGGTGGACGGCGTTTCCTTTGTCTTGCGCCGGGGCGAAACCCTCGGTCTGGTGGGCGAATCGGGCTGCGGCAAGTCCACGACCGGCAAGGCCCTGCTGCGGCTGGTGGAACCGGATGCAGGCAGCGTCATGTTTCGCGGTGAAGACATCCTGCGGCGGCCGGCCCGGGCCATGCGGCCTCTGCGCCGGGACCTGCAGATGATTTTTCAGGATCCCTACGCGTCCCTCAACCCGCGGCGGCGGATTGGCGACAGCATCTCGGAGCCCCTGGTGATTCACCGGCTGGCCAAGGGTCGGGAACTGCGCCGGGAGGTGTTGCGGCTGCTGCAGGTGGTCGGCCTCGATGCGGCGCATATCGACCGTTATCCCCACGAATTTTCCGGCGGCCAGCGCCAGCGCATCGGCATCGCCCGGGCCCTGGCGGTACGTCCCAGCCTGATCGTCGCCGACGAACCGGTGTCCGCCCTGGACCTGTCCATTCAGGCGCAGATCATCAACCTGCTGCAGGATATTCAGCAGGAGTTCTCTCTGACCTACCTGTTCATCGCCCACGACCTGTCGGTGGTGGAACATATCAGCGACCGGGTGGCGGTGATGTACCTTGGCCGCATCGTTGAACTGGCCGACGCCGAAGCGCTCTACCGCGCACCCCGCCACCCCTATACGGAGGCCCTGCTCAACGCGGTGCCGGTGCCGGACCCGGAACGTCGCCGCTGTCGTAAGCTGCTGCGGGGCGAGCTGCCCTCGCCTCTTTCGCCGCCGCCAGGGTGCCACTTTCATCCCCGCTGTCCCTATGCCCGGGACCTTTGTCGGGAAGTGGCACCGCCTTTGGAGAACCAGGGCGGCGGCCATCTGGCGGCCTGCTACAACAGCGCCTCCGTCGGCCGGTTTCGCTACTCATCCGATTCTAACCGCGACACGTGACATTTTAGGCTGCCGTGAGATCCGGCGCCGCTCCGGCGCCTCCTTTGCGCCTCTCAATCTGAAAGTGTTCGCCCGCCATGCCCAAAGCCAGCACAAAGCAACTGGGTGTCACCACCCTGGCCGACATCAGCGCCCTGATCCTGCAGTCCCACGATCTTACCGAAACCCTGAACAACATTGTGAACCTGGTGGCCCGACGCACGGCGGCGGATGTCTGCTCCATCTACCTGCTTGACGACCGAAGCCCGACCACTCTGAGTCTCTGTGCCACCCACGGACTGGCAGCCGATTCGGTAGGCTGCGTCACCATGCAGCTGGACGAAGGCCTGACCGGGCTGGTGGTGGAAAAGAAACGCGTCGTGGCCACCGAGAGAGCCCGGCAGCACCCTCGCTACCGCTATTTCAAAGAAACGGGCGAGGAACGGTTCCAATCCTTTCTGGGCATTCCCCTCTTTGACCGCAAGCTGGTCATCGGGGTGCTGGTCATTCAGACCCGCGAAGCCCGGCGGTTTACCTCTGTGGAGATCGATGCCCTGTCGGCCATCGCCTTTCAGGTCGCCTTCATCGTCATCAACGCCCGGCTTCTCGACCGCATTCAGCAGAAAGACCGCAGGGAAGACCTCGGGGTCGCCACGGAGACGGATCAGGGCACCGTGCCCCGACCGACCGGAGAGACGGTTGCGGAACCTGAAGGGCTCCTGAGGGGCAGTGCCGCCTGCCCCGGCCTGGCCTGCGGCCCGGCCCACATTCTGGTGGAAACCGGCGGCATCGTGGAATTTCTCGACGAGTCTCGCGTCGACGTCGAACTGGAATTGCGGCGCATCGACGAGGCCCTGGAAAAGACCCGCATCCAGACCATCTTTCTGGAAAAACGGGTGGCCGAACGGCTGACCCCGGACGATGCCGCGATTTTTCATACTCATCTGATGATTCTCGAGGACCGGGCATTTCTGCAGCGGCTGCAACAGCAGATTCAAGGCGGGCGCTGTGCCGCCTACGCGGTCAAACAGGTGGTGGAAGAATACATCGGCGCCTTTGAACGGATGGAAGACGTCTACCTGCGCGAACGAGCCGCCGACATGAAGGATATCGGCCGGCGCCTGGCCGCCAATCTCGACGGGCGGGAGGACCAGGCTCTGGTACTGAAATTTCCCGGCATTCTTGTCGCCAGGGAAATCCTCCCTTCGGACATGGCCGCCCTGGATCACGAAAAGATTCTGGGCATAGTCACCGAGTCGGGGGAAAACAATTCCCATGCGGTGATCATGGCCCGCTCCCTCGGTATTCCGGCCCTGGTCGGGGTGAAGGGGGCAGTCAAGGTCATCACCCCGGAAAAGCAGGTGATTCTCGACGCCAATTCCGGCTGCCTGTACGTTTCGCCGTCACCGGCCATTGTCGAGGAATACGGGCGCCTGCAGGAAGAGGCACGGCTGGTGTCCGGCCGGCTGGAAGAGTTCGCCCGCCTTCCGGCCATCACCCGGGACGGCATCCCCGTGGTGTTGCGGGCCAATATCGGCCTGGTGAGCGATACGCTGGTGGCTTTGCGCAACGGGGCCGACGGGGTCGGTCTGTACCGCACCGAGTTTCCCTACATGATTCGCGGCGATTTTCCGACCCGGGAGGAGCAATACCAGCTCTACGCGCGAATGATCGAGGGCTTTGGCGGACAGTCGGTGACCATCCGCACCCTGGATATCGGCGGCGACAAGGGACTGCCCTATTTCCCCGTCCCCCAAGAGCCCAATCCCTTTATGGGCTGGCGTTCGGTACGGGTTTCCCTGGACAACCGGGACATCTTTCAGACCCAGATCGAGGCCATTCTGATGGCGGCCTGCCACGGCTCGGTGCGGCTGCTTCTGCCCATGATCAGCAGTCTTGAGGAGATTCGCGCCTGCCGGGAGGTGCTTGCCGACGCCTGCCGGACCCTGAGCGCCGAAGGCCGGGCCTTTGACGGCGGCATCCCCGTCGGGGTGATGATCGAAGTGCCGGCGGCCGTCGCCATTGCCGATCAACTGGCCGAACATGCCGACTTCTTCTCCCTGGGAACCAACGACCTGATTCAATACCTGCTGGCCGCCGACCGCAACAACCCCCTGGTCAGCAGGTACTACGACCCGCTGCACCCGGCGGTCCTGCTCGCCCTGCAGAAGATGGTGGCGGTGGCCGGGCGGCACGGCAAGGGGCTCTGCCTGTGCGGCGAGATGGCCTCGGACCCGGCCCAGTTCATGCTGCTGCTGGGCCTCGGCATTCGTGAATTCTCCATGGCGGCCCCCTTCATTCCCCGCATCAAGGGGCTCTTGCACCATCTCTCCCTGGAAACTGCCGAACAGGCCGCGGCAACCGCCCTCGGGCTACCGGACAGTACCCGGATTCGCAGCAGCTTGACGCACCATCTGCAGGAGGCGTTGCAGCACAGTGACGACGTGCTGCTACTCCGCTGAAGCGGCCCTTGCACAGAGCGTAAAAAAGCCGATGCCCGGTAAAACCCGAGCATCGGCTCACAGTCCAAGGACGGCGCTTTTGTTGGAAGTGCCGCGGTTTTGTCATCTTCAGCTGATCCGCTTCAGACTCTCCTCCAGAATGGCCCGTTTTTCCCGGGCGTCCTGCAATTTGCCGCGGTCCTTTTCCAGCACTTCCGGCGGTGCGTTGGCCAGAAACGCTTCGTTTTCCAGTTTTCGGCTGAATAAGGCCAGGTCTTTATCGACCTTGGCGATCTCCTTGAGCAGACGCTTCTTCTCCTCTTCCACATTGATCAGATCGGCCAGCGGCAGCAGAATTTCCACCTCGCCGGCCACCTGGGTCGCCACCTGGCCCGGCGCTTCCATGGCCAGGCCGAACTGCAGGTCGCCGAGGCGGGCCAGGGAGCGGATATAGCCCTCGCCTTCGGCCATGATGTCCCGGGCCTCCTCCGTTTTACAATCCAGCACGGCGGGGATCTGCTTGCCCGGCGGCACATTCATTTCGCCGCGAATATTGCGAATCCCCTTGATCACATCCATGACCCGCTCCATGCGTGCCGCCCCGTGAGTATCCGCCGGCCAGCTGCCGGTTTCGGGATAGGCAGCCTGCATGATGGAGGATGTCGGCCGCTGCCCCGGCAATACCTGCCAGATCTCTTCGGTGACAAAGGGCATGAAGGGATGGAGTAGACGCAGCAGCGCCTCCAGCACCGTGTACAGCACCGCCTGGGCCGCAGTCCG
Source organism: Desulfuromonadales bacterium (assembly GCA_003561875.1). Classification (GTDB taxonomy): domain Bacteria; phylum Desulfobacterota; class Desulfuromonadia; order Desulfuromonadales; family Syntrophotaleaceae; genus SLLR01. The sequence goes on along the minus strand of PWVL01000009.1, from coordinate 35,918 downwards.
GGCCGGGCCGGGCTCACCGTAAAGCGCCTCCTTGCTCAACTCAATGTACCAGTCACAGAATTCATGCCAGGTAAAGGCATACAGCGCCCCCGCCGCCTCGTTGAATTTGTAGTCGACGAGAGCCTGCTGCACCTCGTCGGCCACCCGGCCGAGACGGGTCAGAATCCAGCGGTCGGCGGGCGCCAGGTCAAGACAGGCCAGATCCACCGCGGCGGGGTCGAAATCTTCCAGGTTCATCAGGGCGAAGCGGCTGGCGTTCCACAGCTTGTTGACGAAGTTGCGGTAGCCGGCAATCCGCTCCACCGACAGCTTGATGTCACGCCCTTGAGCGGCAAAAGCCGCCAGGGTGAAACGAAAGGCGTCGGTGCCGTATTCGTCGATCACCGTCAGCGGGTCGATGACGTTGCCCTTGCTCTTGCTCATCTTCTGGCCGTCGGCATCCCTCACCAGGGCGTGGATGTAGACCTCCCGGAACGGAACATCCTCCATGAACTTGAGGCCCATCATCAGCATGCGGGCGACCCAGAAAAACAGAATATCGAAACCGGTCACCAGGCAGGAGGTCGGATAGAACTTCTGCAAGGTGGGGGTATTGTCGGGCCAGCCCATGGTGGAAAAGGGCCACAGGGACGAGGAAAACCAGGTATCGAGGACGTCCGTCTCCTGGCGCAGCCTGGAACTGCCGCAACGGTCGCAGGCCGTGGGGTCCTGGCGGGAGACGGTGATGTGGTCGCAATCGTCACAGAACCAGGCGGGAATCCGATGGCCCCACCAGATCTGCCGGCTGATGCACCAGTCGCGTATGTTGTGCATCCACTCGAAGTAGGTTTTTTCCCACTGCCGGGGGACGATGCGGGTTCGGCCGCTCTCCACCGCGGCAATCGCCTCTCTGGCCAGGGGGGCGACCTTGACGTACCACTGCAGGCTCATGTAGGGCTCGATGACCGCCTTGCAGCGGTAACACTCCCCCACCGCGTTAAGATGCTCTTCGGTACGCTCCAGCAGGCCCCGGGCCTCCAGATCGGCCAGTACCCGCTGCCGGGCGACGCCGCGGTCGAGACCCCGGTAGGGCCCACCGTTGTCGTTGACCGTACCGGACTCGTCGAAAATATTCATGAATTCCAGATCGTGCCGACGGCCGATCTCAAAGTCGTTGAAGTCGTGGGCCGGGGTGATCTTGACCGCGCCGCTACCGAACTCCTTGTCCACGTACTCATCGGCAATGATGGGAATCTCCCGGTCCACCAGGGGCAGCCGCACCGTCCGGCCGATCAAATCGGCGTAGCGGAGATCATCGGGGTGGCCCGCCACCGCGGCATCGCCAAGCATGGTTTCGGGGCGGGTGGTGGCTACCACCAGCAGGCGATCGCTGCCGCTGACCGGGTAGCGCAGGTGCCAGAGCTGCCCTTTCTGCTCCTCGTGCTCCACTTCCAGATCCGACAGCGCCGTGTGACAACGGGGACACCAGTTGATCAGGCGGTTGTCCCGATAAATCAGGTCTTCCTCGTAAAGGCTGACGAAGACCTCCCGCACCGCCCGGGACAGCCCTTCGTCCATGGTAAAACGCTCCCGTTGCCAGTCGCAGGAGGCGCCGAGACGCTTGAGCTGATGAATGATCTGGCCGCCGGACTCGGCGCGCCACTGCCAGACCCGCTCGACAAATCCCTCCCGGCCCATCTCGTGACGATCCCGGCTTTCGACCGCCAGCTGCTTTTCCACCACGTTCTGGGTCGCGATGCCGGCATGGTCGGTGCCCGGCTGCCACAACACCTCAGCACCACGCATGCGCATCCAGCGGGCCAGGATGTCCTGCAGCGTGTTGTTGAGAGCGTGCCCCATGTGTAGCACGCCGGTCACGTTAGGAGGGGGAATCACAATGGAATAGGCCGGCCGGGCCGAGTGCTCGTCGGCGTGGAAAAGACCGTTGCTCTCCCAGCAAACGTACCACTTCTTTTCGACTTCCGCCGGCTCATAGCCTTTGGCGAGTTGTGCTTTCATCAACGGGGATTCCTTCCAGAAAACCGCGGTAATCTCTTCGTCAGGGCGATATTGTTACTTTGCCAAACAAAAAGAAAATGGGGATTTTAGCAATCCCCATTTTCATCGTCAATAGTTTGTGGCGTCCCCCACCGAGACGCAGTCCGTCACTCAGCAGCGGTGGTAATGCGGCTGATTTCTTCGCGAATCAGACTCTCGGCAAGATCCGGTACCACCTCCCAGGCAATGCGCTCCAGAACCGTCGTCGCCAGCCGCTCGACCACCTTGCCGGCCACCTGCTCGACGATGGCGGCCAACTGATCTTCACTGAGCCCCCGGGCCGCCTCGGTCACCGCTTCCGTGCTGAGCGGTACCGATTCGGTCATCACCGCTTCCTGCGGCACGTTCTCGACAGGTTCGAAACCCGGCTCTTCTTTATCAATATCCTGCCCTTCCGGCAACAAGACGTCGTCAACGGAGGGTTCCGCGCCCCCGTCGTCTCCTTCGGACTCCATGTCAACAGCCCGCTCCTCGACACCGGAATCTTCATCGTCAAGAGGTCCCGGCGCCGGCACTTCTTCAAAAATAAAGCTACCGACGTTTTCGGCAGGGGCCTCAGAAGACTCCTGCGGTTCCGTTACTGCGGAATCGTCGGTGATAAACTCGAAAGATTTTTCTTCCGCCAGCGGGGCTTCAACCTCATCGTCCTCCGGCAAAAGATCGCTTTCATCCAGAAACAGAATTTCTTCTTCGGCTGCATTCTCCTGCGACTCGGCCAAGCCCGGTTCTTCGCCGGCCCGGTCGGCGGACAAGGACTCATCCTGGTCGTCAAAAGCCGGCCCTTCGCCGCTAACCGGCAGTTCGGTAAGCTCCGCACCCTGCTCCTCCGCGGTATCGGCCAGAGGGTCCTCGTCCCACAGATCATCGGCTTCCAACTCAACTTCTTCGCCAGCCTGGGTTGCTTCATCCTCATAAGGGTCGGCGGAATCCGGTGCCTTCACGGGATCATCGGGGCCGTCCAGGTCAGCCCACATATCCGGCCCGGTGGAGCCCGTTGCCACGACAGTTTCAATGGTCGAGTCCACGGATCCGGCTTCTTCCGCCACTGCAGGACGGGTCAGGAGATCTTCCATCCGATCGAGCAAAGCCTGCGACTCAAAGGGCTTGGCTATGGAACCGTCGGCACCGACCTGTTGCGCTCTGGCTTCGTCAAAAGCTTCGAAACTGCCGCTCAGCAACAGTACCCGAACCCCGGCCAGGGCCGGTTCCTGCCTGACCGCAGCACACAGTTCATAACCGTTCTTTCCTGGCATGTGAACATCGGCCAGCACGATGTCCGGTCGTTCGGTCAGAGCCTGAGTCAGGGCCGCATCGCCGTTGTCAGCAACCTGGAGATCGTAGTCACCTTCGGCGAGGATGATCTGGACCACCCTTTGTATGGTCACGCTGTCGTCGGCGAGCAGCACTTTTTTACTCATTCATGCCTCCTGATTTTCCGGTGAGCAACGCCGGAATGGCTCCGCAAAGATCGATTCAACACTGATAAAAGCGATAGTCTCCGAGCAGGAAGCAGGTGCGGACGCACATGGCCGGCGTAGGTTTTACGCCTGCTATTTCATGCCCGATCAACGGACCGAAGCTGATTTCCCCCGAAGGCTGAAAAAGCGCCTAAACGCTAGCACAGCGTCTTGACACTGTCAAGTTTTTCAACCGGAGAATTCAAGCAGTTATGGCTTGTTTTGAAACTAAAAGAACCCGACCTGAACAAAACCGAAAAGGGTGCGGACACAATTTTTTATTACCCTGCATTCGACAATGTAAAGTCTAAAAAGATACGCCGGTTTGTTCTTAAATCAAATCTTCTTTAATGTTCCAAAAAAGTGAATGCTAAAAATTTTAAAGTTTTTTTCAGCACTTTGTAAAAAATTTTCAATTCAGCTTGGCTGAACACAATCGTTTTTTCTGTCTCTGGAAAAAACAGTGAACCATGGACACGAATAGGTTTATCTCCAAATCCGCCTGTCCGTTTATTTTATCTTAAAACAGCAGTACAAAAATTTTGACTTGATTTTATTTTGCGTTACTGTATTAAATATCAGACAAACTATTGCTTACTTACTAACTCATTGAGACAGGAGAAATTTGTATGGCTACTTTGCTTGAAATGGCGGCACAGATTGTAGCTGCACATGTAGCAAACAATCAGATGTCAAAGGAAGAACTGATTCAGGAGGTTGCTGAGGTGCACAAAGCCCTGAGTAGCCTGGAAAAGGGAGAGTCCATTGCCATGGGTGAGGTGGTTGAGGAGGAATCTTCGGCTCCAGTGGTTTCCCGCAAAAAAGCTTTTGGCAAGGACAAGGTCGTTTGTATGATCTGCGGCAAGGCGATGAAAACTCTGGCCCGCCATCTCAAGGCCGCCCACGGCCTGACGGCGACCGAATACCGCAAGAAATTCGATATTCCCCGCACCCAGCCCCTTGCCGCCAGCGCCTACTCGGAGAGCCGCCGCCAGATGGCGGTGGATCGAGGTCTGGGTGAAAACCTGGCCAAGGCCCGTGCGGCACGTCTGAAAGCCAAAAAGCAATAAGCACCTTCTCACTTCCAACAAAAAGAGCGCCCGGCCGGGCGCTCTTTTTGTTGGAAGGTTAATACGCCTGCCACAAGCGACGTTTTTGCTGTAGAATTAAAACGGTTACCCGGAAGAGCGCGTGGACGGCCGCGAATAAGCAACGAACTCAGCCTCCCTGTCGACGAGGACGTCAGAAAACCGGCAGCGCATCAACAGCAATTTCTTCGAATTTCCACCAGAGGTTTTTTCATGAAGCGCCTCCTCATTGGCGACAGCCGCGAAATGCTTCTGGTCACACTGGAGATCATTCTTCGGCATTGGGGTTACAGAACCCTGGTATCTTCGAACGTCCCCCGCTTGACCTCGCTGGTTACGGAAACCACCCCGGACCTGCTGATCTTCGGGGAAAGCCTGCTTCGGGACAGCACCGCCCCTCTGGCTGTACAGGTACAGAAAAGGGTTTCGCAGGGCACTCCGCTGCTGCTTATGCCGGAACCGGATGCAGCGGCTCCTTTCCTCTCCGCCCACGAGATTCTTGCTGTTCCGGTGGACATTTTCAATCTGTTCGAAAAAATCCAGAAATACCTGGAAAAACACCCCCGCAGGAACATTCGCCTGGCTCTGGAGTTGCCGGGCATGCTCTGTATGGGGGATCGCTGTCACCTGGCCGAAGTCTTAAGCCTCAGCACACGCGGGGTCTTTATCAAGACCGGTTTTCGCTTGAAAAAGGGGGACAGCTTCAGCATCACTTTTCCGCTGCTGGGACTAAAGCAGGAAGTGGAGATGGCAGGCCGTGTGCTTTATTGTGTTCGTCCCGACCCGGACAATAACTTTCTACAGGGCGTGGGTGTCGAATTTATTGACCCGGACACAAAAACACTGGGTTTGCTGGAGAGCTTTCTGGAAAGCTGTCTTCTGAACGAACTACCCGGCCGATCAGGCAAAAAACTGATCGCCGAGAACTGCTTGAGGGACGGCTCCAGGAAACCGACCCTGCACCTGAACTATCCTGCGGCCTGAGACGTCCGGCGCCGTAATGTTCACGCTGCGCAGAAAATCTTTTCTAACAGCCCGTTGTCACGCATAAAGACTGCGGGCAAAACTGCGCCCGTTTTCTGAATTCACACCGTAGAGTTCCGCCAGGGTCGCGGCCACATCGGCAAAGCTTTCTCGAACACCAAGGGGTACCCCCTCTGCCAGAACCGGGTGCCAGCAGAGCAGCGGCACGGTTTCCCGCGTATGATCGGTTCCCGGCGTGGTGGGATCGCAGCCATGGTCGGCAGTAACAATCATGAGATCTGTCGGTTCCAGTGCAGCCTGCAAGTGGGGCAACCAAGCATCGAAACGCTCCAGAGCCCGACCGAAACCGGTCCCGTCGAGACGGTGCCCGTAGATCATGTCGAAATCCACCAGGTTGGTAAAAACCAGTCCCCTCTTCAGGTCCCTCAAGGCCGTCAGCGTCTGCTCCATCCCTTCGGCGTCGTTGCGGCTTTTATAGGATCGACTGATTCCGCGGCCGGCAAACAGATCGCTGGTCTTGCCGACCCCGAAAACCTCCAGACCGGCTTCCACCAGACGGTCGAGGAGCGTTATTCCATTGGGGGGTAGGGAGTAATCCCGACGCCGCGAAGTCCGTTTGAAGGTTGCGGCGTTGTGCCCGACAAAGGGGCGGGCGATGACCCGGCAAATTCGCCAGGGATTCAGCAGGGAGCGCACCGTGCAGCAGATTTCATAGAGCTTTTCGACCTCGATCACCTTCTCATGGGCGGCAATCTGAAACACCGAGTCGGCACTGGTATAGACGATTGGCCGGCCACTGCGTACGTGCTCTTCTCCCAGGTATCGAAGGATATCCGTCCCGCTTGCGGCCATATTGCCGAGGGGTTCGATGCCGATGGCCTGGTGTATCGCGGCCATGATGTGATCCGGAAATCCCCGGGGATAGGTAGGAAAGGGCTGTTCCTGTATGAGTCCGGCGATCTCCCAATGCCCGGTGGTGGAATCTTTTCCGGCCGAGGCTTCCAGCATGCGACCATACGCTCCCGTCGGCCGCTGCGTTGAAGCCACCCCGGCCAGGGGGGCGATATTGCCCAGCCCGAGGGCGGCAAGATGGGGAAGGTTCAGACCTCCGCAGCACGCCGCCACGTGTCCCAGGGTATTGGCGCCGGCGTCGCCATAGGCGGCGGCATCGGGCAACGCGCCTATGCCGCAACCATCCAGGGTCAACAGCACCGTGCGGCGCAACGGCTCAGTGCGCACCGGAAGCTTCCTCCGCCAGTTCTCTCAGGATGGCCACTCCGCTGCTGGTGCCGATACGGCTTGCCCCGGCATCCACAAAAGCTTTGCAGGAAGCCAGGTCGCGAATGCCGCCGGCGGCCTTGACGCCGATTCGGCCCCCCGCCTTGGCCACCAGCAGGCGCACATCTTCCAGCGTCGCACCGCCGCTGCCAAAACCGCTGGAGGTCTTCACGTAGGCAGCGCCGCTGCGAACCACAAGCTCCGCCAGAGCGCCCTTCAGTGCGTCGCTCAGGAAGCAGCACTCAATGATCACCTTGACGGTGCGGTCAGCTCCGGCGGCGGCAACCACCGCCGCCATTTCGGCCTCGACTTCTGCGAGGCGGTCTTCCAGGGCCACGCCGATGGCGATGACCACGTCAAGTTCGATGGCTCCGGCAGCAACCGCCTGCCGAGCTTCAAAGACCTTGCACTCCCCTGTCTGATGACCGAGAGGAAATCCGACCACCGTGCCGGTGGCCACCGGCGAACCCACCAGAAGGTCCGCCGCCAGAGAAACAAAACGGGGCGGCACACAGACGGAGGCGAACCCCCACTGGCGGGCCTCCTCGCACAAGCGGCGAATATTCGAAGCCGTCGCGTCCGCCCGCAGCAGGGTGTGATCCAGGCGTTGGGCCAGTGCGCTGACCGCTGTCTTCTCAGGTACGATAATCGGCATTGATCTTCACGTAGTCAAAAGTCAAATCGGAGGTGTAATAGTCGGCTTCGGCGCTGCCCAGACCCAGATCGATGGCAACCGTGAATTCGGCCTGTTTGAGCACTTCGGTGGCCCGGGCCTCCTGTTCCCTGCCGGTGCTGATTCCGCGCTGCACCACCGGCACACCGTCAAAGCGAATCTCCACCCGGTCGGCTTCGATTGCGGCTCCCGAATAGCCCACTGCGGCGATAATCCGCCCCCAGTTGGCGTCTTCCCCGAAAAAAGCGGTCTTGACCAGGGATGAAGTGGCCACGCTTTGCGCGGCTTTGACCGCATCGGCGGCGCTGGACGCGCCGGTGACATGAATCCGTACCAGCTTGGTGGCGCCTTCCCCGTCCCGGACGATCATTTTGGCCAGCTCCAGCAGAATCCCGGTCAACTCCGCACAAAAGCGCTCTCCTTCCGGTGTGCCCGGCGCGATCTCCCGGTTGCCCGCCACACCATTGGCCAGCAGCAGCACCATGTCGTTGGTCGAGGTGTCGCCGTCTACGGTGATGATGTTGAATGAGCGGTCTACCGCCCGGCGCAAACCCTCCCGAAGCAGGTCGGGGTGCACCAGGGCGTCGGTCAGGACAAATCCCAGCATGGTGGCCATATTGGGATGGATCATTCCGGCCCCTTTGGCCACGGCGAACAGGTTGTAAGCGGTGCCGTCTACTTCGCCCCGTACCGCCGCCTGCTTGGGAAACGAGTCGGTGGTCATGATGGCCTGGGCCACCGCCTGCTCGGCGTCGGACTTCAGACTGCGGGCCAACTCCGGAATGTGCGTCTCAAAACAGGCTATGGGCAGCGGCGCGCCGATCACTCCGGTGGAGGATACGGCAATCAAATCTTCAGCGATGCCCAAGGACGCGGCCGCCAGCCGGGAGCAGCTCCGGGCATCGTGCAGACCCTGCTCACCGGTACAGGCGTTGGCATTGCCGCTGTTGACCAGAATCGCCTGGCAGAGGCCGGCGGCGATTCGAGGTTCGGTCAGTTGCAGGGGAGCGGCCTTGATGCGATTGGTGGTAAAGACGCCGGCGCAACGGGCCGGAATCTTCGAACAGATCAGAGCCAGATCGGGGCGTCCGGAACGACGAATCCCCGCCGCCGTCGCCGCAAAGGTGAAACCCGCCACCGGACCGGGCCGTGTCGTCCTTGTCATAATCGTTAACTCCTTGGCGGAATCGAAAGCAATACATTCATCCCCGGCCAAACCGCGGGGCGGACCCTCCCGAGCAGCCCGTCAGGCTCCGCAGCACTTTTTGTATTTCTGGCCGCTGCCGCAGGAACACGGATCGTTCCGGCCGACTTTGGCGTCGGCACGGGTAGCCGGCTGGCGTGCCTGGCCCTCACCGCCGACCCGATTGAGTTCCATGCGACGGCGACGCTGCTTTTCTTCCATGCGCTCGATATCCTCCTGACGGGCCAGTTGAATCCGGAACAGCTTCTCGACAACCTCCTGCCGAATCCGTCCCATCATCTCCATAAACAGCCCGTAGGCCTCGCGCTTGTAGGCCTCCTTGGGATTCTGCTGGGCGTAGCCCCGCAGGCCGATTCCTTCCTTGAGGTGGTCGATGGAGAGCAGATGGTCTTTCCACTGCGTGTCAATGACCTGCAACAGCAGCACCTTGAGCAGGTGTTCGAATACCGGAGTGGAAAATTCCTCTTCCCGCTCCCGCAGGCGCTGTGCAACCCGCTGTTTGAGGTCGTCGACAAGCTGGGCCTGGGTCAGGCCGGCATCGATTGTTTCCGGAACCGGGCAGGGCATGTTGAACAGGCCGAGAAAGTCTTCGCCCAGCGCAGTCCAGTTCCATTCACCGGGAGGTGTTTTCTCCGGACAAAAGGTGGCTACCGTGTCCTCGATCAGCTCTTCAACAATGCCGCCGACGATCTCCCGCAGGTTTTCCCCGGCCAGAACTTCCCGCCGCTGGGCGTAAATCACCTTGCGCTGGGTGTTCATGACATCATCGTACTCGATGAGGTGCTTGCGAATCTCGAAGTTGTGTCCCTCGACTTTTTTCTGCGCGTTCTCGATGGCGCGGGAAATCATTCCGTGTTCGATAGGCTCCCCTTCGGGGATTTTCAAACGGTCCATGACAAAGGCCACACGATGGGAACCGAAAATGCGCAGCAGATCGTCCTCAAGACTCAGATAAAAGTGGCTCGCCCCGGGATCCCCCTGACGGCCAGCCCGTCCCCGCAGCTGATTGTCGATCCGTCGCGACTCGTGCCGTTCGGTTCCAAGGATATAGAGGCCACCCGCCTCAATGACTTCGGTCTTTTCCCGACTGCACAGAGCCTGGTATTTGACCATCAGCTCCGGCAGGGCGGCCTCGGGATCCTCACCGGTCGCCGCTTCCCGCTGAGCCAGCATCTCCGAATTGCCACCGAGCACGATGTCGGTTCCGCGGCCGGCCATGTTAGTGGCGATGGTCACTGCGCCCCTGCGACCGGCCTGGGCGACGATTTCCGCTTCTTTTTCATGATGTTTGGCATTCAGTACGTGGTGGGAAACGCCCCGTTTTTTCAGCAGTGCCGACAGCATTTCGGAATTTTCGATGGAGATGGTACCCACCAGCACCGGCTGCCCCTGGGCGTGGCGCTCGACGATATCCTCCACCACCGCCTTGAACTTCTCGGTCCGGGTTTTGTAAATAACATCCGAGAGATCCTTGCGCACCATCTCCCGATTGGTGGGTATCACCACCACGTCGAGTTTGTAGATCTGATGAAATTCCGCCGCTTCGGTGTCGGCGGTGCCGGTCATGCCCGCCAGCTTGTCGTACATGCGGAAATAATTCTGGAAAGTGATGGTGGCCAGGGTCTGGTTTTCACTCTCGATCTTGACCCCTTCTTTGGCCTCCACCGCCTGATGCAGACCGTCGCTCCAGCGGCGGCCAGGCATCAGGCGACCGGTGAATTCGTCAACAATCATCACCTCGCCGTCCTTCACCACATAGTCCACATCGCGGCGGAACAACACGTGGGCCTTGAGCGCCTGGTTGATATGGTGCAGCAACTCGATATTGCCCGGTTCGTAAAGATTGTCGACGCGCAGCAGCTTCTCCACCTTGGCCACCCCCTGCTCGGTAAGCATGGCGCTCTTGGCCTTTTCGTCGACGGTATAGTCGCCGCTGTACTCCTTCACCGCCGGGCCGATTTTGCCGTCCCGGTGCTCAATGACCTTACCTTTTTCCAACAGCGGAATGACCTTGTCGGCGGCGTAGTAGAGCTCGCTCGAAATTTCGCTCGGGCCGGAGATGATCAGGGGCGTTCTCGCCTCGTCGATGAGAATCGAGTCCACCTCGTCGACAATCGCGTAGGACAGGGAACGCTGGACATAATCGTCCAGGGAAAACTTCATATTGTCCCGAAGATAGTCAAAACCGAATTCGTTGTTGGTGCCGTAGGTGATATCGCAGCAATAAGCCTCCTTTCGCTGCGCATCAGTCAGGCCATGCACGATGCAACCTACCGAGAGCCCCAGAAAACGGTGCACCTGCCCCATCCATTCGGCATCACGGCGGGCCAGATAGTCGTTGACCGTGACCACGTGCACGCCTTTGCCCGGCAATGCGTTGAGGTAGCAGGCCAGGGTGGACATCAGGGTCTTGCCTTCACCGGTTTTCATTTCGGCGATGCGACCCTCGTGGAGCACGATGCCACCGATCAACTGCACGTCAAAGTGACGCATGCCCAACACCCGCTTGGCCGCCTCCCTGACCACCGCGAAAGACTCTACCAGCAGTTCGTCCAAAGTCTCGCCTGCGGCCAGGCGCTGACGGAAGATTTCCTTTTGGCCTGCCAGCCGGGCATCGTCCAGCCCTTCAAAGGTCTCCTCAAGAGCGTTGATCTGTTCGACCAGAAGGCCGATCCGTTTCAGTTCGCGTTCGTTTTTACTGCCGAAAAACTTTTTCAAAAGACCATCGATCATTCTATATCTTCTCCAAAAACTGACGCTCGCCAACTGAGAGCGTCCTGAAAATTACCCAAAAAACGATAAACGTTTCCAAAAAAGCTGAATTTTATCACAGGGAAAAGTGCCTAACAAGGTTAAAGACCCGCCGCGTTACCGGTCAGAGAACCGGTGGGAAACTGCCCGCCGGGGGCGGCGATGCGCAAATCTGCACAAGGAATTGGTCAAGGGTTTGAAGGAGCCGGCTCACGAAAAGGCCAGACCCATTCTCGCCCTGATGTGCACGAACAAGCAGGGGCGACCGGTCGGAGCGGATAGTGTGGTGACATCAAAAATAGCGTCGCGGATTCACGGGGACGCCGTTGAGACGAACTTCGTAATGCAGGTGGGAACCGGTGGAGCGCCCGGTGTTGCCGACAGCGGCGATCTTCTCCCCCCGCTGAACGCGCTGGCCCGTTTTGACGAAAATCTTGGAGTTGTGCGCGTAATAGGTCTGATAACCATAGCCGTGGTCGAGCACCACGATCTTGCCATAATCGGGCAGATTAGCCACCCGGCTGACCACTCCGTTGGCGGAAGCCACCACCGGAGTGCCCGTGCGGGCGGCAATGTCGACTCCCTGATGCATGGTCGTTCGGCCAGTGAAAGGCGACTGGCGGCGACCGAAACCGGAGGTAATCCAGCCCTTGGTCGGCCATCCCTTGGGACGCGCGGCGAGGAGGGAATTCTGATCGTTGAAATAGCTCTGAATTTCTTCCAGACTCTGGCGGCGCAGATCCATATCCTGACGAATCTGGTCGATCTGTCGCTGCAGTTCGACCAGTTCTTCGACGGCGGAGTGCCCGCCGGGACCTCCGAGACCGGCCGGAGCTTCCACAGCCGGCTTGGTCAGCTCTGCCATCAGACGGACCTTGGCGTCATTTTGCGCAAGCACCACCATTTCCCGACGCAGGTGCTCCATGTCCGTCGAAAGCGCCCGTATCACTTCTTGCTGACTGCCATTCTCGATTCGAAGCCGGGCCAGTTCGCTGCGGTCGAAAACCGTGCGAAAATAGTTGGCAGTCAACCATCCCAAAGCCAGCAGAACTACGATCAGGCTGCCGGCCAGAAGTTGCAGGCAGCGCATTCCGAGTCGCAAGTGCCGGACACGGCGAGCATCGTCGGGGATTATGAGAATGGACAGTCTCTGTCGGTCCAAAAAAAATCCTTTCAAAAGATCAAAGAGGGAAAACACCCACCGGCCTGAAGAAAGTCTCCAGAATCATGGCAGCAAACCGACCGGCGGGATGTAGGGCTTTATGAGTACGTGCCCCGATAATGGAAAAAAAACAGCCAGCCTGTCAAGTTTCTCGTTCCCTGAGCGGACACTCTTACAGGACGATGCTCATGGCAATCTCGTCACAGTCGGGAAACTTCGGACATTTGACGCAATCACTCCAGATTTTCTGCGGGAGCTCCGACTTTTCGATGTAGCCAAAACCCATCTTTTCAAAAAAACCCGGCTGATAGGTCAGGGCAAAAACCCTCTTCAGTCCCAGTTCTCTGGCCTCCTCCAGGCAGGCCTGTACCAGCAGGCGGCCGATACCTTTCATTTTCAAATCGTCGGCAACGGCCAAAGAGCGAATTTCCGCCAGATCCGACCAGCATATCTGTAAACTGACCGTGCCAAGGACCTGACCCTGCTCCTCATAAACATAAAAGGAGCGGATGCGCTCATAAATATCCGGCAGGGAGCGAGGCAGCATCAACTCCTGCTGAGCATAGCCCACCAGCAGGGCGTGAATCGCTTTGGCATCGGGAATACGCGCTTTACGAAGGATCATGGGCTTGGCTCTCACCATTGCAGGTGCAGGTTGATTGGAACAAGGACCGGATCACGAAACAGCGGCAAAGCGGCCGCCTGCATCGTGCGCCGGCAGTATTCAATGAGGCAAAGCGCCGGATGCGGAACTGGCAACGATCTCGCGGGCATGTTCCAGAGTACGCTCCGTCACCTGGGCTCCGCCGAGCATTCGCGCCATCTCTTCCACCCGTTGCTCACCCTCGAGGCGGACCAGGGCAGTACAGGTTCGCCCCTCCCGCTCCTGCTTTTCAACCCGGTAATGTTGGTCGGCAAAGGCCGCCACCTGGGGCAGGTGGGTGATGCACAAAACCTGCGCCGTTTCAGCGATGGACTGAAGTTTGCGCCCTACGGCACTGGCTGCCACACCGCCGATACCGGCGTCGACTTCGTCAAAAATGAGGGTAGCTATGCACTCGGCACCGGGAGCAGCCCGTCGCAGGGCCAGCATGATGCGGGACAGTTCGCCGCCCGAAGCGATCCAGGCCAGCGGTTTGGAATCTTCCCCGGCGTTGGCAGCCAGATAAAACTCGCCTCGTTCCAACCCTGACGGGCCGGGCGCCGCCAGAGGGAAAAGGCGCATCTCGAAATGTGCCTTGGCCATGGCCAACTCGGTCAACTCCTTCTCTACGGCCCGACGAAGCTCTTCGGCGGCCTCCTGTCGGCGCGACGACAAGGCCTCACCTTTGTGTCGTAGGTGATTGCGCAAATCATCCAGCCTCTTGGCTAATTCCTCCCTGGCGGCGTCCGCGTTCACCAAGGCTTCATATTCCTCGGCCATTTTATCCCGGCAAACCAGCAATCCGTCGACGGAATCGGCATATTTACGCTTCAGGTTGCCCAGAAAAGCAAGCCGCGTTTCGATCTGATCCAGGCGAGCGCCGTCAAATGACACCTTTCCTGCGTAATCCCGCAACTGCTCAGCGACATCCTCCAAAGCATACAGGGAAGAGCGCACCGTTTCGGCCAATGGCGCCAACTTACCGTCGATGGCCGCAGAATCCTCGAGGGAGGAGGCAACCGTGTCAAGCTGGGCGCAGACGGCCTGCTCAGCGCCGTAAAGAGTCTCGTACCCCCCCAGAGCGGCTCGAGAAAGACGTTCTCCATGCTGCAGCAGAGACCGTTCGTCGGCCAGCTCCTCCTCTTCACCGGCACGCAACTCCGCGTTTTCAAGCTCACGCAGCTGAAAGGTCAGCAGATCCAGACGCTGCAGCCGCTCTGCTTCCGCCTCCTGCATTCCCTGGAATACATTCTCCAGTCGCTGCAGCTCATCGTAACAGGTTCGATAGTCCTGCAAGGAGTCCTGCAAACCGGCAAAATAATCCAGAAATTCCAGGTGGCTGTCAGGGCGCTGCAGTCCCTGATGCTCATGCTGGCCATAAATGCTCATGAGTTGACTGGTCAGGGGGTGCAACTGGACCAGCTTGGCCAGATGGCCATTGATGAAGATCTTGTTGCGCCCGTTGCGATTGACCACTCTTCGAATCAACAACTCTTCCTCGTCGCCAAAACCGCCTTCCGCCAGGTTCCGGCGGACCTGCGCTTGCTCCCGAAGGTCAAAAACCGCCTCCACCACAGCCTCTTCGTGCCCGGTTCGAATCAAATCTCCTCGCGCCCGGTCACCCAGCAAAAGAGCAACGGCATCGATGATAATCGATTTGCCGGCTCCGGTTTCACCGGTCAGCACGTTGAACCCGGAGGAAAATTCGACTTCAAGAACATCGATAATGGCGAAATTTCTAATCTGAAGGTCTGTCAGCATGACCCCGTCCTTTTGCCGGCAACATCATCGCGCCGGACTTCAGCGTTCGCCCCAACCCAGCTTGGTTCGCAACACCTCAAAGTAATCCCTAGATGGGCTGTCCACCAGTAGCGTAGATCGCTGCGCCTTGCAGACCCGTATCAGGTCACCGGCCTGCAAATCCACCGCGACCTGCCCGTCGGCGGTGAACACAACATGCTCATCCTTGCACCTGACCTCGACATGAATCTGAGAATCATCCGAAACAATCAACGGACGATTGGCGAGCATGTGAGGACAGATGGGCGATATAACAAAACAGTGCAGACCCGGAGCGATAATCGGCCCGCCGGCAGACAGATTGTAACCCGTCGATCCCGTGGGAGTTGCAATTACCAGGCCATCAGCCTTGAAGGTCGTCAGATAGACCTCATCCACCCACACCTCCATATCAACAATACGAGCGATTGCTCCCTTGTTGAGAACCACGTCATTGAGGACTATGAACCGCTTGATCTCCCGATCATCGCGAATAATGACAGCCTCTAGCATCATGCGCCGGGAAACTTTAAAATTACCCAGCAACACCCTCTCCAGACACGGAAACAGCTCTTCCCGGGTAATTTCGGTCAAAAATCCCAGGCTGCCGAGATTAATTCCCAGAATCGGAATCTCCCGATAGTTTTCCTGCCGGGCTACCTGCCGGGCAACGGAAATCAAGGTGCCGTCTCCACCAAGAACGACAATCAGGTCGACCAGAGCCGGAATCTGTATTCTCTCATAGCCCGGACCACGCCCGTCCAGCTTTTGTGCCAGCTGCTGCTCTGCAAACACCTCCAGCCGCCGCCCTTCCAGCCATTCGAGGACCTCGCCGGCGACCTGCACGGCATCCGGGTGACTGCACTTGGCATAAATCCCGATACGTTTCATGACAACCCTTGGAAAACGAAATGCGTACGCCTGGCGAAGCTAGCACAGCCTCCTGCCAAAGTCTATCACTTTCAACAACTTATAACATATCCGGGTTGCCCTGAAAGCTCTTCCATGCTAGCATTTTGAACCCGTCCTCCCGAACCCCAGCACGGAAACTTTATGGACCTTTTTGAAGCGAACCCCGAACCCGGCTCTTGCGGCCCCCTAGCCGAGCGAATGCGTCCTCGCCGCCTCAATGAAATGGTCGGCCAGGAACATCTGCTGGGGCCGGGCAAGGTTCTGCGTTGTCTGATCGAAACCGACCAGTTGTCCTCGGTGATTTTCTGGGGTCCCCCCGGCACGGGCAAAACCACCCTGGCCCAGGTCATCGCCAACAGTACCCGAAGTCGTTTTGAGTTCTTTTCCGCCGTGCTGCAGGGCGTGAAAGAGGTACGGGAACTGATCCGTCAGGCCCGCGAGGAGCGCGCCTATCACGGCCGCAAGACACTGTTGTTTGTCGACGAAATCCACCGCTTCAACAAAGCCCAACAGGACGCCTTTCTTCCCTACGTAGAGCGCGGCGACATCATTCTGATCGGAGCCACAACGGAGAATCCTTCCTTCGAGATCAACTCCGCCCTGCTCTCTCGCTCAAGGGTTTTTGTACTCAAGCCGCTGGAAAGCTTCCATATACAAGAACTGCTTCAGCGAGCGCTGGAGGACCCGCGGGGCCTTGACCAGCGCCACCGGGACACCCCGGAGACCACCCTTGCGTTGCTTGCCGGGCAGGCTCACGGCGACGCCCGGGCCGGGCTCAACGCTCTGGAAGTGGCCGCCGCCCTCACCGGCAAGGGACCAATCTCGCTGCAAACCGCCCGGGAAGCCCTGCAAAAAAAGGGACTCCTCTACGACAAGGGCGGCGAAGAACACTATAACGTCATCTCGGCCTTTATCAAAAGCCTGCGGGGCTCCGATCCCGACGCCGCCCTGTACTGGCTGGCCCGCATGATTGAATCCGGCGAAGACCCTCAATTTATCGCCCGTCGCATGGTCATCTTCGCCGCGGAGGACATCGGCAATGCCGACCCCCGGGGCCTGCAGATCGCGTTGGCCGCCCAGCAGGCGAGCCATTTTGTCGGCATGCCGGAAGGACGCATCCCCCTGGCCCAAGCGACCACCTACCTGGCCTGCGCACCAAAAAGCAATGCCTCCTACTTGGGTATCGACAAAGCCCTGGCCGAAGTCCGCCGTAGCGGTTCCCTGCCCGTACCGCTGCATCTGCGTAATGCCCCGACCGAGCTGATGAAAAAACTCGACTACGGCAAAGACTATCGCTACCCTCACGATTACGAGGGCGGACACACGCTACAGAGCTATCTGCCTGAATCGCTTCGGGATTGCAACTACTACCGGCCTAGCAATCGCGGCTTTGAAAAAACCCTTCAGGAGCGCATGAGCCTGCTGCGAAACCGGGAACAGACCGTGCCCGGCGAAAAAGTCTTCCCAAACCACCAGAACCGGGACGAAGACGCCAACAGTCGTCAAACCGACAGACCTTCCGCGAAGTCCGGCAACGTTCTGCCGAAACCCGAAAAAGCAGATTGAGCTTCCAACGAAAGGGATCGAACCCTCCCATTTTAAATTGAAAACCAGAAATCGGAGCTTGAATATTTTAACTCTCTGTGCTAGATGAGAGAGCAAAAGAATAGGAAAACTCGACTGACTTGCTGTTCGTTTTTGCTTTGCTCTGCGCTTTCCGAAAGCCTCCACGGCGCACCTGCTACCGCAGGTATCGGGAAAGCTGCCACCTTGCGGGAAGGGCCTTCTCCTCATGGAAACCTGCCACGGGACGGTTAGCGAAAGACTGCAGTCATCCCCGGAAGACCGCCATGCACCCGCAAATCCGGCTGCCAAAACCATCGACCTGAAAACCCTCATCAATAAAATCAATTATGTTCACTTTCTGGACGGACACATTACCGCCATCTTCCGTCACCTGCGCTATGGCAGCGTAATTTCCCGCTCCATCCTGCCGCAACCCTGCACATCCCATGAAATGATCTGTACCTGGGCAAACAAACCGCTTTCAAAAAATGAACGAAACTCCCACCGCTTTGAGCGTTTGCTGATTCACGATGGCGAAAAAACCCTGGTCATCGAACCCGAGACAGTCCAAATTGACGAAAAATTCCTTCACTTCGTCCTGCCACAGGAATCCAGGGAACTGCATTCACGCCAATCACGACGCCATTCGGCAAAGAACGTCGCGGTCCAACTGATACAGAACAGCGGCAGTTTCAGTGGCAGCCTGGTTGAATTCAGCGGCGTATCTATGCGCATTACGTTGAACGCCCCGCCCCCACAGACCTTCCAGTGGCTTAACACCGATTCCCCGGCCACCCTGATCCTGTCCAGCAAGGGCGATATTGTTTACTCGGCGGAATGCACCATCCTGCGGCAGTCCGGCAACCAGCATGAGAAAACCGTGGTTCTGATACCGACCAGCAACCACCTCTTTAAATACAAACAACGCAAATACCGAAGCGCACGGCAACGCCTGAGCCCGTCACCCAACATCCGTTTTCGCCACCCCTTTACCGACCGGTGGGTGGAACTGGACGTGGAGGACATCTCCGGTTCTGGGGTATCGGTCAATGAAGAGGCGCACAACGCGGTGCTGCTGCCAGGGCTGATCCTGCCCGAACTCTCTCTGACCCTGGCCAACAGCGACACCCTGTTTTGCAAGGCTCAGGTCGTCTATCGTTCGGCCGATGAGAACGACCCGGAACTCCACGCCTTCCGTTGCGGCATTGCATTCCTGGACATGAAAATGGAAGAACAGGGCCGACTCCTGGCCCTACTCTACCAGGCCAACAATAAGCATTCCTATTTAAGCAACAAGGTCGATCTTGACGCGCTTTGGAAGTTCTTTTTCGACACGGGCTTTATTTATCCTGAAAAATACCTCCACCTCAAAGCCAACAAGCAGGAATTCAAAAAGACCTATCGCCTGCTTTATGAAGGCAAGCCCAACATCGCCCGGCATTTCGTGTACCAGAAAAGCGGCGCCATTCTGGCCCATATGTCGATGATTCGCTTCTACAACAACTCCTGGCTTGTTCAGCACCATGCCGCTCAAAAAACCGAGACCCGCAAAGGCGGACTTTCGGTACTCAGCCAGATCAGCCGCTACGCCAACGAAGTTCACCAGCTTTACTCCGCCCACCTGGACTACCTGTTTTGCTACTTCCGCCCTGAAAACCGGTTTCCCAGCCGCGTGTTTGGCGGAACCCAGAAATACATCAACGATCTGAAAGGATGCTCAATAGACCGTTTTGCATATTTCCATTTCTCCAGGCCCCTTAAAACGGGACTACATGTGAGTCAAACCTGGAGCATGAACCTCGCAAGCCAGAATGACCTTTATGAGCTTAAAAGATTTCTTGATTATGAATCAGGCGGCCTGATGGTCTCCGCCCTGGATCTGCTTTCAAAAAATCACAACGATTCAGAACTTTTTTTGGAATATCGTTCACTGGGGATGAAAAGAAACCTGAATATTTATTCTATTAAAATAGATAATGAACTAAAGGTTATTGTTATTGTTAATATATCAGACAAGTATCTCAACATGTCTGATTTAACAAACAGTTTTAAAGTTATGGTTGTTGACAACAAAAAAGTAAGTAAAGAAATTTTATTAACTGCAATTTCGATTCTTTGCATAAAATATAATCTCAAAGGAATCCCTGTACTTCTTTATCCACAGAAATTTTGCGAAGAAAATCAATTGGAATTTGAAAAAATTTATAATTTATGGATACTTAACATGCAATATCTTGATAAATATTTTGAATTTTGTGATAAATTCGTACCAAATATAAATAAATCAATTTATACTCATTCGGGTAAAGAATGAATGACGACAAAGACATAAATTCTAAGCCTCTGTATAACAGCAGACTTATTGATAATTATATAAAAATTATCAAGAAAAAATATCCAGAGGTTGGCATCAGCGAAGTACTGGACTACGCTGGCATGAGGTTGTATCAGGTTGCAGACCAGGCGCACTGGTTCACCCAAGACCAGATCGATCGTTTTTATGAAAGAGTTGTTGAAGTTACCGGCGACGACGGTATGGCACGAGAAGCCGGCCGCTATTCCGCTTCACCGGATGCTCTGGGCATTATGCGTCAGTATGTACTGGGACTGGTCGGCCCGGCCAACACCTTTAAACTGATCGGCCAGGGTTCTTCAAATTTCACCCGCTCGGCAAGTTATAGATCGGAATCTCTGGGTGAAAATAAAGTTCAAATAACGGTGACACCGCACGAAGGAGTCAATGAAAAGATATTCCAGTGCCAAAACAGGCTGGGTTTCTGGGAAGCCGTTGTGACCATGATGGGTTACAAGTCTCCCCAAATTGAGCACCCCCAGTGTTTGTTCAGGGGGGACGCTCATTGCACCTATATTGTCAGTTGGGAAAAAAGCGCCAGCGTAACTTTGAGAAAACTAAGGGTCTTTTTGTCCGTACTTTGCCTGCCGGTGTTTTTTTTCCCGTGGATGAAACTCTCTACAAATGCCCTCCTGATTGGTTTTGCTTCTTTTTTTTCCTCCATTCTGATTGTTTCTCTGCTGATTGAGATGTTTGAAAAAAAGGAAATTTTAAAAAACGTCTCAAATATCAGGGATTCAACTGACCTGCTTATCGAGCAGACCAACCGAAATTATAACAATGCGCTGATGGCCAACGAAATTGGCCAAGCTATCAGCACCCAGGCCAATATAAAACAACTGGAACAGTCCATCAGCGGAACCGGTAGCATTGATGAAATCCTGAAAGAAGTCATTTTTATTCTGAACAAACGACTGGACTACGATCGAGGAATGATTCTTTTGGCCAATCGCGAAAGAACCAGACTGGTTTTCAGGGCCGGTTACGGTTATTCGGAACAACACCAGGACCTGCTCAGAGGAACATCTTTCCATCTGGACAATCCGGATTCCAAGGGTGCGTTTGTCGTCTCATTTCACCAGCACGAGCCCTTTCTTATCAACGACCTCAGCGAACTTGAAGATTCTCTCAGCCCTCGCAGTCGGGCGCTGGCCGAAGCTCTTGGTGTTCATTCTTTCATCTGCTGTCCGATCATCTGCGACGGGGAGGCGATCGGCATTCTGGCCGTGGACAACACGCGCAGTAAACGCCCCCTGATCCACAGCGACCTGACTCTTTTAATGGGCATTGCGCCGGTCATCGGCATCAGTATCCACAACGCGGATCTGATGAATGGCCGCCGCAAACAGTTTCACTCCCTGCTGATGGTTCTGGCAACATCCATCGACGCCCGCGATCCCATGACCGCCGGTCATTCGGAAAAGGTCACCGAGTATTCCGTCGGCATCTGCCGCGAACTGGGCCAGTCGGAAGATTTCAGTGAAATGATTCGCGTCGCAGCCCTGCTTCACGACTATGGGAAAATTGCGGTTCCAGACGCGATTCTGAAAAAACCCGGGCGCCTCTCCCATGAGGAGTATCAGATCGTTAAAACCCACTCGGAAAAGACACGCGAAATTCTGGATCAGATCAACTTTGAGGGCATCTATCAGTGTGTTCCGGAAGTGGCCGGCGGCCATCACGAAAAGTTGGACGGCTCCGGCTATCCCCTCGGACTCAAAGGGGATGAAATTCACCTGGGTTCGAAGATCATTGCCGTCGCCGATTTCTTTGAAGCCATTACGGCCAAAAGGCATTATCGGGAGCCGATGCCCCTTTCCGTAGCCTTCCAGATTTTGCGGGAGGAAAGCGGGATCCACTTCGACAACGACATCATTGAGGCGCTGATCCGCTACTATGAAAAAAAGTATTCCCTGGGTTCGGTCCACAAAGTTCCGGAACGAAAGAGCCAAAGGGTCCCCTACCAAACTTCCGTCTTCTACACGGTTGACGGGCACCCCATGACAGGCACCAGCGCCGACATCAGCGTCCGGGGCATTTTCATCGCCACGGACAGAACCGTCAACGAGGGAGAAACCATCGAGCTTTCCTTCGCCATTCCGTCGTCCGTACCGGAAATCTATGAAGCCAGTGGCCGGGTCGCCTGGGTCAACGGTAAAAACAAGCCGCTAAAAGGGGAAATGCCAGCAGGGTTCGGCGTTGAATTCCTTAATCTGAACAAGAGGGGGCTTGACGCGGTTTTCGGTTACGTTTCCGAAAGCCACCTGGCGCCGATGGAAGATCAGCCTGGCTGAGAGAAACCGCCCTGCCCGGCAGAAATCCGGAACCAGGGACGTACCAGCTACCTGACTCTACGCCTTCGCTTCGGAATCGCCGGCGGTTTTCAAACAACCGGTTTGATGCCCCTTGCACAAATCAGGGGCGTGTAGGTGAAGCGTCTTGGATTGGAAAAAAAAGTCTCGAACTCTTTGACGAAACCACGGAATCCGTCGGGATACTCGGAAAAGGCGTAGTTGGAGTTTCTGGCTGCCACCTGTACTTTCTGGTTCCAATTGTAGGAATCCACTTCGTTAAGCTCACCACTGATCAGGTGGTGGGCCGAAAGATCCACCTGAATATCGACAAAACCCAAATCATACAGATAGGTATAGAGTTTCCTGCCCATGTAGGGATCAAAGTCGGCCTCCAATTCGAGTTTGCGG
Organism: Desulfuromonadales bacterium; assembly: GCA_003561875.1. GTDB lineage: Bacteria > Desulfobacterota > Desulfuromonadia > Desulfuromonadales > Syntrophotaleaceae > SLLR01. The sequence goes on along the minus strand of PWVL01000009.1, from coordinate 13,329 downwards.
GTAATACCGACAATGGCATTTTCCAGCCGCTGAGGGATTCCGGCATGACTCAGGCAGTTATAGTCAAGATCGATCAGGCACAGCACCCCTCCCGGGTTCAGAAGCCGTTGGAGATTCTGTACGATCTGAAAAGCCTTTTCTCGATGGTACTCGAGGACAAAGCGCACCCAGATAAAATCAAACTTGCCCAAATCTTCCAGGGGCTGGTAAAAGTCACGGCATTGGTAGGAAAGCCCTTGCATGCGGTAGCTTGACCGGGCGTGGGCGATGCGCCCCGGCGAACCATCAATCCCCAGGGCCTCCCCACCTGGCTGGCACAGCGCGTTTAACAAAAAGGTAGTCTTGCCGCTGCCGCAGCCTACATCCGCAACCCGCATTCCCGGTATCAATCCCGCCCACCGAGCCTGCCGCTCAAGCGCTTCAGGATCGGTTTTCAGATCAAGGCGCAAAGCCTCATCCGCATGTTCCATGATGTAGTTACTGCGTACCGTCATAATTTTCTCGCCAATACCTGCTCTTTATGTTCCGCCAATTGAGATCCAAGGTTGCCGGACCGATGCCACAAAATAATCCAGTTCCAATTTCAGTTCAACACTTTATCCTGAGATTAATAGTAACTTTTTGATTCTGTCTAACAGTGTTTTGGTTGACTTGTCTTCCGGGCCGGCTTAATGATACGAGGATATTTTATTCCATCGGCAAACTTTCAACCGCCAGCGGGAAAAAAGGCGTGGCAGGAGGCATGATGAAAAAAACCGGAAGGATTGCCCTTTTGAGGCGGTGTTGCGGCTTGCTGTTGAGTTTTGTGCTTGTTTTGACTGCCTCCCAGGGTCATTCCGCCGGGTTCGGGATTTTTACTCAGGGAGCCGACGCCCTGGGGCGCGCCAATGCCACCGTAGCCCAGAGTGACGGACCTTCGGCGGCTTATTTCAACCCGGCCCTGCTGCCTTCTCTGAGCGGGACCCGGCTTGAGATCGGCACCACCGCCGTGGTCCCTGTCCGCAAGTTCAAGAGTGACCTGGATGGTACCACCGAAAGAAATGAAGATACGGCCTACTTCCCCAGCACCTTTTACCTGACCCACCAGTTCAACGATCAGTGGAGTGCCGGCCTGGCCGTGTTCAATCCCTTTGGCCTCGGCACGATCTGGGACAGCGGCTGGGAGGGCAATGTTTTGGCCACCAAATCGCGCATTACCACTTTCAACATCAACCCGGTGGTGGCTTTTCAGGCGACTCCCCGGCTGGCCCTGGGAGCTGGTCTCAACATCATTCTGCTCGACGCCAAGTTGAAGAACGAGATCACCCCTATACTAAATCTGCCTACCATAGGTCAATCCTTCAGCGGAGACGGTGAAGGCCTCGGCTTCAACCTCGGCCTGCAACTGCAGATTACAGAAGCCCTGTCTTTCGGTGCAGCCTACCGCAGTGAAGTGAAAATTAACGTCGATGGCAAAGCCCGATTTGATATACCCACGGAACTAGAAGTCCTGAGCCCCTTATTCCCCGACACAAAAGGCAAAACCTCCCTTACCCTACCCGCGCAATTGACCGCAGCCCTGGCGTACCGAATTTCACCGGCCTGGGTCGTCGAGGCGGGAGCCCGCTGGGAAGAATGGTCATCCTTTAAGCAACTCAAAATCGATCTGGCGCAGCCGGTTGCGGGCAGCGATTCCATCATCGCTCCGCGAAACTGGAAAAACACCTGGGCTTTCAACGTGGGCACCAAGTATTACCTGAACGAGCGTATGGCCCTGATGGCCGGCTATCTCTACGGTGAAAACCCGGTGCCCGACAGCACTTTTGAACCGGCCATTCCGGATTCGGATACCCACCTGTTCACGGTGGGCAGCGCAATAACTTTCGATCGGTTCAGCCTCGATCTGGCTTACGGCTTTCAGTTGCAGGAAAACCGTCGCAAAACAACCAACGAATACGGTGACATCGCCAACGGGCTCTACAAAAACCAGATTCACCTGGTGGCTGTCAGCCTGGGATACGCCTTCTGATCCTCGGCAGCAACAGACGTCGCGCAAAAAATCCCCGGTAGAAAGTCATCTGTCTCCGGGGATTTTTTACGATTGCCTCACACCCAATGGCCTGCGGCAGCTTTGCTGCCAAAGCCCGCCTCTCGCGCACAGATCTCCTCAGCAGTTCCGAAGGTGCTGTAGGAAATCGACAACTTCATGGGGGTGAGTTTCAGCCTTGGAAACCTTGGGCCAATGCTTGAGGACGCGACCATCCGGCCCGATCACCACCGTCGAACGTATGGTGCCCAGAACTTTTTTTCCGTACAGGGATTTTTCTCCAAAAGCACCGTAGGCCCGCATGACCTCTGTCTCGGGGTCGGAAAGCAGCACAAAAGGCAGGCCAAATTTGGTAATGAATTTGTCGTGAGAAGCGAGACTGTCCCTGCTGACCCCCAGGACCACCGCATCCAGATCTGTCACCCGGGAATGCAGGTCACGAAAAGCACAGGCCTCTTTGCTGCATCCGGGAGTATTGTCTCGAGGGTAGAAATATAGCACCAGGGTCTTTCCGGCATAGTCGGATAATTTATGAACCCTGTTGTCACTGCCTTGCAGAGCGAAATGCGGGGCAATTTTCCCTTCCAGATTGTCCATGCTGCTGTCCTTTCAAGGGCGGGCCGAGTTGGGTTTACGTCTGATCCGATAGGTTCTGCTCAGCAAAACCGCCCGAAGTCCGGCAACGCTGCACGGGACATCGGGATCGAACAGGGTGAGGAGCCGTCAGCAGGCAAGCTCACTCCGTAACCCTATAACCTGCCCATTAATTGTCAAGTCCGGGGGCAGACGCAGGATTGGAAATTTAGGAAGGCCGAAAATGCCGCACGAATCCACGCCAGCGCGATAACGCCGGCGTTTAGTACTCCATGGAATCACCCGCTGCAGTTCCGGAATCGGCGGCGCTATGAGTGCTCCCGGCAGTACATAAGAAATTTGCCCCACCAAGTCATCCGGTCGTCACCACAGCAACCTGAACAGCGTCGGTCAAGCCTAACTCTCAACAGCTGCTGGCTTCCAATTGACTTATTACAGGGGCACTGTTAGCATTCTCGCGCCATTGGCAAATCCAGTCTGGAAATCACGGGCAACAATCTTTAAGGTTGATTTCAAGGCGGATAACTTTTCTTTTTTAATGACAGCAACCACTCGGGACTCTCTGTTTGAAAGTCCAATGTCAAAATAAGCAACCGAAGAGGCATACATGATCGAAAAAAATGTGTTGACCGATTTCTGTGGCAAGGTTTCGGAGCCTGTCATCGACGCAACGGCTTATGTACATCCCCTGGCGGCCGTCATCGGCAACGTCGTTCTGGGCAAGAACGTCATGGTTTCCCCCTGCGCCGCAGTGCGTGGCGACGAAGGTCAGCCCCTGTTCATCGACGACGATGCCAATGTCCAGGACGGCGTGGTGATCCATGCCCTGGAAACGGAGATGAATGGCGAACCCATTGATAAAAACCTCATGGAGGTCAATGGCAAAAAATACGCCGTCTATGTGGGCAAGCGTGTCTCCCTGGCCCACCAGGTGCAGATTCACGGCCCATCCGTAATCATGGACGATACCTTTGTCGCCATGAAGGTTCTGGTTTTCAAATCCCGCGTCGGCAAAGAATGTGTCATTGAACCGGGAGCCATTGTCATGGGCGTCACCGTAACCGACGGCCGCTACGTGCCGGCGGGATCCGTCATCCGCACCCAGCAACAGGCCGACGATCTGCCTGTAATTACAGACGACTATCCGTTCAGAACCCTGAACAAGGGCGTGGTGCACGTCAATACCACCCTGGCCAAAGGCTACCTGGCAGCCCAGAAGGGTTAATGTCGTACCAAGGGGGTCTTCATGTCAGCTCCCATCTATCTCGATAGTCACGCCACAACCTTTGTCGATCCGCGCGTGCTCCAAGACATGCTTCCCTTTTTGCGGGAGCAGTGCGGCAACCCTTCCAATCCCGAGCATTATCACGGCGGCATGGCCAGGGACGCTGTGGAGCGATCCCGCCAATCCATCGCCGCGTGTCTCGGCTGCTCCGAACCCGAGGACATTCTCTTTACCTGCGGCACCACCGAAGCCAACAACCTGGCCCTGATCGGCGGATACCTGCAGAACGGCAACCCCAGAGCGCACTTCATCTCATCGGTCATCGAGCACGCTTCGGTGCTGGCGCCCCTGAATTATCTGCAGGGCCTTGGCGCCGAGGTGACATGGGTTCCCGTGGATGGCGAAGGCCGGGTCAATCCTGACGACATTCGGAGCGCGCTTCGCCCCGACACTCTGATGGTTTCCATCATGGCGGCCAACAACGAAATCGGTACTCTGCAGCCCTTGGAAGAGATCGGCGCCATCTGCCGCAGCACCAAGGTACTGTTCCACTGCGACGCTGCCCAGTTCGTCGGTCACGAACCGTTGGCTGTCGATGCAGTCCAGGTGGACCTTCTGACCTTTTCTGCGCATAAATTTTATGGTCCCAAAGGGGTCGGCGCCCTATATCGTCGCACCAGACCGGAAAGGGTCCCTCTGCAGCCCATCCTTCACGGAGGCGGCCAGGAGGGCGGTTTGCGCTCCGGCACACTGAACGTCGCCGGCATCGTTGGCATGGCGACCGCGCTGCGCATCGCCACAGAGGAGATGGCCGAAGAAAACCGGCGCTTGTCGACAATGGCGGCAGAGATACTGGACCGCTTGAAACAGAACCGCCCGGACCTGCGCCTCAACGGATCGGCCCGCTACAAACTTTCACGTAATATGAGCCTGACCATTCCCGGGGTCGATTCCATGGCCCTGATTCAGTTACTGAAGGACCGTATTTCTTTTTCGGCGGGCTCGGCCTGCGCCACCGCCAAGACGGATCCTTCCCATGTGCTTCGCGCCATCGGCCTGAGCGATGAAGAATGTTATCAAACCATTCGGCTTGGTCTCGGACGTGATATTTCTGCAACGGAAGTGGCTGAGATACTGGCTGCGGGCATTGCCGCCGCACCGGTCTTTGTTGATTAGCCGCCAGGATCGCTTCGCGGCTCTGCACAGAACAAATCTTTGTCACCGCCCGCTGAAAAAAGTTGCGTTATGCAGGACAACCTTGAGTTCCGTCATTACCCGGTATTGCAGTATCGTCGCGGCGATATGGGTGAAGCACAGGACGTGGTTGCCGCCGAATACAATCTGAGATTGTTTTATTTCGCAGACAAGGATCCGACATGGAATTCGGCAGCGCGGTCATTCTGGCGGGTGGCAAGAGCAGCCGCATGGGTTTTGACAAGCAGTTTCTGCAGGCTAAGAACAGTTATCTGCTCTGTCATCACCAACATCAACTGGCGGAAGTGTTCAACCAGATCATCGTAGTCTCCAACGTTCCCGAACTGTACGCCAATACGTCCTTTGAACTGGTCAGGGATGAAATCCCCGGCAAGGGGCCGCTGGGTGGTATTCATATCGGCCTCAAGACCGCACGGTCACAACAGGTCTACCTGCTGGCCTGTGACATGCCCAACATTCATCTCGGCTACATCCGCTTCATGCAGCAGCGTCTGCGTGAGGCTCCCGCCCAGGCCTGCATCACCCGCTTTGGCGACTGGATCGAACCCTTCAACGCTTTCTACTCCCGCAGTCTGGTTCCGGAAATCAAACACTATCTGGGCCGAGGACACCACTCGCTGTTTCATTTTCTCAAGGAACTGGACACTCTCTACATCGAAGAACAGGAGGCGCGTCGTTTCAGCCCCGACTGGAGTATGTTCCTGAACCTCAATACTCGGGAAAACTTTGAAGCCTGGCATAGCTCCGATCCCAACTCTATGCTGCTTTCCCCTACGGATGGCTAAAATCTGCTGAACGTTCACGGACAGCCACTGACCCCACGCACAGGACCTCTCTTGAACACACCGGATATCATCGTTGTCGGCGGTGGCCCTGCGGGCCTCATGGCGGCGGGCCAGGCAGCACTGGCAGGCTGCCGGGTTCTGCTGCTGGAAAAAATGCCGCAACCGGCACTCAAACTCGGGATTACCGGCAAGGGTCGCTGCAATCTCACCAACTTCTGCGACGTGCGGGATTTTGTCTGTCGCTTCGGACCCTCCGGGCGTTTTCTGCGACAGGCTTTTGCCCGTTTCTTCAACACCGAGCTGATGACTTTTTTTGAAGATCTCGGCATGCCGCTGGTGACGGAGCGGGGCGGACGGGTCTTTCCGGCCGGCGGGAAGGCAACGGAGGTAGCTAGAGTCCTGCTGAAGTGGGCGCTTGATGCAGGGGTGGTTCTGCAGACATCGACCCCGGTCGAGGCTTTACTGTTCCATGACGGCCGTATTGCCGGGGTCCGCTGCGAGAATCGTCAAATTCCCTGCAAATGCGTGGTGCTGGCCACCGGCGGTGCGTCCTATCCGGCGACCGGATCCACCGGGGACGGTTACCGAATGGCCGCCGCCGCAGGCCACCGCATCATCCCGGTACGCCCAGCTCTGGTGCCCCTGGTGACGCGCGGCCCCGCGACCGGGCGGATGGCGGAATTGAACCTGCGCAACATTCAGGTCACACTGCTGGTCGACGAAAAAAAGGTCGCAGAAGATTTCGGAGAACTGGTGTTTACCGCCTTCGGCGTCAGCGGCCCCATCATCCTGACCCTGAGCGGACAAGCCGTAGACGCCCTGGCAGCAGGCCGTCAGGTGGGTCTTTCCATTGATCTCAAACCGGCCCTCGATGAGGCGAAGCTTGATCGGCGGCTACAGCGGGACTTTGATTCGCGCGGCCGGGAACCCCTGGCCAGCGTGCTGCGGGGGCTGCTGCCGGCACCCATGGTGCCGGTCTGTCTCGATCTGCTGCAACTTCCCGGCGACGGCAGCGCCGCGACCCTCAGAGCCAAAGACCGCCGCCGGCTCGGACGTTGGATCAAGAATTTTTCACTTGAGGTCAGCGGCTATCGCCCCTTCAGTGAAGCGATCATCACCGCCGGCGGCGTGGACCTTGACCAGGTCGATCCCAGAACCCTGCAATCCCGGTGTATGCAGGGGCTCTACCTGGCCGGAGAACTGCTGGATCTGCAGGCCGAAACCGGGGGCTACAACCTGCAGGCGGCTTTTTCCATGGGTTGGCTGGCCGGCCGCAGCGCCGCCATGGCCCTGGCCCGAGACACATCGGATTTCCGTTCGGTGCGGCTGTGAGCAGCCATTCTCAAAAAGCATTATGCTCCTTACCAACAGGTTTTGAGTTCCCGATCCTCCTGATCTGCGCCCCTGCTCCGCCCGTTTCTTTTCGAAACCTCCCGCCGTTTGCTATACTTGGCTGCATGGTCGAGTATCCGTCCTTTTTTGTGAAACTTTTCCGTCTGGCGCCGCAGCGTGTTTTGCCGGAACATCCTGTTCACCCGGTTTCAACTCTTCCCGCCTCACGAGGAAGGTGCCACCCATGACCGAACCTGCCGTCTGGCACCCCTTTCAATCCTATCTCCTGGCCATGGCCCTGGGGGCCTTGATGGGACTGGAGCGGGAACGCAGTGAACCGGAAACGGCCGGACTGCGTACTTTTATCCTGGCGACCCTGTTCGGTGCCATCTGCGGCGACCCGGAGTTCGAAAATACCTCCTCCTGGCTGATGGCCGCCGGCCTGCTGGCGGTCGGCGCCCAGGCGACCATGATCCATTTCCTGCGCCTTCGGAAAAACCTGTCCGCCGGCATGACCACCTCCATCGCGCTGCTGGTCGCCTACGGGGTCGGCTTGCTGGTGGCCCGGGATAATCCGGTTCCGGCCATCACCGTCAGCCTGGCGACAACGGTTATCCTTTACTTTAAGCTGGAGATGCACGAGTTCTCCCGGCGCCTTCAGAAACACGACCTCGTCGCCATATTTCAATTTATTCTGGTCACCTTTATTATCTGGCCGGTGCTGCCCAACCGCGGCTACGGCCCTTTCCAGGCGCTAAATCCTTCCCATATCTGGCTGATGGTGGTGCTGATCAGCACCATCAACCTGACCGCCTATGTCTTTCTGAAACTGGTCGGGCAGCGCTGGAGCGGCCCTATTCTCGGCGTCCTCGGGGGTCTGGTGTCGAGTACCGCCACGACCCTTTCCTTCAGCCGCTACTGCCGAGGAAATCCCGACTTTTCCCGTAGCGCGGCGGTGGTGGTGTCCCTCGCTTCCACTATTGTGCTGATCCGGGTCGCCCTGCTGGCCGGAGTGATTCATCCGCCTCTGCTCAGTAATCTGCGCTACCCCCTGATCGCCATGTTTATCGCCGGCCTGATACCGGTTTTTCTGCTGTGGCGTAGCACACCCTCCGGCAAGGGACCGGGCCCGACGACCAAAAATCCGGTGGAGTTGCCCAAGGCCCTTATGTTCGGCCTTATCTACGGGGCAGTGATCCTGGCCGTATCTGCCGCCAAGGAGTTCTTCGGCGACCATGGCGTCTACGTCGTCGCCTTCCTTTCGGGGCTGACCGACCTGGATGCCATCACCCTCTCCAGTGCCCGTCTGGCGCAGCAGGGCGTTCTGCAAGCGCCCCAGGCCACCATCAGCATTCTTATTGCCCTGATCTCCAATCTCGGTTTCAAGCTCGGTCTGGTCGCTTTTATCGGCAATCGGCAGATGTTTCGCTGGACTCTCTGTGGTTTCAGTTGCCTGGCTCTGCCGGCCCTGCTAGCCCTGGCATGGCTCAAGTAACCTGTTAATGACTTCCATTACCAACGCTGCGAGACTTCCGAGCAACCGGAAACAACGGGATTCATGCGGCCCGCGGCGTGGCAGTCGGGAGATTCTGCTGCAGTGTGCCGAACAGTCGCCACACATCAACCATGGAAGGAGAAAGTTCGTGATTAAAACCGTCGATATCGTCGTGATCGGAGCGGGAAGTGCCGGCCTGGCCGCCGTGCGCCGACTCGTCAAAGAGACCGACAACTATCTGCTCATCGACCGGGGTCCCCTGGGGACTACCTGCGCCAGAGTCGGCTGCATGCCGTCCAAAGCCCTGATCTCCATCGCCAACGATCTGCACAAAGCCAACGAACTGGCGGCAAAAGGCTGGTTGCCCTGGCCTGAGCTGTCCGTCGATCTGCCCGCCATTCTGAAGCACGTCCGCCGCAAGCGGGATTATTTTGCCACCGGGATGGTGGAGGCCACCCACCGGCTGGCCGGTCGAAACCTGGTTGAGGGACGCGCCCGCCTGGTTGGCCCGGATCGTGTTCTGCTCAACAATAGAGAGGAAATCCGCTGCCGGAAAATCATCATCGCCACCGGCTCCCGGCCGATCCTGCCTCGGGCATGGAAACCCTTTGCCGACCGGATTTTCACTTCGGACAACCTTTTTGAACAGCCGGACCTGCCCCGGCGAATGGCGCTGGTCGGTCTCGGCGTCATCGGCATCGAACTGGGTCTGGCCCTGGCCCGGCTGGGCGTCGAAGTGACCGGCTTCGGCCGCAATCCCCATATCGCCGGTCTGCACGATCCTCGTGTCAACGAAGCAGCGCTGGAGGCCATTCGCCGGGAATTCCCCGTACACGTGGGCAGCGAAGCTGAAGTCGCTGTCCGTGGAAACGGATTCACCATTCGCAACGGCGATCGTTCCATCCCTGTCGATGGAGTCATTGCCGGGCTGGGCGTGACCCCCAATGTGGAAGAACTGGGCCTTGAGACCCTCGGCGTTCCCCTGGACGACCGGGGTCTGCCGCCCTTTAACCCCAACACCCTGCAGATCGCCGATCTGCCGGTATTTATTACCGGCGACGCCAATGGCAGTCTGCCCCTGCTTCACGAGGCCCAGGATGAAGGCTTCATCGCCGGCAGCAACGCCCTGGTCTCGAGCTCTCGCTGCTTTCAACGGCGCACCCCCCTGCGCATCTGCTTCAGCGATCCGCAGATCGCCTCCGTGGGCTGCACCGTCAACCACCACCGCCAGGACGCCGTGGTCACGGGCCGCTGCGATTTCCGCCAACAGTCCCGGGCCATCGCCGAAGATCGCAACGCCGGCGCCCTGCATGTCTACGCAGATCGCACCACGGCGCGGCTGATCGGCGCCGAAATGGCCGTCCCCGATGGCGAACACCTGGCGCACCTGCTCGTTCTGGCCGTACAGCAGCAGCTCACTGTCCACCAGTTGCTGGCCATGCCCTACTATCATCCCACCCTAGAAGAAGGACTGCGCATCGCCCTGCGCGACGCTGCAGAACAACTGCCCGATCCCCATCCGGCCGCGGAACTGTCCCTGTGTGAGAGCCGTCCCGAAGCGCCCTTGTGCTGAATACCGGAGTCTTGTGCAGTTCGTTCAATCCGAACGGCACACTTCCGGAAAGCCCCTGAAAACAATTATAGCCGCCGGCGTTTTCACCGGCGGCTATTGAGGGATTATTTCGAATAGTCCCTGAATTCAAGAGCAAATGCAAAAGGATAGACAACTGCGGCGGCAAAACCTGCCGAAAAGCCGTAAAGCAGCTCCTCCACCGGCAATGGTCCGACAAATGCGTTCAAAAGGCTGTCGGTATGCCAGTAACGCTCGAAGGTGCCCGGCAGCAGAAACTCCAATGCCATGCAGGCTCCGGCATAGGCCAGGAGCGTCGTACCTCCGCTCAGGCATGCGGGGCGCCACAGGTCCGGCCGGGAGGTCAACAGAACAACGGCGGGCAGGGAAATCATAATCATTATTGCCGTGTATATCGCCGGAAATCCTGCTGCCCAGCCTACTCCCGCCGTCAGCAGGGCGAGGCCTGTCAGCAGAACAATTCTCCAGAAGACCCGAGGTACCGTCCGGGGATTGACCTTGTGCAGCTGTTTTCCTGCAAGCGTCGGAAACAGCCCGATGGACATGGCGCCAAGGGCCGCCACGAAAAGGAAGTCTTCCAGGCCGAATCCGAATCTGGCCGCGGCATCAAAAAGAAAGGGCGGGTCCCAGTAATCGGGGTAAAACATGAATTCGGTAAAGGCGAAAGGCAGGGAAATGAGCGCCATCCTTGCCATATGAATGCGCAGATCCCTCCGGAAAATCCCGGATAAAAAGACCGGGATGATCATGAGAACGCATAGCACCAGGAAAGGATGGTTTTGCATACCGGGTCCGGTTTAACCCCTTATTCAACAGGTTCGGGCAGGAGAAAGCGATTATCTTCTTTGCCAGGGTGCCGCCGATTAACCCCCGAAACGGGTCACTGACGCCTTTCGCGCTCAGACTGGCAACGGACACAGAGGCGAACGCCGGGCACTGCCTTGCGGCGCGCCTCGGGAATCTGCACCTCGCATTCATCGCAATGGGTCGCACTCTCGCCGGCGGGCAGCCAGCTTCGCGCCCGCTCTAGCGCCTCTTGCAAGGTCGTATCGATCTGATCCTGAACAGCGCCATCCCGCGACCAGCCAACAGCCATGCGTACCTCCCCGGTGCAGACCTTGCCTTCTGTTCGAGTATACAGCAAAAGAACCTGTCCCTTGCCAGACGGAAAAGATGGCACCCGTGTCAAGGTGAGGGGGAAATTACAAAGCGGTATCCAGGGGCGGATTCACCCACCGGCCCGTTTGACCGTCCACCCCAGTTGCTTGAGTTCCTCCACCAGCAGAGCGCAGTGATCCCCCTGAATCTCGATGATCCCGTCCTTGACCGTGCCGCCGGAGCCGCACCGCTGCTTGAGGCGCGTGGCCAGGACCTTGATGCCCGCCGCGTCGAGGGGAACGCCGGTAATCAGGGTCACGCCCTTGCCTTTGCGCCCCTTGGTTTGCCGGGACACCCGCACCACTCCGTCCGTGGGCAGCGGCGGCTGTTTTTTGGCGCAGGCGCACTCCTTGATCGGCCGGCTGCAGTCGGGACACATCCGCCCCTCCCCGCTGGAATAAACCAAACCGCCGGCGTTCTTTTTTAATGCCATGGTTCACACTCTCGCAAAATTGATTTTAAAGTCCTCGTAATGTTCGGAGTTCGGACACAAATGTTCGGAGCTTGTGGATATGAAATCGAGGTTTCGTTCCCTGCCCAGCCGAAAAGATCGCCGGGGTTAATACACGACATTGCCGCCTCTCCTGTCAATCGCCGTCGACCTCCTCACCCCCAGAACGCCCCGGTTTCGTTCTTCTCCACCTCTTGCAGCAGTTTTTCGATGTCGCGGTGATACGGCAGCGGCGGGAACGGCCGCCATTTGCTGTTGCGGTCGGCCCAGTAGAGTTGCCAGGTTTCGGTCTTGGGATCCTTCTTGAAGCGGGCTACCTTCATTGAAATCCACTCGCCCCCACCCTGCCATTGCGGTCGACTCTCGAACATGCTCACCTCGTTGCCGCGAATCGTGAATTCGATCCTGATCCGGTCTCGGAGGTCCGGCGGGATTTTGTTCTCGCAATAGGCGGTCAGCAACTTCTCGACCCGCTTTTTTTCAAATTCTGATAAGGCCATGGCTACCCTAAATGTCAAAGAGGTTTTCAGAACCGCTGCCGCACAAATTCGTTCATTTGGCTGGCGCTCAGCTCCTGGGTAGAAGCCCCCGCCCGAACGAAAAACCGCTCCACCGCCCCATCCTTGACAAAAACCGGCGCCTTCCCCGACTTACACTCCACCAACAGCACTCTCTTGTCCCGATAATCGTCGAAACGCGACTGAATGTGCAGGGAATGCTGGGCGCCAATACGATCTTTGATCAGGTTGCCGAGGTGTAGCAGTATCTGGAATTTCGGTGACGTGGAATTCCAGTGACAGTTTATTTAATTTTGAATAATTGAGTATGCTGTCCCCCGAACTTCGAGAACTCGAGAGTATTCCACCACCCCTCATGTAAGCATTATAACTGTATTATCATTGATTGCCCGCCATCCTTGAGCTTGTTGACCGTCAATGCTATGATAGCGGCTGATTCCGCTCCAGTGCGAGTTTTATGCCTTGGAAGGGCTCAGCCAACTGATCCAGACCTATCAGCGGATTCGTCGCGGCTTGAATCCAGAGCTGCAGATAGCGGGTATTTTGCTGACCATGTTCGACAAACGGACCAATTTGTCCCATCAAGTGGCCGCCGATGCGGAGGCCCATTTCAAGGAACTGGTTTTTAACACAATTATCCCGAGAAATGTACGCTTGGGGGAATCGCACAGTTTCGGAAAATGGACGAAGCCGAATGACAACGGGGTGTGCAAAGGTAAACCCGTTGATTGGTGCTCTTTTTACTTGGGAAAAACCTTCCAGCTTGGCGACTTGCATGCCAGGATAGAGGTCACAAGGGGGTAAATGGATCATCGCGCACAGATTTGCACCTCGTGCGACACCCCTGTAGTCCGAGGTGTGGTATGTCCTGCATGTGGGCAGCGTGTGACCAGCCCCTGTGCCCGATGCGGCGAACCCCTTGAAATTGATGACTTATTC
>PWVL01000177.1 GCA_003561875.1 Desulfuromonadales bacterium | reverse complement strand
TGACGGTCAATCTGATTACGCCCATCGCCATGGACAAGGAGTTGCGTTTCGCGATTCGCGAAGGGGGCCGCACCGTCGGCGCCGGCGTCGTCAGCGAGATTGTTGAATAAACTTTCATCTGCAGACAGTCCCGCCGTGATCGGCGGGACTGTCAAAGGATTCGGCTATGCGGGATATTGTTACTTTGGCTTGTCTTGACTGCAAGCGGCGTAATTACACAACAACCAAGAATAAAAAAACCAAGCCCGAGCGTCTTGAGTTCAAGAAATATTGCCGTTTTTGTCAGAAGCATACCGCTCACCGGGAAACCAAGTAATCGGGTGTGAGTGGGCGTGCCGCAAGATGATGCGGTTTTATCCAAGCAGGCCAGTAGCTCTAATGGCTAGAGCACCGGTCTCCAAAACCGGGTGTTGGGGGTTCGAGTCCCTCCTGGCCTGCCAATCTTCAATCAGTTTGTTCGGGGGTAGCGGGTGGTGAATAAAATCAGCGAGTTTCTTGCTTCCGTAAAGAATGAGTTGAGCAAGGTCACTTGGCCTTCACGAAAAGACACCTACGCTTCCACTCTCGCCGTTATAATTCTCGTGATTGTATCGGCTGTTTTTCTGTGGGTTGTCGACACGGCGCTGTCAATGTCCATTCGGGCGGTTCTCTAGGGCTGTCAAAAAGAAGAGTTGTTTATGGCAATGAAGTGGTATGGCGTTCATACCTACTCGGGTTACGAGAACAAAGTTAAGCTTTCCCTGGAAGAGCGTATTCGGTCTCTCCGTGTCGAGGATTATTTCGGAGAGGTTCTTATTCCTTCCGAGACGGTTGTGGAGTTGAAAAAAGGTGAGCGCAGGACCTCCACGCGCAAGTTTTTTCCGGGCTACATTCTGGTTCGTATGGAGCTGAACGACGAGACTTGGCACGTGGTCAAAGATACTCCCAAGGTGACCGGCTTTGTCGGCGGAGGCAAGGAACCTGCGACCATTCCCGACGAAGAAGTGGCCAAAATCACCGCCCGCATGGAAGAGGATGTAGAACGTCCCAAGCCGAAGGTGGCTTTTGAGGTGGGAGAAACGGTTCGGGTTGTCGATGGACCTTTCCTGAACTTCACCGGTGTTGTTGAAGACGTGAAGCCGGAAAAGGCCAAGTTGAAGGTTATGGTCAGTATTTTTGGTCGAGTTACCCCGGTTGAACTCGAATTTATTCAGGTTGAAAAGACCAGTTGATCTGGTTCTGAAAGTCATAAAGCAGAGGAGTAATTCATGGCCAAGAAGATCATTGGAATGATAAAGCTGCAGATTCCTGCCGGCAAGGCGAATCCCTCGCCGCCAGTCGGTCCCGCGCTTGGACAGCACGGAGTCAATATCATGGAATTCTGCAAGGCTTTCAACGCGAAAACCCAGAGCCAGGAGGGAATGATTATCCCTGTCGTTATTACGGTTTTTGCTGATCGGTCGTTTTCATTCATAACCAAGACCCCGCCTGCCGCCGTACTCCTGCTGAAGGCTGCCAAACAGGATAAGGGTTCAGGCATTCCTAACAAGAACAAGGTTGGCAAGGTGACTCGGGACCAGGTGCGGGAGATCGCAGAGCTCAAGATGCCGGATCTTAATGCCTTCGATATTGATGCCGCCATGCGGACCATTGAGGGGACCGCCCGTAGCATGGGTCTGGAAGTCATCTAACCCCTGTCAGATTCTGGAGTACGCAAATGTCTATAGGAAAGTTGCATAAAGAGGCCAAAACCAAAGTTGACAGGAGCCGTAACTACCCCGTTGAAGAAGCTTTGGCTCTTGTCAGGGAGGCGGCCTATGCTAAATTTGACGAGACCGTCGAGGTAGCGGTACGTCTGGGAGTTGACCCGCGTAAGGCTGACCAGATGGTTCGCGGTGCGGTGGTTTTACCCAACGGTCTCGGCAAGGAGGTTCGCGTTCTGGTGTTTGCAAAGGGTGAGAAAGCCCTCGAAGCCAAAAATGCCGGGGCTGATTTTGTGGGCGGTGATGATCTGGTCGAAAAGATTCAGGGTGGCTGGTTTGAGTTCGATACCGCCATTGCCACTCCGGACATGATGGGCGTAGTCGGCAAAATCGGGCGACTGCTTGGTCCCCGCAGTCTCATGCCGAATCCCAAGGTCGGGACGGTGACTTTTGAAGTTGGCAAGGCAGTACAGGAGGCTAAGTCGGGGAAGGTGTCTTATCGTGTGGAAAAGGCCGGAATTGTTCAGGCTCCACTTGGAAAAGTATCTTTCGAGGCGGCCAAGCTTCAGGAAAACCTGATTTCCCTGGTTGATGCTCTGATCAAGGCCAAGCCGTCATCGGCCAAGGGCACCTATCTCAGAAAAATAACCGTTGCCAGTACCATGGGGCCCGGTATCAATATCGATGTCCCCTCGTTACAGACCCTGATCAAGTAATATTCGTTTCCATCTGTCAGGCCGGCTTCGTTTTTGAGCGAGAGCCGGCCTGTTGTGACTTGTCAAGTATTTCCAGGTCAAAGACAGCCGGTACGTCGCAAGACGTTTAATGGGTTCCCCGCCTGCCGAGGCTCAGGTTTGACAGGTTCGAAAACCTGTCTCTTCCTTGTGACTTTGACTGGTAACGGGGCCTTACAGGTCCCGTAACTCTACAGAAAGGAGGAGAGACAGTGAATAAAGAGGCCAAAGGAAAAGTAGTTTCCGCGCTGGCAGAGTTGTTGAGTTCATCCAAGGCGACTTTTGTTGCGGACTATCGTGGCATGGATGTGGAAGCCGTGAACAAGCTGCGCGGCGACTTGCGCCAACTCGGCGTTGACTACCGGGTTGCCAAAAACACCTTGTTGCGACTCGCAGCCAAGGGAACCGCTGCGGAGTGTTTGAACGACTGTTTACAGGGTCCTACCGCAGTTGCATTCACCGCCGAAGACGTAGCTGGTCCGGCCAAGATTCTCGCTGACCTGAGCAGGGACAGCAAGTTTTTTGAAATCAAGGGCGGCTTCATGGACGGAAAGCTGTTGTCCGTGGAAGATATCAAGGCGCTTGCGGACCTGCCGAGCCGCGAAGTGTTGCTTGCCAAGCTGCTTGGTTCCATCAATGCGCCTGCAACCAATTTTGTCGGCGTTCTGGCTGCCGTGCCCCGCTCCCTGGTTCGGGTTCTTGCCGCCATCCAGGATCAAAAGGCCGCTTAAGTGCTTGCGATTATTCGATTATAAAATTACACACATTTCCATGTTACCGATCAAGGTACAGTACGGAGGATTATTCATTATGGCTGAGATTACCAAAGAGCAAGTCATTGAGTTTATCGAGAACATGAGCGTTCTTGAACTGGCTGCACTGGTCAAGGAACTGGAAGACAAGTTCGGCGTTTCTGCCGCTGCTCCGGTAGCTGTCGCCGCCGGCCCTGCTGCTGCAGCCGGTCCCGCCGTGGAAGAGAAGGATGAGTTTGACGTTGTTCTTGCCAGTGCCGGAGACAAGAAGATCAACGTCATTAAAACGGTTCGTGCAGCTACCGGTCTTGGCCTCAAGGAAGCCAAGGAACTGGTTGACGGCGCTCCTTCAACTGTCAAGGAAGCCTTGCCCAAGGCCGAGGCCGAGGAACTTAAGAAGCAACTCGAAGAAGCCGGCGCTTCTGTTGAGCTCAAGTAATAACCGTTCGATAGCATTGCCCCTAGCCAAGGTCGCCTTGCGCGGCCTTGGCTATTCTGCATTCGTTAGCTTCCTCAGCTAAAGGAGTAACCATGGCTTATTCGATTGCGAATAACCAGCTTCTTCGGAAACATTTCGCTGAAGTTCAGCAGATCATTGACATTCCCAATCTGATCGATATCCAGAAGAACTCGTATAAGCGCTTTCTGCAAGCAGATATCCCTCAGACGGCTCGCCAGAACAGTGGCCTGGAGGCTGTTTTTCAGTCAGTTTTTCCTATTCGAGATTTCAGTGAAACGTGTTCTCTTGAGTATGTTTCCTATACTCTCGGTACGCCCAAGTACGATGTTAATGAATGCCACCAGCGCGGAATGACCTTCGCTGCCCCTGTCAAGGTCAAGGTGCGCCTTGTTTCATGGGATACCGATAAGGAATCAGGCGTTCAGTCCATTCGCGATATTAAAGAACAGGAAGTTTATTTCGGTGAAATTCCTTTGATGACGGAAAACGGTACATTCATCATTAATGGAACGGAGCGGGTTATTGTCAGTCAGTTGCATCGCTCTCCCGGAGTTTTCTTTGATCATGACAAAGGGAAGACGCATTCCAGCGGCAAGATACTTTTCAACGCCCGTGTTATTCCTTATCGGGGTTCCTGGCTGGATTTCGACTTTGACCATAAAGACATTCTGTATGTGCGCATCGACCGGCGGCGTAAACTGCCCGCAACAGTGCTACTGAAGGCATTGGACTATACCGCTGAGGAACTCCTTGACTATTTTTATGATGTAGAAACGGTTGTTCTCACCAGCGAAGGTTACAAGAAACGGGTCAACCTCGACCTGTTGGCCGGACAGCGTGCCAGCAGTGACGTGGTGACGACCGACGGCGAGGTTCTGGTCAAAGCCAATCGCAAATTTACCAAGGCCGCTATTCGCAAATTGTCCGAGCATCAGGTCGATCTGATCGACGTGCCGGAAGAAGAGGTGGTCGGTAAATTTGCCGCTGTCGATATCGTTGATTCAACGACGGGTGAAATCCTTGTTGAATGCAACGAAGAACTCTCCCTCGACAAAATTGGAGAATTGCGTGACCGTGGCATTAACGAGTTCGATGTCCTGTTTATCGACAACGTTTTTGTCGGTCCATATCTCCGGGAGACTCTGCTGGCCGACAAGGTGGCAACCGCCGATGATGCCCGCATCGAAATCTATCGTCGTTTGCGCCCCGGCGACCCTCCAACCATCAAAAGTGCTTCGGCGCTCTTCGAGGGGCTCTTTTTTATGCCCGACCGCTATGATTTGTCTACGGTTGGTCGCATCAAGCTGAACTATAAACTGGGCCTGGATGTTCCCGTTGAGAATACGACGCTGACCAAGGAAGATATTCTCGAGGTGGTGCGTTATCTCATCGATCTGCGCAACGGCAAGGGCACCATTGACGATATTGATCATCTCGGCAATCGCCGGGTCCGTGCTGTCGGCGAATTGCTGGAGAATCAATACCGCGTCGGGCTGGTGAGAATGGAGAGAGCAATCAAGGAGCGCATGAGCCTGCAGGAGATCGATAGCCTCATGCCCCACGATCTGATCAACTCCAAACCGGTTTCAGCCGTGGTCAAGGAGTTTTTTGGTTCGTCCCAGCTGTCCCAGTTCATGGACCAGACCAACCCCCTTTCGGAGATTACGCACAAGCGCCGCCTCTCGGCTCTCGGACCCGGTGGGCTTACCCGGGAGCGGGCAGGGTTTGAGGTGCGCGACGTGCATCCGACGCACTACGGTCGCGTTTGTCCCATTGAAACGCCTGAAGGACCGAACATCGGTTTGATTGCGTCACTTTCCACCTACGCCCGCATCAACGAATACGGGTTTGTCGAGACTCCCTACCGTCTCGTACACAACGGGGTTGCCGGCAGTGAGATTCGTTATTTTTCGGCTCTTGAAGAGGAAGGTCACGCCATTGCTCAGGCCAACGCCGAATTAGATGAAAATGGGAAACTGGTCAGTGAGTTGATCAATGCCCGCAAGAACGGCGAATTCATGTTGATGTCACGGGATGATATCAGCCTGATGGACGTTTCGCCCAAACAACTGGTATCGGTGGCGGCCTCCTTGATCCCGTTTCTTGAAAACGACGACGCCAACCGGGCCCTTATGGGGTCGAACATGCAGCGCCAGGCGGTTCCGCTGCTGCGGGCCGATTCGCCTCTTGTCGGTACCGGCATGGAGAGGATTGTTGCCCATGACTCAGGGGCTGCCGTAGTCGCACGCCACGCCGGTGTGGTGGAAAGCGTGGATGCCGGGCGCATCGTGGTGAAGATCAACCAGGGAGAATCGGACGAAACAGGCACAGGCGTCGATATTTATACGCTGACCAAATTTGCACGTTCCAATCAGAACACCTGTCTCAACCAGAAGCCGATTGTGCGCCAGGGAGACCGTGTGAAAGCCGGCGACATCATTGCCGACGGACCTTCGACCCAGTGGGGTGAACTGGCCCTGGGCCAGAATGTGCTGGTCGCCTTCATGCCTTGGGGCGGCTACAATTTCGAAGATTCGATTCTGGTTTCCGAAAAGATGGTCAAGGAGGATCGCTACACCTCCATCCACATCGAAGAACTTGAGTGTGTCGCCCGGGATACCAAGCTCGGCAAGGAGGAAATTACCAACGACATTCCAAATCTTGGCGAGGACGCCCTAAAGGATCTCGATGAAAGCGGTATTGTGCGCATCGGTGCCGAGGTCAAGCCCGGCGATATTCTGGTCGGCAAAATCACTCCCAAGGGCGAGTCGCAACTATCGCCGGAAGAGAAGCTTTTGCGGGCGATTTTCGGTGAGAAGGCCGGAGATGTCAGGGATACTTCGCTGCGTCTGCCGCCGGGTACGGAAGGCGTGGTGATCGGCGCGCGAGTCTTTTCCCGTAAAGGGGCCGACAAGGACAGCCGCACTGAAATTATCGAGAATGCCGAGATCGACAAACTGCTCAAGGACCAAAATGACGAGATCCGCATCATTCGCGAATCGGCCAGGAACAAGATAAAGGAACTTCTCGTCGGCAGCGTGGTCGCCGTGGCAGTCAGCGATCCGACCGGTGTTGTTCTGATCGATCAGGGCGCCAAGATTGCCGCGGAGACCCTGGACAAGATTCCCCTTTCCCGCTGGCAGGATATTTCGTTGGCGGAAGCCTCTGAGGTCGAGTCTCAGGTAGCGGAAACATTTGCCCGCCTCGGTGATCGGGAAGATCTGATCAAGGGAATCTTCGCCGACAAAATCGAGAAGATCAAGCGTGGCGATGACCTGCCTCCCGGAGTCATCAAGATGGTCAAGGTGTATATCGCCATCAAGCGCAAGTTGTCCGTTGGTGACAAGATGGCCGGTCGACACGGCAACAAAGGGGTGCTTTCCCGAATCTTGCCCGAAGAAGATATGCCCTATATGGCCGATGGTACGCCGGTGGATCTCGTTCTTAACCCTCTCGGTGTTCCCTCCCGCATGAACGTTGGTCAGATTCTGGAGATCCATCTCGGTCTGGCCGCTCACGGACTTGGAATGCAGATCCAGGAGCAGATCAACCAGCACTTCAGCACCGAAGCCCTGCGCAATAAAATTTCCGAGGTTTACGATGACCCGGCAGTGAGCGCCTTTCTCAACGGACTCGATGATGCGGAGATTCATCTGCTCGCGCAGCGCCTGGCTCAGGGAGTGCCCATGGCTTCTCCGGTCTTTGAGGGGGTTTCCGAAGATCAGATGAAACAGGAGTTGCTGCGCTCCGGTTTTTCCGAATCGGGTCAGATGATTCTTTTTGACGGCAAGACCGGCGAACCTTTTCGCGAGAAGGTTACGGTCGGAGTCATGTACATGTTGAAACTCCATCACCTGGTGGACGACAAGATACATGCCCGCAGTATCGGACCATACAGCCTGGTGACCCAGCAGCCTCTCGGCGGCAAGGCCCAGTTTGGCGGACAGCGCCTCGGAGAGATGGAGGTCTGGGCCATGGAGGCCTATGGTGCCGCTCATGCCCTGCAGGAGTTTCTGACCGTGAAGTCGGACGATGTTGCGGGCAGGACACGCATGTACGAAGCCATCGTCAAGGGCAAGCATACCCTGGAAGCTGGCCTGCCCGAGTCCTTCAACGTACTGGTCAAGGAACTTCAGTCGCTGTGTCTGGACGTTGACCTCCTGGAAGAGCAAGAATAAACCCCGCGTCATCCTACAAGGAGGGTGAATTTTGGAAGATATATTCAGCCTTTTCGAACGGCCGAAAGATCCTCTCAGCTTCAATGCCATTCGTTTGTCCCTGGTCTCGCCGGAGAAGATCCGGGAACGCTCCTTTGGCGAGGTCAAGAAGCCGGAAACTATAAACTACCGAACCTTCAAGCCTGAACGGGAAGGTCTTTTCTGTGCCAAGATTTTTGGCCCGACCAAAGACTACGAATGCAATTGCGGCAAATACAAGCGCATGAAACATCGCGGTATTGTGTGCGAGAAGTGCGGCGTTGAGGTCATCCCCAGCAAGGTGCGGCGGGAGCGCCTGGGTCACATCGACCTGGCCTGCCCGGTTGCGCATATCTGGTTTCTCAAGTCATTGCCGTCGCGCATTGCCACTCTGCTGGACATGACGCTCAAGGAACTGGAGCGGATTCTTTACTTTGAAGCGTATGTCGTCATCGACGCCGGCGATACACCTCTGACTCTTGGGGAACTTCTCAGCGAGGAGAAGTATCGCGAAGCCATGGATGAATACGCCGGCCAGTTTGTGGCCGACATGGGTGCCGAAGCGGTCCGGCAGTTTCTGGCTGGAATCGATCTGGAAGAGCTTTCTGGGCGCTTGCGTCTGGAAATGAAAGAAGCGGCCAGCGAAGCGCGCCGTAAAAAACTTGCCAAGCGGCTCAAGGTCGTCGACGCGTTCCAGAGCAGTGGCAATCGTCCCGAGTGGATGATTCTTGAAACGCTGCCGGTACTGCCGCCGGAATTGCGCCCCCTGGTTCCTCTGGATGGCGGGAGATTTGCGACCTCTGATCTCAATGATCTTTATCGCCGCGTTATCAATCGCAACAATCGCCTCAAGCGGCTCATGGAATTGCGTGCCCCCGAGGTGATTATCCGCAACGAAAAGCGCATGCTGCAGGAAGCGGTAGATGCCTTGTTTGACAACGGCCGTCGCGGACGCGCCATTACCGGCCCCAACAAGCGTCCGCTGAAGTCTCTTTCTGACATGCTTAAAGGCAAGGGCGGACGCTTCAGACAGAATCTGCTGGGCAAGCGTGTGGACTATTCCGGCCGATCCGTTATCGTGGTAGGCCCCGAACTCAGACTGCACCAGTGCGGGCTACCGAAAAAAATGGCTCTGGAGCTGTTCAAACCATTTATTTACAACAAGCTGGAAGAGCGCGGTTACTGTACGACAATCAAGAGCGCCAAAAAGATGGTGGAGAAAGAGAGGCCCGAAGTCTGGGACGTTCTCGAAGAGGTGATTCGTGAGCATCCGGTGATGCTGAATCGTGCTCCGACCCTGCACCGCCTGGGTATCCAGGCCTTTGAACCGGTGCTCATTGAAGGCAAGGCCATTCAGCTTCACCCCCTGGTCTGCACAGCGTTTAATGCGGACTTTGACGGCGACCAGATGGCTGTTCATCTGCCGCTCTCCATCGAAAGCCAGATCGAAACGCGGGTGTTGATGATGTCCACCAACAACATCCTGTCCCCTGCCAACGGCAAGCCCATCATTGTGCCGTCCCAGGACATGATCCTCGGGCTTTACTACATGACCCGTGAGCGGGCTTTTGCCAAAGGTTCTGACAAGATCTTTGCTTCACCCGAAGAAGTCCGCATGGCTTACGACGCGGAGGAGCTGGACCTGCAGGCCAAAATTCGAGTGCGCATGAGCCCGGTGGTCGGAAGTCCTGTTGAACTGGTAGAAACTACGGCAGGCCGTGTGCTGATGAGGGAGGTAGTTCCGGAAGTCATACCCTTTGAGCATGTCAACCGGGTGATGGTGAAGAAGCAGGTGGCGAACCTGATTGACGTCTGTTTCCGTTTGGCCGGTAACAAAGAAACCGTCTTGTTGGCCGACCGTCTTAAGGAGACGGGCTATCGCTATTCAACTCTGGCCGGAATCTCCATCTGTCTGAACGACATGGTTATTCCGGAAGCCAAGGAAGCCTTTATGGGCGAGGCGGTCAATGAGGTCACAGAGATACAGCAACAATATACGGAAGGTTTGATTACCGACGGTGAACGGTACAACAAAGTGATCGATATCTGGGCCAAGTGTACCGAAGACATTGCCCAGAAAATGTTGGAAAACCTTTCCGTGGATGTGCTGGTTGGTCCCGAAGGTGAGAAAGTCACGACGCCGTCATTTAACTCCATTCACATGATGGCCGACTCGGGGGCGCGTGGCAGTGCTCAGCAGATTCGTCAGTTGGCCGGTATGCGCGGTCTGATGGCCAAGCCGTCGGGGGAAATTATCGAAACGCCGATTACGGCCAATTTCCGCGAAGGCCTCACCGTTCTGCAATATTTCATTTCTACCCACGGGGCTCGCAAGGGGCTGGCGGACACCGCGCTGAAGACCGCCAACTCCGGGTACCTTACCCGCCGTCTTGTCGATGTCGCACAGGATGCGATCATTACCGAGCAGGATTGCGGCACCCTGGATGGCATTACCGTGTCCTCGCTTACCGAGGGAGGGGAGATCATCGAGCCTTTGGGGGACAGAATTCTCGGGCGCACGGCTCTTGAGGATGTGCTGGATCCGGTCACCGACGAGGTGCTGGTAGAGTACAATCAGGAAATTGACGAGTCCCTGGTGCAGAAGATCGAAAACGCCGGATTGGAAAAACTCAGGATCCGGTCGGTGCTGACTTGCCAGAGTCGCAGGGGAATTTGCGCGACCTGTTACGGTCGCGATCTCGCCCGCGGGCACCTGGTTAATCTCGGCGAAGCTGTCGGAGTGATAGCGGCGCAGTCTATCGGCGAACCTGGTACTCAGCTGACCATGCGCACCTTCCACATTGGCGGCACGGCTTCCCGTCGTGCCGAACAAACCTCCCTGGAGTCACGCTTCGAAGGAACTCTTCGATATGTCGACATGAATACGGTGGTGGACAACCATGGACATCATGTCGTCATGAACCGCAACGGAGCGATTGCCGTTGTCGATGAGACGGGGCGCGAGCGGGAACGTTACGGAGTCGTTTACGGTGCCCGCCTGCGAATTGGCCCCGATGGCCCGGTCAAACCAGGTGACCTCCTCGCCGAATGGGATCCCTACACCATGCCGATTCTTACTGAGATTGGTGGTCGGATTCGCTTTGGTGACATCATCGAAGGAGTCACCATGGAGGAGCAGCTCGATGAAGTCACGGGTTTGTCACGTAAGGTCGTGATTGAGTCTAAAGGCTCCGACAAACGTCCTCGCATTACCCTCAAGGACGAGGACGGCAAAACCCTTAAGCTGCCCAACGGCCAGCCGGCCCGTTATCTGTTGCCTGTGGGTGCGAATATCGTCACCACCGAGGACACCATGGTCTTCAGTGGCGCGGTTCTGGCCAAGATCCCCCGTGAAACAACCAAAACCAAGGATATTACGGGTGGCTTGCCCCGCGTTGCCGAGCTTTTCGAGGCCCGCAAGCCGAAAGAATTTGCCGTGATCAGCGAAATTGACGGCATTGTCGCTTTCGGCAAGGACGCCAAAGGCAAGCGCAAGGTGGTGGTGACTCCGGAAATTGGCGAGCCTAAGGAATACCTGATTCCCAAAGGCAAACACATCAGCGTCCACGAAGGTGATCACGTCAAGGCCGGAGAGGCGCTCATGGACGGATCAAGCAATCCCCATGACATTCTGCGTGTTCTTGGTGAAAAACAGCTGGCAAAATATCTGGTGGACGAAGTGCAGGAGGTTTACCGTCTGCAGGGAGTCAAGATCAATGACAAACATATAGAAGTCATTGTAAGACAGATGCTGCGTCGTGTTCGGATCAAGGATTTGGGAGATACCCGTTTCCTGCTGGATGACCAGGTTGAACGTTGGGAGTTTGAACAGGAGAACCAGCGGGTGATGACTGAAGGCGGGGTTCCGGCCGTTGGTGAGCCTTTGATGCTCGGCATCACCAAGGCTTCGCTTTCTACGGAGTCGTTTATTTCCGCAGCTTCCTTCCAGGAAACCACCAAGGTACTTACGCAGGCAGCTATTGAGGGCAAAGTCGATTATCTGCGTGGGCTTAAGGAAAACGTCATAATGGGCCGTCTGATTCCGGCCGGGACGGGAATTTCCAAGTACCGCAGTGCCAGATTGGCCATAGAAGAGCCTGGAGAAGTTCTCGAGGTCCCCATGGATCAAGAGGAGGATTTTGACGAATCCATTGAAGAGGCCACGCAGAACTTTGAAGAATCGGAATGAGGCGGTTTTGAGCCGCAAAGCAAAAACATAAACCACCTAAAAAGCGCTTGACACGGACAGGGTGGATTGATAATGTGAGCGGGTTTTCCCCTGCAGGTCAGCAGGGGATAATTATCATTGAGAGTGAGATAAGACGGGAGTCAGTTTCATGCCGACCATAAATCAGTTAATTCGCAAAGGCCGCGAGCGAAAAGAGCGTAAGTCAACCGCGCCGGCGCTCAAATGCAGTCCCCAGAAGCGCGGTGTCTGTACCCGTGTCTATACAACAACTCCGAAGAAGCCGAACTCGGCCCTGCGCAAGGTGGCTCGCGTACGCCTGACAAATGGTTTTGTGGTTACCTCCTACATTCCGGGGGTGGGCCACAATCTGCAGGAGCATTCCGTGGTGCTGATTCGCGGCGGTCGCGTCAAGGACCTTCCGGGGGTGCGCTATCACATAGTCCGTGGGACGCTCGATCTGGCAGGGGTTAAGGATCGCAAGCAGGGCCGCTCCAAGTACGGGGCGAAACGGCCTAAATAAACAGAAGGCTGAGGGGAATTTATGCCTAGAAGAAGAGAAGTCGCAAAGCGCGTTATTCTGCCTGATCCCAAGTTTGGCGATCGTACGCTCGCGAAGTTCATGAATGCCATCATGCTCGATGGTAAAAAGAGCACCGCCGAATCTATTGTTTATGGTGCCTTTGGTTTGATCGAGGAGCGTTCCGGTGAAGGGCCGTTGGAAACTTTCAAGAAGGCCATGGAGAACGTGCGGCCGGTCCTCGAGGTCAAGTCCCGTCGTGTCGGCGGTTCGACTTATCAGGTGCCCGTTGAAGTGCGTAGTGAGCGCCGCACGGCCCTGGCCATCCGCTGGATCATTGCATTTTCTCGCAAGCGTGGTGAAAAAACCATGGAAGAACGCCTGGCCGGAGAGTTGATGGATGCCGCAGCCAACAGGGGTTCCTCGGTCAAGAAGAAGGAAGATACGCATCGAATGGCCGAGGCCAACAAGGCCTTTGCCCATTATCGCTGGTAATGCATTTTCAATTTCAGTTTGCTTGAGGATATATTTCTGTGGCACGCCAAGTTGCTTTAAACAAATATCGTAATATCGGCATTATGGCGCATATTGATGCCGGAAAGACCACGACTACGGAGCGAATACTGTTTTATACGGGTGTTTCTCACAAGTTGGGTGAGGTTCACGACGGTAATGCGACAATGGACTGGATGGAGCAGGAGCAGGAGCGCGGCATCACGATTACTTCGGCTGCGACCACCTGTTACTGGCGAGAACATCGTATCAATGTGATAGACACTCCGGGCCATGTCGATTTTACGGTTGAGGTGGAGCGTTCGCTGCGGGTTCTTGATGGAGCTATTGCTGTTTTCTGTTCAGTTGGCGGAGTTGAGCCGCAGTCTGAAACGGTTTGGCGGCAGGCTGATAAATATAGCGTTCCCCGAATTGCTTTTGTGAATAAGATGGATCGGATCGGTGCCGACTTTTCGCGCGGCGTGAAGATGATGCGCGAGCGTCTGGGGGCCAATCCTGTTCCTTTGCAGTTGCCCATTGGTTCGGAAGACTCCTTTGTGGGAATTGTGGATCTTGTTCGCATGAAGGGCATTGTTTGGGATGACGATTCTCTGGGGGCTGCTTTTGAGATCATTGATGTTCCCGAGGACATGCTGGAAGAGGCCGAGGCAGCCCGTGAGGCTCTCGTCGAGGAAATCTGTTCCCACGACGAAGAGCTGATGGAAAAGTACATCGGCGGCGAGGAAATTTCCGAGGAAGAACTGAGGCAGGGCATCCGCAGGGCAACCATTGGTATTCAGATTAATCCGGTTCTTTGTGGCTCCTCTTTTAAAAACAAGGGCGTGCAGAATCTGCTGGACGCCGTTGTTGACTATCTGCCGTCCCCCAAGGATGTGCCAGCGATTCGCGGTATAGACCCTGACACCCAGGAAGATATGGTCTGTCTTGCCGACGATGAAAGCCCGTTTTCCGCCCTGGCGTTCAAGGTTATGAGCGATCCTTTCGTCGGTCAGCTGACGTTTTTTCGGGTTTATTCCGGCGTGCTCTCCGCAGGCGATCATGTCTTCAATGTTGGGAAAAGCAAGAAAGAGCGTTTCGGCCGCATTCTGCAGATGCACTCCAATAAACGGGAGGAAATCAAGGAAGTTGTTGCGGGTGATATTGCTGCCGCTGTTGGTCTGAAATATGCCACTACCGGTGATACGCTTTGCGATCCCAAGCGACTTTGCTTGCTGGAGTCCATGGTGTTTCCCGAGCCGGTCATCCACATTGCCGTTGAGCCGAAAACCAAGGGCGATCAGGACAAAATGGGTTCGGCGATTGCCAAGCTGGTTCAGGAAGATCCCACCCTTCGCGTGCGAACGGACGAAGAAACCGGCCAGACCATTTTGTCCGGGATGGGCGAGCTGCATCTGGAGATTATCATCGACCGCATGATGCGTGAGTTCAAGGTGGCCGCCAATATCGGCGCTCCGCAGGTCGCCTATCGCGAAACCATTACCAGGTCGGTGGAGGTGCAGGGTAAATTTGTCCGACAGTCCGGCGGGCGCGGCCAGTACGGTGATTGCTGGCTACGTATTGAGCCTCTTGATCCGGGAGGTGGTTTTGAGTACGTAGATGAGATCAAGGGGGGGGTTATTCCAAAGGAGTATATTCCTGCGGTTGGCCAGGGCGCGGAAGAAGCAGCCCAAGGTGGCGTGCTCGCCGGCTTTCCCATTGTCGATGTGCGGGTTACTTGTTACGACGGCTCTTACCACGATGTTGATTCTTCGGAAATGGCATTCAAGATCGCTGGTTCGATGGGCTTCAAGGAAGGGGCTCGCAAGGCTGCTCCGGTTCTGCTTGAGCCAATTATGGCGGTGGAAGTCGTGGTCCCGGAAGATTATATGGGTGATGTCATGGGGGATCTTAGCAGTCGCAGGGGCCGGGTTAAGGGTATGGACTCCCGCGGCGGCGCGCAGGTGATTACTGCTGATGTTCCCCTGTCCAGCATGTTTGGCTACGCGACGGATCTTCGCAGCGCAACTCAGGGTCGTGCTACCTACACCATGGTTTTCGATCACTATGCTCAGGTTCCGAAGGCGATCAGTGAAGAAATCATTGCCAAGGTCCAGGGGTAACGCCTTTCAGGAGGGTGCAACATGTCAAAGGAAAAATTTCAGAGAACCAAGCCTCATGTCAATATCGGGACCATCGGTCACGTAGACCACGGCAAGACGACGCTGACGGCGGCGATTACCAAAGTTATGGCGTCCCAGGGCT
>PWVL01000188.1 GCA_003561875.1 Desulfuromonadales bacterium | reverse complement strand
TGCCGCTGGCTATCGAAGGACTCAAAGAAGGGCGCTGGGTCCTCATTGACTATGGTGATGTCATGGTACATGTTTTTCAGGAGAGGGTGCGGGATTATTACGATCTCGACGGGCTGTGGAATGAGGCTGCCGAAGTGCCCCTGGCCGAGATCAGCCTGCCGCGTCCCGACTCGGCGACGTGAAGATCGACCTGCTCTGCGTCGGCAAGCTGTCGCAGCCTTTCCTGCGGGACGGGGCCGCCGAGTACGCCGGGCGCCTTCATCGCTACACCACCCTTCGCTGTGTCGAAATCAAGGAAGCCAGAGGTGATGGCAGGGCGATGCGCGACCAGGAAAGCGAACGGCTGCTGGCCCGTGTGCCGGAAAAGGCCTTTCTGGTGGCGCTGGATGAACAGGGCCAAAGCTTCCGTTCGGAACAACTGGCCAGGTTTCTGGAAGAACACATGCTGCGCGGCACTGCTGAACTGGTATTCCTTATCGGCGGCGCCTACGGCTTCAGCGACTTGGTGCGGGAGCGGGCCGATCTGCTGTTGTCTCTGTCCAGCCTGACCCTGACCCACCAGATGGCCCGTCTGTTGTTGCTTGAGCAACTTTATCGGGGATTCACCATTGTGCGCAACGAACCCTACCACAACCGTTGAGGCCGGCTGCTTGCGCTTCAATGATCAAGGAGGACGACCGTGACTCTTATGACCCTGCTGCTGCTCATCATTCTGTTCATGGTGTTTTTTATCTATTTCCTGCAACTCAACCCTGCGGAAATGGCCATCGTCCTGTACCCGGATCATGTCCTGCATGCATCTCCGGCGGTGGTCGTGGTGGTCTGCGTCCTCATCGGGCTGAGTATCGGGTACCTGCTGCATCTCTACGGCGCCGCCAGTTATCTGCTGCGGGGCTGGCGGCGGAACCGCTCGGAAAAGCGGGATCGTCAGCTTAACGCTCTTTACCGGGAAGGACTGGCCCGCTTTCGCTCCGGTGACAAAACCCGGGCGCGCCGCCTGCTGCGCAAGGCTTTGGGGATGGACGGCAGCCGTGTGGAGATTCTTATCGCCCTGTCGTCGGTGCAGTTGGCGGAAGGCGAAGGTGACGACAGCCTGGCTTCGCTGCAGCGTGCCCGGAAACTGGAGCCCAAGGACCTGACGGTGGTTTTCGCCCTGGCCGAGACCTGCGAGGAACTTGGCAAGTATCAGGAGGCCGAAAGCTGTTACCGCGATCTGCTGGAGATGGACAAGGACAATTATTGCGCCCTGTTGGGCTTGCGGGATCTGTATCTGGAGAGCCAGCAATGGGCCGAGGCTCTTGCCGTGCAGAAGCGGATTGTGAAAAAGACCACTGGCGACGAACTGCACAAGGAGGAACAACTGCTGCGGGGCCTTCGCTACCAGCTGGCTCGGGAAATGGAACAGGAGGAACGTCTTGAGGAGGCTCTCAGCACCTACCAGAAGCTGGTCAGGGAGTTCCCTGATTTTGTGCCGGCGCAGGTCTCTCTGGGCGATGTGCAGAATCGGCTGGGGCAGTTGGAGAAGGCGGCGGCCACCTGGCAGGCGGCCTATCGACACTGCGGTCATGGGGTTTTTCTCAAACGGCTGGAAAAGCAGGCCATGGCGCAGGAAGATCCCGACACGCTGCTCGATTTTTATCGTAAAGCAGTGGCAGAACGTCCCGACGATCTTGTGCTGCAATTTTTTCATGGCAAGTTCTGTCTGCGGGTCGAGATGATCGACGAGGCCCTCGAGCAGTTTTACGGGCTGGAGAAGCTCGGTGTCGATTTCCCCCGCCTGCATCTGCTGCTGGCCGAGTGCCATGTACGGCGCCAACGTGTGGACGAGGCCGTCAGTGAATACCAGAAAGCCCTGGGCGGTGAAGATCGATTCCGGTTTGGTTATGTCTGCAACCGTTGCGGTGCCGCAACATCGTCCTGGATGGGTCGTTGCGTCGGCTGCGGCTGCTGGGGATGCCTGGACCTATCCGAACTTCCCGCCATCGTTAAGCCGCCAGCCACGGAAGCCCGGGCGATTCATCACGGAGAAAGAAACGAGCCATGACCCAGTTGCGTCGACCGCTGGTGCTGATGATTCTGGACGGCTGGGGCATCAACCCGGTCTGCGAGCAGAACGCCGCCTGCCTGGCCCGTACGCCGCACCTCGACGCACTGTCGAGAGCATATCCTCACACACAGCTGGAAGCTTCCGGCAGTGCCGTGGGACTGCCGGACGGACAGATGGGAAATTCCGAGGTCGGTCATTTGAACATCGGTGCCGGTCGCATCGTCTATCAGGAGTTGAGCCGGATTGATCTCGCTATTGAACAGGGTGATTTTTTTCGCAATCCGGTGCTCTGTGAAGCGATGGCGCGGATTCGTCAGAACGGCGGCAAGCTTCATCTAATGGGCCTCCTGTCCGACGGCGGGGTACATTCCCACAGGGATCATCTCTACGCTCTTTTGCGGATGGCCCGCCGGGAGGGTCTGGCCGATGTCTGCGTGCACGCCTTTCTGGACGGGCGCGATACTCCGCCCCAGAGCGGCGCCGATTATCTGGAGCATTTGGAAAGCTACCTGGCCCGTAGCGGCTCGGGGCGGATTGCCAGCGTGATCGGGCGCTATTTCGCCATGGACCGGGACCATCGCTGGGATCGTGTCGAGCAGGCCTATCGGGCCATAACCGAAGGCGTCGGTCGGCGCTTCGGCAATGCCGCCGCCGCCATTGAGCAGGCCTACGCCGACGGCCAGACCGATGAATTTGTTGCCCCCTGCGTTATTGACGGTGGCGGAGTTCCGGGAACCGTTGGTGACGGCGACGGCCTGATTTTCTTTAATTTTCGCGGAGATCGGGCCAGAGAGATCACCCGAGGCTTTACCGAGGAGGATTTTGCCGGATTTGAGCGGCGCGTAAGGCCGCGGTTGAGCGACTTTGTCTGTCTTACCGAGTACGACGAGACCCTGGACCTGCCCGTCGCCTTTCCCCCGGCCAGCCATGCGTCGATTCTGGGCGAAGTGCTGGCTGCTGCCGGTCTGACCCAACTGCGTATCGCGGAAACGGAAAAGTACGCCCACGTGACGTTTTTTTTCAACGGCGGCAGCGAGGTACCCTTCCCCGGAGAGGATCGGGTACTGATCCCTTCTCCCAAGGATGTGGCCACCTACGACCAGAAGCCGGCCATGAGTGCCTTTGAGGTAACCGAAGAGGTGCTGAAGAGGGTGGCCGGGGGCCGCTACGATGTGATCGTGTTGAACTACGCCAATCCCGATATGGTCGGGCATACCGGCAACCTGGAGGCCGCCGTGGAGGCCCTGGAGGCCGTCGATGCCTGCGTGGGGCGGGTCGTTGACGCCGTGCTTGCCACCGGGGGCAGTCTGATCATTACCGCCGATCACGGCAATTGCGAACAGATGCGGGCCGCCGACGGCTCTCCCCACACCGCCCACACCAGCAACCCGGTCCCCCTGATTCTGGTCGACCCAGGCCGGCGCCAAGGGGTCCTGCGATCCGGCAAGCTGGCCGATATTGCCCCTACGATGCTGGAACTCCTTGACCTTCCCCAGCCGCCGGAAATGAGCGGTCACAGTCTGTTGCGAAATTAGGCCACGACGGCCATCAATGCCTGGAGAAGGCTGCGATGCTTCGGTTTCCTCTGCGAAGATATCTTGCCGGCATGCGGCGCGAGAGCCTCGGTCTGCTCGAGATCGCCTTGCCGTCGGTGTGTCTTTTGTGCCGACAGATGCCGTCCAGGCCGGGAACCTTCTGCGCTGCCTGTTTGCTCGGGATGCCTCCCGTGGCCTCGCCCCGTTGTCCCCGTTGTGATCTTCCTTTTACCGCAATGGACGGCTCCGATCATCTCTGTCAGGCCTGTACCCTGCTTCCTCCCCCGTTTCTCTGGGCTCGCAGTGCGGGGCTCTACCAGGACTCCCTGCGGCGGGCGGTACAGCGGTTCAAGTTTCAGGGTGAGTTCAATCTGGATCGACCTTTGGCCCACCTGATGCGCGGCATGCTGCAGCAGAGTCTTGAAGAATTTAAAGCCGATCTGCTGGTTCCGATTCCGTTGTTTCGGCGCCGTCTTTGCCAGCGTGGTTTCAATCAGTCCTTGCTGCTGGCCCGTGCCCTGCGCCTGGAAGGCTTGCCGATAGCGACCCGGTTGCTGCGCCGGGTACGGGAAACGGCGCCGCAAAGCGGTCTGAAAGCCTTTCAGCGGCGACGGAATCTGCGGGGCGCTTTTGCCCTGGAGAAATCCCTGAGAGGCGAGCGGGTGCTGTTGCTGGATGACGTCATGACCACCGGAGCGACAGCCCGGGAATGCAGCCGGGTGCTGTTGTCCGGCGGTGCCGGGGCGGTGGCGGTAGCAGTTCTGGCCCGGGCCTCTTTGCATGCATGACCGGGATTCGAGGAAGGCCGTGAAGGAACTGTTGCTGAAAATTTTCAACGACCTGTTGCGCTGTCACGGTCCCCGTCACTGGTGGCCGGCGGATACGCCCTTTGAAGTGGCCGTAGGCGCCTTTCTGACCCAGAACACCGCCTGGGGCAACGTGGAGCGGGCGTTGGTCCTGCTCAAGGAGGCAGGTCCTCTGACGCCGCGAGGCCTGTTGTGCATGGAGCCCCGGCAATTGGAACAACGGATTCGCCCGACTGGCTTTTTTCGCCAGAAAGCCCAGCGCCTGCGGTTGTTCTCCGCCCATCTGGTGACTCATTATGGCGGCGAGCTGGAGCGTATGCTCAACGGCCGTCCGCTGAATGCGGTTCGCAACGAACTTCTGGACTGCAGGGGAGTTGGCCCGGAGACCGCCGATTCGATTCTGCTGTATGCCGGCGGCCGTCCCAGCTTTGTCGTTGATGCCTATACCCGGCGCCTGTTCGGGCGGCTCGGGCTGGTATGCGGCGACGCTCCTTACGGTGAGTTGCGCCGCTGGTTCATGGCGCGCCTGCCCCTGGACAGCGCTCTATTCAATGAATATCATGCCCTCATCGTCGCCCAGAGCCAGCAGGCCTGTCGGCCTCGGCCTCTGTGTCAGGACTGTTGCCTGCAAGAGAATTGCGCGGAATTTCTCAAACGTAATCAAGGAGCGCACGCTTTGCGATCGACCTTTGCGACTAAAAGGTCATAATAACCAGGAAAGTTATGCACTTCGGCTGAAATAGACGGTGACTTCCGCGGGGCATACGGGTTGCTCGCGTTGCGGGTCTTCGTGATTTTATTTCTGTACCTGCCGCCGGCAGGGGTTGCCCGAAAGATCGTGCCTCGCCTCAAAAAGTTCCGCCTAAATACGTCGTTGCAGCAATTGTGCGTCCCGGTTGTACCATACCGCTGCGCATCAGAACCGCCGGGCCTGACGGAATCCCTCAGCGGTCCGCTATTCATTCGGTGTCCGCTGCCAACATCTCTGCACGAAATCCCGGCAGTAGATGAATGGTCTTCCCCTGCACCGTAATCCGTTGTTCTTCGGAAAGTTTCTTCAACAGACGGGAAAAGGTTTCGGGAGTCGTTCCCAGCAGCAGGGCAACCTCCCTTTTGGGTGCCGGCAGAAACACCACGCCGGTACGGTGGGTCTGGTCAAGCAGTCGCAGATAGCGGATGAAGCGCTCCCGAACATCGCTGACAGTCAGTTGTTCGACGCGATTCAGCAGATAGGTAATACGCTGCGCCAGGGTGCCGATCAGGGTCATGGCCAGCCCCGGGGTGCTCTGCAGTCTGTCAAAGAGCTGTCGCACGTCCATGAGCAGCAGCACGCAATCCTCCAGAGCGATGGCATTGACCGGGTAGCGGTTGCCGAGTTCCAACAGAATCTCTGCAAAGTATTCCCCGGGCTGGACAAAACGGATCACCGCCTCCTTGCCCTCTTCATTGGCCCGGTAGAGTTTGACCCGGCCGGAAAGCAAAAAATGCAGGGAATGGCCTTCCTCGCCCTCCAGGAACAATACCTCTTTCTTCTGTCGTTTTTGTACCCGACTGATGTCTTCGAGCAGCGTGCGAAGGCTGTCCGATGTCTTGCCAAAAAAGCGCATGCTGAACAAGTCGATGGCTTGATCGCGCTCCATGATGGGTCCTTTTTGGTGGGTGCCTGGTTTTAAAAAGCGGCGGTCCCTGACGGGACCGCCGCTTTTTTTTGAAAGTCCGTGAAGACTTTACTCCATGCTCTTGAGGTAGCGGTAAAAGTCACTGTCCGTTGAAAGCACCAGGCGGCCGTTTTTACCCACGGATCTGCGGTAGGCCTCCAGGGTGCGGACGAAGGCGTAAAAATCCGGATCGCTGCCATAGGCGGCGGCGTAGATCCCGGCCGCTTCGGCGTCGGCTGCGCCGCGAATCTCCTCCGACTGGCGAAAGGCCTCGGAGTTGATGCTTTTGAGTTCTCTCTCCATCTGGCCGAGAATGTCGGCTCTTTCACCTTCGCCTTCCGAGCGGAACTGGGCAGCGACCTGTTTGCGTTCGGAAATCATCCGTTCGTAGACTCTCTTGCGAACCTGCTCCACATAGTTGATACGCTTGATCTGAATGTCGATGAGGTCGATGCCGTACTCGGGGGTACTTTCCCGGGCTCTTTCGAGCATGCTGGCGAGAATTTCCTCCCGTCCCAGCAACTGCTCCATGGCCACCGGAATCCCCTCGATCTCGATGCGTTCAATCACCCCTCCGGGAGCCTGGTAATCGCTGCCTCGCACCAGTTCCACCAGCAGGTGTCCCGAGACCGCGTCCCGTACCACCGAGTCGATGATGTCGTCCAGCCGGCCCTGAGCGCCGGTTTCGTTGGCAACGGTCATCAGGAACCGCAGGGGATCGGCGATCCGCCAGCGGGCCGTGGTGTCGAGAAAAATATAGCGCTTGTCCTTGGTGGGAATCTGGTTGGGATCGCCGTCCCATTGCAGAATACGTCTTTCAAAACGATGCACGGTTTGAATGAAGGGAATGCGCACATGAATTCCGGCGCCGAGAACTCCCCCGACCGGCCGACCGAATTGGGTAATCAGGGCCTGTTCACCTTCACGCACCACAAAGAAGGGGTTTTGCGTGACGCCGAGCAGCACAATCACAAGCAGCAGTGGCAGAAGAATTCGTTTCATTGCTGACCTCCCTTTGTTGCGCTACGCAGGGGGAGTAATGGCAGGGCGCCGCCTCCCTGGCTGTCCATGATATAGATTTCATCCAGCTCCGACAGGATTATTTCCATGGTCTCCAGATAGAGGCGCTGGCGGGTCACCTTGGGCGCTTGGCGATATTGATCGCGCAGGGCTAGAAAACGGCTGCTTTCCCCCTGGGCTCGGTTGATACGCTCGATGGCGTAGCCCTCGGCACCCTGAACGGTGCGTCGGGCCGTGCCGCGAGCCATGGGGACTTCCCGGTTATACTGCTCCCGTGCCTGCAAAATCATGCTTTCTTTCTGCTGTTCCGCTTCGTTGACTTCATTAAAGGCGGCCTTAACCGCATTCGGCGGGTTCACGTCCTGAAACCGCACGGTTACGATGCGCACGCCGATGTCATACTGGTTGAGTATCTGTTGCAGATCCCTCGCGGTGGCGTCCGCCAGCGCGGCCCGTTCGGTGGTCAGCACTTCGCTGACGTTGGAGTTGCCCACCACCTTGCGCACAGTGGCCTCGGCCATGTCGCGGATGGTCGCTCTTGGGTCACGAATGTGAAAAAGAAATTTGACGGGATCGGCGATCTGGTACTGGACGATCCATTCCACGTTGCTGACATTCAGGTCGCCGGTCAGAGTCAGGGACTCGTCTTCCAGCCCCCGGGTGGTGTAGGTGGTTCGTGTACCGATTTCCACAGACCGAAAACCGAATTCTTCGCGCTCGGCGCGACCGGTCTTGGCTTTGTAGACCCGGTCGATACCGAAAGGCAGCTTGAAGTGCAGGCCCGGCGGAGACACCCTGTGCAGACGTCCGAAGCGCAACAGAACACCCGACTCCTCGGTGTCAACCTTGTAAAAGGCGCTACTCAAGCTGGACACTGCCAGCAGAATCAGAGCCAGAAAAAGCAGTCGCTGGCCGCTGTTCTTTTTCAACCGGTTGCCCAGGTCGGCGAACTGCCGTTCCAGCGGGCCGGGGGAATTGCCCCCTCTTTGATATTGCATGACGCCTCCTTTGCAGGTCTTAACTGCATCGATGTGGTAAAGCGCGAATTGTAACATAAACTTGGAAGAAACGAGGGACTATTCGCGCTGGAGAGCCGTGTGCAGCGCTCCCTCCCTGTGTTGGAAGCCGGACGTTAGTTGTGCTAGGATATTTTTATCGGGTAGCTGTATTGCCATGAAGGAGAGACGCTGTGAGCGAGAATCGGCCCGATTACAAAGTTCGGATTGAAAAGCAGAATGCCGACAAGAGCGGGCTGCCTTACCTGTACAAGGTTTTGATGCATAACGACGACTACACCACTATGGAATTCGTAGTGAGTGCATTGGAGTCGGTATTTCACCAGCCGCCTGCGGAGGCGCATCGGGTGATGCTGAATGTTCACACCCGGGGTGTCGGAGTCTGCGGCGCCTATTCTTTCGAAGTTGCCGAAACCAAGGTGGCCCGGGTGCATGCGCTGGCCCGCAAGGCCGGTTACCCCCTCAAATGCACGCTCGAGAGAGCCTGAAGGGACAATTCATGTTTGCCCAGGAAGTTCAAATCACTTTTTCCCTGGCGGTACGGGAAGCGCAGAAGCGCCACCACGAGTACCTGACTACGGAACACATCCTGTACGCCATGCTGTTTGAAAAGCATGGCCAGCAGATTATTGAAGCCTGTGGGGGAGATACGGAGCGGTTGAAATTGTCCCTGGAGGATTTCTTCGATAACCGCATGGAGAGCCGCTCGCCTGACCGGGACGTGGTGCCGGAACAGACGGTGGGGTTGCAGCGGGTTCTGCAGCGGGCCGTGATGCATCTGCATGCCGCAGGCAAGAAGGAGATCACCATTGGCGACGTGCTGGCCTCGCTGCTCGAAGAGCAACAGTCCCATGCGGTGTATCTGCTGGAGCAGCAGGGCATCTCCCGTCTCGACGTGCTCAGCTACATCAGTCACGGGGTCAGTAAAGTGCCTCGGCAGGAGGGAGCCAAGCCTTTCCACGACGGCGGCAAGCGGCCGACGCGTGAAGGGACGGTCGAAACCGAGGCGGATCCGTTGGCGGCCTTTACGGTCGACTATCTTCAAAGGGCTGCCGAAGGGCGCATCGATCCGCTGATTGGCCGGGAAAAGGAGCTGAACCGCACCGTACAGGTTCTCTGCCGCCGGCGAAAAAACAATCCCATCTACGTCGGCGAACCCGGAGTCGGAAAGACCGCCATGGCCGAAGGGCTGGCTTTGATGATCCATGAAGGGAGGGTGCCGCAGGTTCTGCTGGGGGTCCATATCTACCTGCTCGACATGGGGGCGCTGCTGGCTGGAACCAAATTTCGCGGGGATTTTGAAGAGCGCCTCAAGGCGGTCATCAAGGCCCTGGCCGGTCGTCATGATGCCATTCTTTTCATCGACGAAATTCATACCATTGTGGGTGCCGGGGCCACCAGCGGCGGCTCTCTGGACGCCTCAAACATTCTCAAGCCGGTGCTGGCTTCCGGAGAACTGCGCTGCATCGGCTCCACCACCTACGAAGAATACAAGAACCTGTTTGACAAAGACCGTGCCCTTTCGCGGCGGTTTCAGAAAATCGACGTAGTTGAGCCGACCGTCGAAGAAACGGTGGCGATCCTGCAGGGCTTGCGGGAATACTACGAGAGCCACCATCAGGTCACCTATACGGAGGAAGCTCTGCGTTCCGCCGCAGAGTTGGCCGCCCGCCACATCAATTATCGGCATCTCCCCGATAAAGCCATTGACGTGCTTGACGAAGCTGGCGCCGCCTGTCGGTTGACGGACCAGACCGGGCATCTTATCGGCACCGCCGAAGTGGAAAGGGTCGTGGCTTCCATGGCGAGGATTCCGGAGCGGACCGTGTCCAGTTCCGATCGCAAACGCCTCAAGCACCTGGACAGGGACCTCAAGGAACAGGTTTTCGGTCAGGAAGACGCCATTGATCAGCTTTGCCGGTCGGTGCTGCGGGCGCGTGCCGGTCTTAGCCATCCGGAGAAGCCTACCGGTTCTTTTCTCTTCACCGGCCCAACCGGGGTCGGCAAGACCGAAGTGGCCCGACAGCTGGCCCGCCAACTCGGCGTGGAGTTTCTGCGTTTTGACATGAGCGAGTACATGGAAAAGCATTCCGTGGCCCGTCTCATCGGCGCACCTCCGGGCTATGTGGGTTTTGAACAGGGAGGGCTGCTTACCGACAGCATCGTCAGAAATCCTTACGCGGTGCTGCTGCTTGATGAGATCGAAAAAGCTCATCCTGACCTGTTCAATATTCTTCTTCAGGTCATGGATCACGGCCGCTTGACGGACAACAACGGCAAACAGGCGGATTTCCGTAATGTGGTCCTGATCATGACCAGCAACGCCGGTGCCAGGGATCTCAGCACCAAGGCCATCGGCTTCGGTAATGCGGTGGCAGGAAGCGCGACCCAGGCCGTGGAAAAGACCTTTTCTCCGGAATTTCGCAACCGTCTGGACGCCGTGGTCTCTTTCAGGCCGCTGGAACAGCAGAGCATGCTGCGGATTGTGGACAAGTTTGTCGGTGAGTTGCGAGAGCGCCTGACGGAACGCCAGGTCGTGCTGAATATTTCCACCGCCGCTCGTGCCCTGCTGGCGCGGCGCGGTTATGATCCGGTCTACGGCGCCCGTCCTCTGGCGCGCCTGATTCAGAGCGAGATCAGCGATCTCATCGCTCACGAAGTGCTGTTCGGAAAATTGGCCTCCGGCGGAACGGTCAAAGTCGGCTGCCGCCAGAATCGTCTGACTTTTCACTACCAGTAGGCCCGGCGCTGTATCGTATGGCTGTCTATTTTTTAAGTCAACGGAGCGCATTCCCCGATCCGCAGACGGCGGGTCCTGAAGGACTCGTGGCGCTCGGTGGGGACTTGTCCAGCGAGCGTCTTCTGCAGGCCTATTCGTCAGGAATCTTTCCCTGGTTCAATGATGGGGAGCCGCCTCTCTGGTGGTGTCCCGACCCCCGTTGCGTGCTGTTTCCCGCCGAACTGAAAATCAGTCGCAGCCTGGGCAAGATTCTGCGGAGCGGGCGGTTTCATATTACCACCGACCGGGCTTTTGCCCAGGTCATCAAGGAGTGTGCAGCGAACCGCCGAGATGAGGGCGGTACCTGGATAACCGACGGGATGCGCGCGGCCTATGTGCGCCTGCACCAACAGGGCTACGCGCATTCAATAGAAGCCTGGCTGGGCGGAGAACTGGTGGGCGGCCTCTATGGCGTCTGTCTGGGGCGTTGTTTCTTCGGTGAATCCATGTTTTTTCGCATCGCCAACGCCTCCAAGGTCGCTTTTGCAACCTTTGTCCGCAGGCTCGCCGAAGAAAACTTTTTGCTTCTCGACTGTCAGCTTCCCTCCCCGCACCTTGCCGCCCTCGGCGCCCGGCTTGTATCCCGCCGCAGTTTCCTGCAGCAACTGGTTGCCGCCGGTGTTCGGCCCGGTTTGCCGATAGCGGGCAACTTTCCCGAAATTCCGCCAAGGGTTTCACGCTCGGAAACTCGAGAATTACTTAAAGAGAGAATATTAAGTGACGGGAATTGACCCGCGTTGATCCGCTGACGGTCAGAAAGCTTTTCACCGACCTGTAAGAAACTTCAAAAAAATCCAATAATACAGGAAGGTTGTCTTGTTGGGCCGTGGAGCGTGGGAGGACTGTCCTAAAAAACATTAGCAGGGTGGCGGTCGCTTTCCCGTGTGTCGGGGAAATGACGGAATAACATGTCAAAATTTGCTTCGCCGTTGACTCACTTTGCAGCAACGGGTTGCTTCCTGTGCCGAGCCGCCAGATTCTGCTTGACGAAGTTTGCCAGTCGTTGTTGGTCCTGCTCCAGAATGTTGAGAAACTGCAGGCCGGCTATCTGCCTCTGACCGTTCTCGGCAGGAGCAGTCCAGATGGTTTCGCACAGAGTGCAGATGGGAATGCTGGGCTGGCCCAAGGTCATCATCAGCAGGCAGATGTCCTGTTTCTTCAGGGAGGCCTCAACCGGCAGGCGAATTCCGCTGGAACTCAGGTTGACGGTATCCGTGGACATGGTCGGGGCGATGAGGGCTGCGTCGGTGCTTGCAAGTTTGCTGATCTGCTGCCGCCACTGGCGGAAAAAGGTTGGCAGGTCAAAGCCGTGAGTGCTGTAACGGAGTCCGATGCGGGTGTCAACACGCTGCTGAGGGTTGTGCCGAAACAGACACAGATCGTTATTGACGCGTAGTCGCAGAACCTTGTCTGAGCGGTGGCTGTGAAGGCTGGCTGTCGATTTCAGCCAGATGCCGTAGCGCTCCGAAATGATCTCCAGAGGTTGCCCTTCGCTGAACGGGGTACGTTCCCCGGCGGGCCAGCCCTGGGGAATCAGAACGTCGAAATGTCCCAGTTCGTAGCTGCTGAACAGGACATTGAGGGCCTCCCTGCGTGCCGGTAACTTGTCGCTGCGCAGGGTCTGAATCAGCACCTTCTGTCCCGGTGAAAAATATCTGCCATACATGGGTTGCCGTGCTCCTTTCCATTTGTTTCGCTCTGCGCAGGAGTTATTGCGAGGCGGTTGTGAAGGGCCCCGAGGTGATACGGGAAAAGGCTGCGCCGTGGCATTGTTTATATCGTCTTCAATGGGTGAGAGCAAGGAGTGTTCCAGTTGTGAAGCTACTTCGACTCCGGGTTTTCCTGCAGCGCCAGGCGGCCGCAGAGGTCGTCAATAAACTGCCGGGCGGCCCGCCCGGAGCTTCGGCCTCGCTCCTTCAGCCATTGTCGGGCCGCTTGTTCCAGCTCCCTCTCTCCCAGAGACAGCTGCCGCTCCCGAGCCAGCATGGTGATCAGTTGCAGGCAGTCTGCTTGAGAAAGTCCTGGAAAGTTCAGATGAATGCCGAAGCAGTGCAACAGGGGGCACGGCCGGCCGTGCGAGGCGCGGACTGCCGCGGGATCTGAATGAGGCTCTTCGATGCTGCTTGCATAGAGCAGCACATTACCGGCCGACTCTTCAATACCGCCCTCAAGTACCACCTTTATCCCCCGGTAACAGGCCTCCGGCCCACTCAGTGGAAGGTGTTCGCAGAACAGCAGAAAACGAAAGGGCAACTCCCGCAGTAGGCCAATGGCCAGGGGCAGTTGAGGCAAGTCCTCGGGACGCATCTCGATCAGGCGCAATCCCTGCCCGGCGAACAGATTCAGTAGGCCTTTGACCGCAGTCGCCTTGCCGCTGCCTGAGGGGCCCCGCAGCAAAATATTGTTGGCGGGGAAACTGCGCACGAACTGCTCGGTGTTGCGGCGCAGTGCCTCCAGCACTGTTTGCAGACCGATGAGTTCCCCGTGTCCCGCCAGGGAGGGATGCAGAACCGCCTGGGGAAAACCGCGGTCTCGGTGCCGGATCCAGCGAAACGCCGTATGTTCCTGGAACAGGCTTGAATCAAAGGGGTAATCAATGAGCAGACGCGTCAGAGCTTCTTCGCTCAGATCGATGATGCGGTCAAGGCGTTCAACGACATACTCCCAGTCGATATCCAGATCGTCCCAGTCCATGGAAAAACCTTTCTTAAGGTAATTGCAAAAGATGTCAAACAAGGACAGTGCGCTTTCTACTGTCCATCATAACAGAGGGCCTGCAGTTGTGGGAACGCGCGGTGCCGTACATGGGTGGTTTCCGTCCTGACCACGGGACCAGAAGCAAAAAGGATTCTTCCGTTGAAACAGAAATCCGTAGCCTTGTTTGCCGTG
Source organism: Desulfuromonadales bacterium (assembly GCA_003561875.1). Taxonomy (GTDB): domain Bacteria; phylum Desulfobacterota; class Desulfuromonadia; order Desulfuromonadales; family Syntrophotaleaceae; genus SLLR01. Next base: position 1,549 of record PWVL01000188.1, on the reverse strand, counting down.
ACTGCCCCCGGTCTGGAATCGATCTGCGCTGTTGAACTGGAGGCTCTGGGCATGGCCGAAATTCAGTTGGAAGCCGGTGGTGTCGGGTTTCGCGGTGGTTTGCGGGAGTTGTACCTGGCCAACCTCTGGTTGCGCACCGCCAGTCGGGTGCTGGTGCGGTTTGGTGAGTTCGCCTGTCGGGATTTCCCGGGGCTCTATCGCAAGGCCCTGAGTTTGCCCTGGGGCCGCTACTTAAGGCCTGGAACCGGGCTGCGGGTTCGCGCGACCTGTCGCCGATCCCGGCTGAATCATACCGGTCGCATAGCCGAGACCCTCAGCCGGGCCATGCACAGAGCACTCGGAGAAACAACCCGGGAACCATGCGGCAAAGAGCAACTGCTGCTGGTCACCGTGGAGGAGGACCGCTGCCGTCTGTCCCTGGACAGTTCCGGAACCCTGCTGCATCGCCGGGGTTACCGTCAGGACATCGGCGTGGCGCCCCTGCGCGAGACCCTGGCTGCCGGAATTCTGATGTTGCTGGGCTGGCGGGGAGAGACTCCCCTGTTCGATCCCATGTGCGGGTCGGGGACCTTTCTTGTGGAAGGGGCTCTGCTGGCTTTGAACAGACCGCCTGGTTGCGCCAGAACTTTTGCTTTCATGGATTGGCCCCGTTTTCGGCCGGGACTCTGGCAGGCCCTGCTTATCGAGGCGCAGAGGCAGGGCCGCGAAGATTGTCCGCTACTGGCCGGTGGCGACCGGGATTCCGCAGTGCTGGAGGCGGCTCGGCGCAATGCCGAACGGGCCGGTGTCGGTCACTGTCTGACGCTGCGGCAGGCGAATGCGGGCGACTGGATTTTGCCCGCGGATCCGCCGGGTCTGGTGATCTGCAATCCGCCCTACGGCAGCCGCCTGGAATGGGGGGAAGAGGGGGCCATCGGCCGTAGCCTGGACCGGCTTTTTGAAAATATCCCGCCCCAATGGCGGCGGGCTTTTCTGGCCGCCGACCCTGGGCCAGCCGACGCCATGGTGTTGCCCCTGCGGCGACTCGCCCCTCTACAAAACGGCGGAATCCGCGTAGCCCTTTTTGAGGTGATATAGCTTCAAGATGTTTTTACTTGCTTTTCTGCGGCCGTTTACCTAGTATTCTTCGATGTCCTTGTTGCTCGAGGGCATGAGTCTGAACAGGGAAAGTGAGGTGAGTGTATTTGGAAATCCAAGTGGTTGACAACAACGTCGAAAAAGCCATTCGGGTACTCAAGCGCAAGTTGCAGCAGGAGGGCCTGTTTCGCGAAATGAAACAGCGCAAGTTTTACGAGAAGCCAAGCGTCAAACGCAAGCGCAAGGAAAAAGAGGCCCAGCGTCGCCTGCGTAAAAAAATGCGGCTGATGAAGAAATTCTAGAGCCCCGTACGCTGTCGGATAGACAAAAAAAGGACCGCCCCCAACAGGCGGTCCTTTTTTCATGCTAATTAGTTTTCATCCGGAAACGGCCCTTTTCCGCTGTAGCGGCGTCAATCTGCAGGTTTGCTTGTGCGGCGTACCGATGTACGCCTCCGCGCAACCCTTTGATT
>PWVL01000173.1 GCA_003561875.1 Desulfuromonadales bacterium | reverse complement strand
TGCTTCCCCTCCGACCCCATGGGGCGGAACAGATCATTCGCCAGCGGCGCAGCGCCGCTGACATGGACGGCAGCAGCTTTCTGGATCGGGATGTCTTCTGCCAAATGATGCAGCGAATTCTGCCCGGTCATTTCCCCTTCAGGGTGCTGCCCTGGCTGCCCCGGATCTCGCCGGTTCTGTTCGTTCATCGGGTCGCGGGACTGGAGCCGGGGCTTTATCTGCTGGTGCGCAGCGCAGCTCACGAATCGAATTTGCGCCGCGCCCTGAATCAGGATTTCGAATGGCTTCGGCCTTCAGGCTGCCCTTTGGAACTGCCTTTTTACCGCCTGCTTGCGGCCGATGTTTTGGAAGTGGCCAAGGCGGTCAGCTGCCATCAGAACATCGCCGGTGACGGGGCTTTTTCCCTGGGCATGCTGGCGGAATTCGATAGAGCCCTGGCGGATCATGGGGCGGCGGCCTATCCCCGAATGTTCTGGGAGTGCGGCCTCATCGGCCAGGTGCTGTACCTGGAGGCCGAAGCGGCGGGAATGCGCGGTACCGGGATCGGCTGCTTTTTCGATGACGCCATGCACCGTCTTCTGGGGCTCGCCGACAGCAGTTGGCAGAGCCTGTACCATTTTACCATCGGCGCTCCCGTTGACGATCCCCGCCTGCAGACAATCGCACCCTACGTCCATCTGCAGTCACCATCAGGCCGCTAAGCAGGCCGCCTGAAAAATTCGGTTTTTTCCCACGACCGGTAGTTATTCCGCCACCTGGGTCCCGTCATCGGGTATGAAAGAACCGGTGTTTTCCGAGCCGAGATAGTGGGTGATGCGCCAGGCGTGGTGACCTACCCGGTCCAGCCAGCGCATGGCGTCGAGCAGTACCAGCACCACAGTGGTGTCGCTACCCCCTGTCGCCGATCGTGCCAGTACCGCCGGGCGCCCCCGTTCGTGTTCTGAGGTGAGTTCTTTTGACATCTCGGCCACCGTGGTCAACCATTCGCCCTGTTCACGTCCCCGCAGTCCGGCTTCGCAGAGATGCAGCAGTTCCCGCAAAGCTTCCCGCTGTTTGGCCAGAGGTTCGGCAATCACCTGGTGCCGAAGCACCGAGGGTGGCTGTTGGTAGGATCTTAAGCGGGCCAGGTGAGCTACCGCGTGCATCTGGCGAAGACGGTTCTGGGAGAGAGGCTCGTCGCCGGCTACCGAAGGAATGGTGGCCAGGAAGTGCTGGGATTGATCCAGAGCCTGCTTCAGTTGCTGGAGCCGGGCTTCCGGGTCTTCCGGCCGTCCCGGTGCCAGGTTGCTGCGAATCACTGTAAAGAATTCGCCGGAAGTTTCAAGCAGGGCACGGCGACTGGCCTCCAAAGCGACCGCCGGAACGCTGAGCAGGGACGCGTCGAGATGCTCTGTCAGGCGCAGGCCCTTATCCGGCAGCAGGCGCTCGATCCAGCCGGCAAAGCTATCGGTAAAAGGCAGGAAGATAACTGCGCCGAAGACGATGAAGGCGGTATGAAAGGCGGCCAGGCTGGCGGCGCCCGGGTCCAGTCCCAGATGAATCTGGGCCCACAGGAGGGTTCGCAGAAACAGTGGTAGCAGACCCAACGCGATCATTCCCGTGGCCAGGTTAAAAGAGACATGAGCCAGCACCGTGCGGCGGGTGGGGACGCTGGCGCCGATGGAGGCGAGGGCACCGGTGATCGTGGCGCCTATGGCGGCGCCGATAACTACCAGGGCCGCCTGCTCAAATTGCACGGAACCACTGTGCAGGGCGGCAAGGGTGGTTGCGACGGCGGCGCTTGATGACAGCATTATCACCGTCATCAGCAATCCCGCAAGCACCATCAGCAGACGTCCCTGGAAGCCTGCAACGGGCAGCTTGTCCAGTGGGAAGAGTCCGGAAAACCCCTCCATCCCGATCTGAAGGGTCTCGATGCCGACAAAGATCAAACCAAAGCCGGCCAGGGCCAGCCCCAGAGAGCGCCAGCGACCGTGTCCCAGCAGCTTGACAAAAGCCCCGACACCGATCAGCGGCAGTGCATAGGTGCCAATGCTGATATCCAGCCCCGCCACCGCCACCATCCAGCCGGTACTGGTAGTGCCGAGGCTGGCGCCGATCACCACCCCTACAGCCTGGGAAAAGGTCAGCAGACCGGCACTGACGAAGCCGATCACCGCTACTGTCGTAGCGCTGGAGGATTGCACCAGCGCCGTCACCAGGGCGCCGGAGAAAAAGGCCTTCACCGGTCTTCCGGTAAACCGCACCAGGGCGCGGCGCAGGGCGTCGCCGGCGAAAGATTTGAGGCCGTCGCTGAGCAGGGTCATGCCCAGCAGAAACAGACCGACGCCGCCGACCAGGCGAAAAATAACCGCAATCATGCCTCGTCGTACCTATACCTTTCCTTGAAGTATCTGAATGCGGTTCAGGCGACCGCCATGGCCGTCACGCAATGCTCTTTTGGCACCCGCCGGCGCCTGGAGAGTCAGTGGCGGTTGGTGCCGGGAGCCGGCATCTGCGGTGTTTCCGCCTTGGCCGGATGGTCAAAGACGATACGATACCAACTCCAGTAATAGGGTACCGGGGAACGGGGGGGAGACCCCGGGTCATCGGGCAGTATGGTGGTAGGTTTAAAGCGGGTCAATCTTTTTTCAGCAGCGGTCATGGAGGCACCTCCTTGGTCCGCGGTGACCCGATTTGCGAAGTCCGGCGGGATGCTGCCAATGGAAAACGGGCCGAGTGTTTCGCAATTATACCAGCCAAACTGCCGTCTTGTGGCGGTTTTTCACCGTTTCATGAGGCTGGTGATCGGGAAAACCTCATTCAGGGGGATGTCTGTCGGGAAAAATGCGTCAATGCCTTTGATGGCGAGGGTTGTAGAGAATTTTTGAGGACTTTAGCCCGCCCGGCATCTGGGTCCATTTACCGGGCGGGCTCTCAGGGTTAAATCATCCGTTTTTCAGTTCCGCAATCTGCGGATCTGACATGGAAACAGCACGTCGCAGATCAGGCCAGATCGAAGCGGTCGAGGTTCATGACCTTGTTCCAGACTGCGATGAAATCCTTCAGGAACTTGTCCTGGGAGTCGGCGCAAGCGTAAACCTCGGCGACGGCCCGCAGCTGGGAATTGGAACCGAAGACCAGATCGATACGGGAGGCGGTCCATTTGAGTTCGCCGCTGTGGCGATCGCGGCCCTCAAAGCGCTCACCTTCCTCGGTAACGGGTTTCCAGACCGTGCCCATGTCAAGCAGATTGACAAAGAAGTCGTTTGTCAATGCCTCGGGGCGGGAAGTGAAAACACCATCCTGGGATCCTCCGTAGTTGATGTTGAGGACCCGGAGTCCGCCGAGCAGCACGGTCATTTCCGGCGCGGTAAGAGTCAGCAGTTGTGCCCGGTCGATGAGCAGTTCTTCCGCCGATACGGCGAAGCGGGCGCGCAGGTAGTTGCGGAAACCGTCGGCGGAAGGCTTGAGCACCGCGAAGGCATCCACATCGGTCTGCTCCTGGCTGGCGTCGGTGCGTCCGGGAGAAAAGGGAACGGTTACATCCTGGCCGGCATTTTTCGCTGCCTGTTCCACCCCGACGCAGCCGCCCAGCACGATGAGGTCGGCGAGGGAGACCTTTTTGCCGCCGGACTGGGCGTTGTTGAAATCCTGCTGAATTTTTTCCAGGGTCTGCAGGACCTTCTTGAGTTGATCGGGCTGGTTGACTTCCCAGTCCTTCTGGGGCGCGAGGCGAATGCGGGCACCGTTGGCACCACCACGCATGTCCGAGCCGCGGAAGGTGGAAGCCGAGGCCCAGGCGGTGGAAACCAGTTGCGCAACGGACAGCCCCGAAGCGAGAATCCGCTTTTTGAGTTCGGCAATGTCGGTGACGTTGATGAGGGGGTGGTCCACAGCCGGAACAGGGTCCTGCCAGATCAGCTCTTCAGCCGGAACTTCGGAGCCCAGATAGCGGGAGCGGGGACCCATGTCGCGGTGGGTCAATTTGAACCAGGCGCGGGCAAAGGCGTCGGCAAACTCTTCGGGGTTCTCCAGGTAGCGCCGGGCGATGGGCTCGTAGATGGGATCAAACTTCAGGGACAGATCCGCCGTGGTCATCATGGGGCGGAACCGCTTTTTGGGATCGTGGGCACCGACCACCATGTCCTCGTCATCCACATCTTTGGCCAGCCATTGATGGGCACCGGCAGGACTCTTGACCAGTTCCCAATCGTATTTGAACAGTACCTTCAGATAGCCCATGTC
>PWVL01000132.1 GCA_003561875.1 Desulfuromonadales bacterium | reverse complement strand
CGGCCCAGATGCCGGCTTCCCCGATGGGGTAGACCGGTGCAGGACGGTCCGATGCGCACCGGTCCGGCACTTCGTGGGACGCGGCCAGCAGGGTGAGCCGGTTCTGATCCCGGTCGACCAGAAGAATGTAACCGAGGCGGCTGTCGGTCGCTTCCAGCGCGGACTTCAGAGCGACGTCGAGAATGACCCTGTCCGGTTCGCAGGTCATGCGCCTCAAGTGGCCCAGGGTTGCAAGGAAATTGTTCTCTCCCTGACTCTTGCACCGCGGTGTCCGATCGGCAGCGCCGGGGTCCGCGGCTTCGGACGCCGGCGTCGCTGCACGGCTCGAGGGGCTTTCCCGGTCCGGCTCCGCCTCACCGTTGCCGGTGAAAAAAACGTCTTCTCTGTGACTGGCCATGACAATCCTTGATGGCGGCGTGAATAACCATCCTGAGGCTCTGGAGCGGTTTTTTCGAGCCTCAGATGGCGCAAGCGTCTTTCGTCCGCCAGTGATACCGACGAAACTTTATTGTAACCTTAATCCTTCGACATTCAAAATCAAAATAATCAAATGCAGGCCCGTTAACCTCTGTCCGATTCCAGACGTCCTTGAAAATTTTAAATGCCTGCAGGTCGAAAGATCAGGGGAAAAACCAAAAAGCGGCGACACCACAGGGTGCCGCCGCCAGTAAAAAGATAATGATGTCTGGTCATATCTTGCCAATAAGATTTACGAACCAGCCTCTTGATTTATAATCAAGAACCCTCAAGTCATCAGAAAAATCAGTGAAGTTATATCCGACACCCAACTTGACGTAACGATTAAAATGTCGGTATATCGCCGCCAGCATGCCGGCACGGGAACTGTTTTCGTTACTGACATGCAGCATTCTGCCTTCGACCACCGCATCCCATTGGTGAACAAAGTGAAAATCTGTTCTCAGAATGCCTAAGTGGGCATTGGATGAAAACCATCTTCCGTCAACCCGGCTGTCCCTTAATGCACCATAGCGATAGCCATATTTCCCACCAACGCTCAGCCAGGGAAGTAAATCATACATGCCGTCAACGGAAAGAATGTGACTTTTTTGCGCATAGTCGGGCAACGACCCGGAAGCAGTCACTGTTCCCGCAGACGGCAGATCATAGAAAAAGCTATACCTGAACAAAGCATTGAAACGGTCATTGTCTACCGGTCGGTAGGCGTAACCCAGCACGGTCTCGACAAACTCCGCATCATAAAAGTCACCTTGGCGACTGTCGGAAAAAGACAGGTTCAGCTTACCCAGAAAGCGCCAGTCAGGGGTGGTTTGGTAACCAAGGGAGTTGCGTAGCAGCCAGGTGGTGCGCTTGCCGCTGTTCGACCCGTCATCATACCGCCATTCCAGGTTGCCGGCATATCGTACCCGACCATGGACATAGCCTGCCGAAAGGGACAGGGCCGTTCGATCCAGATCTTCGCCCAGGGGGTCAGTGAGTTTTCCCGCCTCACCTTTGAATCCAAAATTCCAGCGATCTGATGCCGCAAGGTCGAGACCAAAGGCGTGAATCAGACCTGAAGGTCCTCTGCCATGCAGGAAACGTTCTTCGGCATAAATGGAAAGTGCCTCTGAATAACGCTGTCGCCCTCCCGTGGTCAGTTGCCCCTGACGGCCACGATAGCGGCTGTCGGTTCGGTCCGTATCCAGAGCGTAATTGAGATAAAGTTGGGTACGCTCATTGACACGCCAGTCAGCGCCAAGTTTGCCACCAAAACCACCGTTGCCCTGAGAGGCTTCACCACTCAAGGTCAGAGGATCGGTCAAACGGTAGCTTCCCCCCACTCCGATACGGTTGTTTTTGCGGCGGTCTCCCGTGCGGTTGAGAGTTCCCTGGCCGAAACCGAACAGTGACCAGTCGGCATTTTCCGGAGCGTAGCCGAGTTGTGCGGCCAGATCCGTCCGTCGCCCGTTTTGTGAAAGGGTCGTACTTGGGCCGGCAACAGAGGTGTCCTGATCATCGTAGCGAAAACCAACCGATACGTCCCAAGATCTGGCAATCCGATATGTTGCCATTGCTTCAGCCGCCACCGTATCCTGACTGTCGGACCATTTCACATCGGCACGGGTTTCGAGGGCCAGATTGTCCGTGAGGTGAGCCTTCATTGCGCCACCGACCTGCTCGACATCCTCATTGGTCAGTTGGCCCGGTGCGGAGAAACCGGCATCCCGCTGCTGCCAGTAGGCTCGAAGGTTGCCTCGCAGGTTACTGACGTCAGAAAGATCAACCGCTGCTTCGACCCTTTGTGCCACGGCCCGTTGACCATCGGTTGCCTGGGTGTCAAATTCAAATCCGCCGGAAAGCGAACTGGTACTGCCAATACCCGAACCTTTCGACTGAGCGAATTCTCCCCGAACGTAGGTTCCCGGTTTGTAGCGCAGGGTGGCGTCAACTTCACCCAGGCGCTGCTTACTGTCATTTTCCTCCTGTCGATAGCCCGTGACCCCGATACGGACATGATTGCCGAACCAGTTTTCCACACGACCGCCCAGGGTCAGGTTATTGATTTTCGTTAGACCGGGGGTGTACTCATACGTAATGACCAGGTATTGAGGGTGTCCCGAATAGGCCCCGGCGCGAACCAGTTGGGTCTCGCCGGCGACGGAGGCCAGGGGAGAGGTGAGCAGCAACCGCCCCTGAATCGGGTTGAGATCATAATCCTGACCGGATACCAGAGGAACGGCCTGCAGTACCAGGCCGGAATCACGATCCCGCACTTCCACCCACACTCTTTCCGAGCCGCGGGTGATATCCAGTCGCCGCAGGTAAAACAGACTGCCGCCGGTGCCGCGGAATTCATCCCTGGCTCCCAGGGTTCCGGGATCACCGGCAAACAGATCTGCGGAACCACGGCGTTCTCCGTAACGGGTCACATTGTCGGAGAGCAGATAAAGATTGGCTCCGTACATGCCGCGATTAATCCGGGCAAAGTCCGTACCGGTCCAGCGTGTCTGGAAATCACCCCACATCAAATGGGAATCACCACGTTGCAGTTTGACATAAAATTTGCCGCTGGTGGGTGCATCATCAATGGTTGTGGAATCGTCCCCGTAAACCGGGTAGTACTGGTCTGGATCAAGTCGCCGCAACAGATAACGGGGATCTTTCTCGTAAAAATTTGAAAACAAATGCTTGATGGGTTGCTCTCGTGTATCTGCTGCTGCCGTGAGCAGCCACTCGCCTTTGATTTTTCCCTTCAGATAAAAAGCCAGACGACCGTCAATATACACCTTGTCGTCATAATGCTGCGTGTCTGTTGTCACCAGGCTCGCAGGACCGCTGGTTTTGTTATGCCCGGCGATTAAATCGGCGATGCCGATGTAGAACCATTCATTTTCCGGCAGATAGAGACGACGGTTGAAATCAAGCTGACCCAACTCATTGATCACTTGAACAGAAACGACATGCTCCCCGGTCGGCAGGATCTGGCGCGTGGCAAATCGCCCATTGGCGGCCACCGGAACCGGGCGGCCGAGAACGAACACCTGGCTTGAGACGGGAATATGGCTGCCGTTGACGGTTATTGCGCCACCCCGTACCGGGATATTCTGCAGCCGAAGGCGGTTTTCGCCATAACCGATGAGTTGCTCGCGCTCCGGGCTGTCGACCTTGCGTTGAGAAATGGGCTGATGATCAACAAGCAGCGAAGTTGGATAGGTCTCGTCAAAAACCCCATGCTTGTCGTAAACCCTGAGCAGATAGTCGACGCGATTCGGGATATCCTGTCCGGGAATCCATTGAACCTGTCCGCTGTCATCCATGCTCAGGGTGAGCAGAGGTTCGGTCTGGACCGATTGCCCATGGGCGAAAATGCGAACTTCACGATGCGTGATCCAATGCTCATAGTTGCTGTACGCGGTAAATATCAACGGCTGACCACGCACAGCGCTGTCCCCATCGACACTGAGATTCAGCCAGGGGGTGGCCTCCAGACCATCGAAGCGTACTTGAATATCGGCATGGGCAAGCAGCAGGTCGGTACACCGTTGAATATCGGGATCTGCGGAGCCCTGGTCCTCATGGAGAGGAACGCCATCGATAGTGATCCGATAGGGTGAGGGCAGGGCAGTCATGCGCGTTTCGAGCACCTGGATACAGTTCTGCAGCACCTCGGGCTCTTCCGCTGTCTGCTGCGGGGCCTCCATGGCGATGGCCATGTGTTCGGCAGGGAATGTGATGTCATCATAGCTGATAAAAATTTCTCCCCGACGGTTCTGAGCCCGCCCCTCCTCCGAAGCGT
>PWVL01000113.1 GCA_003561875.1 Desulfuromonadales bacterium | reverse complement strand
CGGGATCAAAATGGCGGCTGGGCGCGTCTCTGTGCGCGACTCGAAGGCCGGCCGGTGGCCGACCTCGACCTCGCCTTGCGGCAACTGGAACTTGAACCCCTGCGCAACGCCTATGAGTCCCTTCTGCAGGCGACATGGACGACGCTGCCCGAAGGCATCCCGGCGCTGCGGACCGCCTTTGCCAACCTGCTGGAAGAAATCACTCTGACGGTCCCGGACAAGGACCAAAAGACCATGTACGAACAATTGGATGAACAACTGGTGGCCTTACAGGGTCTGTCGGTTCTGCAGCCCCTTCCAGTTGCAGCCGACAGCGAGCCGACCTCCCGGCCCGCCGGTCTCGACGATCGCATTCTGGTCCTTTTTCTGTTGTTGCGCTGCCTGGACAGTCTCTCGGGGCAGGGCTCCCCGGAGCTTGCCGGGGGCGGGCTGGATGACCCTGTGCTGGCCGATATCGCGGCTCGACAACTGAGGGAAACGGACCGCCAATTGCTGGCCACCCTGTTACGCTGGCAGGACTTTTTTTCAGACCATCTGGCGGTATCCGACCTGCTTGATGATCCGGCGGTGCAAACCCTGCTGCAGATCAACGCCTACCAGGGGCACCTGTGGCTGAAAGCCGAAAAACTGGCCTTGCTGACCTGGGGTCTGCTGCTGACTGATATCCTGAGTAATCCCCCGGAAAACGGCGACTTAATCCCGCCGGACCATCCGTTGCGACTGCAAAGGATCCTGGCTGCAGCCGAAAAGTCCGGTTTCCGTTTCGACCTGCTGCGTTCCCTGGAAAACCTCTGAGACGCCGTACGTCCTGTTGAAAGGTCTGCCGATGAAAATTCTGCTGGTCGCTTCCGAAGTCACTCCCTTCGCCAAAACCGGCGGCCTGGCCGATGTGGCCGGGGCGCTGCCTCAGGCACTGGCCGGCCTGGGACACGATGTACGGATTTTCATGCCCTGGTACCACGCCGTCAGTGAACAACACCCGGCGACGGAAACCCTCAAGCTTGCGCTGAAGGTGGAGATCGACGGCCTTCGACGCAGTGCCGGCGTACGCCGGGGATGCCTGGGAGATATTCCCGTCTACTTTCTCGATTATCCCGAATTCTTTCAGCGCCAGGGTCTCTACGGCACTCCGGCGGGAGACTACCCTGATAACGCCTGGCGCTTCGGCCTGTTCTGCCGGGCGGTTCTCGACGCTTTGCCGCAACTCGACTTTCAGCCTGATGTGCTGCATCTCAACGACTGGCAGACCGGCCTGATTCCGGTTCTGCTGCGCAGCGAGCTAAAAGCCGATCCCTTTTACGCCGGGACCGGCACGGTGATGACCATTCACAACCTTGGATATCAGGGACTTTTTCCGCCCGAAACCCTGGCCGAACTGGGCCTCGACCCGGCGCTTTTTCACATGGAAGGCCTTGAGTACTACGGCCGGCTGTCTTTTCTCAAGGGAGGACTGTTGTTTGCCGATCGCATCACCACCGTCTCCCCCACCTATTGCGAGGAAATTCAGACCGCCCCATTCGGCCATGGTTTTGAAGGGATTCTGCAAAAACGGCGCAAGGATCTGGCGGGGATTCTCAACGGCATCGACTGCCGTCAGTGGGACCCGGAGCGGGATCCGGCCCTGGCGGCTCCCTACAGTGCCGCACACCCGGAAGGCAAAGAACGCAACAAGCAAGCCCTGCAGGGCCGGTTGGGACTGGACGAGGACGAGCGCCTGCCGATTCTGGCCATGATCACCCGTCTCGCCACCCAGAAGGGGCTGGACATTCTTGAAGCAGCCTGGCCCCGGCTGCTGCGCCGTCCGCTGCAGTTCGTGCTGCTCGGCGACGGTGAACAACAGCATCGGGAATTCTTTAAAAAGCTACAGAACCGCTACCGGGGCCGCATCTCCATCACCCTGGGCTTTGACGACAGTCTGGCCCGGCAAATCTATGCCGGCAGCGACCTCTTCCTGATGCCCAGCCACTACGAGCCCTGCGGCCTGGGACAACTCATCGCTCTGCGTTACGGCAGCATTCCCCTGGTGCGGCGCACCGGCGGCCTCGCCGATACGGTACGGGATGCCGACCAAGAGCCAGGCGGCAACGGCTTTGTGTTCGGGCCGCCGACGGCCGACGCCCTGCTGCGGGCGCTGGATCGGGCCTTACGGCGTTATCGGGATGCTTCAGGCTGGAGTCGCCTGGTTGCAGGGGCGCTGAGGGAGGATTTTTCCTGGGAACGGTCGGCAGGGCGCTATGTGGAAATCTATCAACAGGCACGGGAAGCCGCAAACAGTCGGGCCAAAGACAATTAAAGCAGCGCCTCCGAAGCGCTCCCAATCCCTTCGACCAACCGGAGTCGCCATGGGGTCTTCCTCTGCCGCCCGTTTCCCCCCGCTCCTTTTTACGGAGCACTTTGCTGAATCCTGAAGCCAACATCTTTGGAACCTTCAAGCAACTTCTGCGTTGACTCCGGAGGCAGGGGCCTGCTGAAGAAAAATCCCTGGGCCAGTTCGCAGGCTCCCTCAAGCAGAAAATCCCGCTGTCCGATGGTCTCGACCCCTTCCGCGACCACTTTCATCCCCAGGTTCCGAGCCATGTCGATAATGGTTTTAACCAGCATCGCATCCTGTGAATCGGTACAGACCTGATCCATGAAGGAACGGTCGATTTTGAGCTTTTCGATACGAAACCGCTTAAGGTAACTGAGACTCGAATAGCCGGTGCCGAAATCGTCCAGAATCAGTCCGATACCGATGTTCTTGAGCCGGTTCATGACCGCCTCGACAACTTCACTGTTTTCCAGGAAGATGTTTTCCGTCACTTCCAGTTCCAGCTGCTGTGGCGGCAGTTTCCATTTGGCCAGAGTCTTTTCGACGAAACCGGCAAACTCGCTGTCGAAAAGCTGCCGGGCCGAAACGTTGACGGAAACCGGCACTATAGGCATTTCCCGATTTCGCCAGGCCGCCATGTCGGCACAGGCCGCGTCGAGAATCCAGCGGCCCAGAGCCACAATGAGCCTCGACTCCTCGGCTACGGGAATAAACTGGCCGGGCGGCAGCAGGCCCCTTTCCGGATGCCGCCAGCGTATCATGGCTTCCAGACCGGCCAGCCCTTGTTCCGGCAGGCGGACGATGGGTTGGTAATGCAGTTCCAGTTCCCCCGCCAGCAGGGCTTGGCGCAGCTCTTTCTCCAAGGTCAGGCGATGCTGAACCCGCTGATGGATTTCCGCCCGAAAAAACTGTGCGTTGTTGCGCCCCGACTCCTTGGCGAAATACATGGCGGCATCGGCGTTTTCAAAGAGGGTGGAAAACTCCTGTCCGTCTTCGGGGAAAATCGCCACCCCCATGCTCGGTGTAACCGGGTGATGGGCATCGGCGATGAGAAAACTGGGCTCAAAGCACAGCTGAATCTTGCGGATCAGGACGGTGATCGCCCCTTCCTCCTGCAGGTCGGTAAACAGAATCACAAACTCGTCGCCACCGACCCGGCAGACCGTGTCGCTGACACGCACCGCATGCCGCAGCCGGCCGGCAACTTCGCACAGCAGTTGATCACCAAGGGCATGGCCGTAGGTGTCGTTGATGACCTTGAAATTGTCCAGATCGATCACACACAGGGCCAGACCGCTTCCGGCGCGACGGGCGTGGGCGGCGGCCAGGGCGAATCGCTGCGCCAGCAGAGTCCGGTTGGCCAGACCGGTAAGCTGGTCATGATGGGCCAGGAAGGTGATTTTTTCCTGCTGGGCCTTCTGCTCACTGATGAAACGGGCCTGCTGGACGTTCTGGTAAGCACTCAGGGAAAGTTGCCGGGTGATGGTGAACAGCGCCTGGGCCACGGCCTGAAACCGCGCTTCGGACATCATCGGAACCTGCCGAAAGGCCTCAACCATGCTCTCTTCGTCAACACCGATTCGGCGCGCGTAAACCCGAATCTGCTCTTCGCTGTGATGTTCGTCGCGAACCTGGCCGATGATCCAACTGGCGATATGGTGACCGTCCAGCAGAATCGCCGCACCGGCATCCCAGAGCCCGGCACTGAGACAGCGGGAACTGTTGGGCCCGTCCGTGCAAGGGCGCCCGATAAAGGCGTCAGAACGGGCACACTCGGCCCTTCCCTGCGCGGTGCTTCGTACCAGCCGGCACAGGCGGGTAAAATTGCTGGGGGCGGTGATCGGGGTGCCGTCGGCGGCGACGATCATGGAGGCCACATCCGCGGCCCGGGAAAAATCGTCCTGCAGGCGCTGAATGTCTTCCAGGTTGAACAGTTCCTCGAAAGTCACCCCGGCGGCATCATCCAGGGGCCGGGTCAGGGCCAGCAGGCGTTTTTCCAGGGCG
>PWVL01000178.1 GCA_003561875.1 Desulfuromonadales bacterium | reverse complement strand
CCGCTTTTCGCAAGTATGTTTTCCATTGCGACCATCTGCCGGAACTGGCCCGGGACGAGATCGTCTACGGCTTCGAACGCCGTGGGCGTCAGGTGTCGGTCTACTCCTATTCCGATCTGCCTGTGGTGAAACAGCATCTCGCCGGACTGGGTGTCGACGCCGGGGATCTCTGCCAGGCTCCCATGAGCCTGGAAGACGGATTTATCGGTTTGATGGGAAAATACTGAGGCGTTTTCGATCGGGGAGGAGGCGCCCATGTGGCGATCCATAATGCTCAAGGAATGGTTGAAGCTGCGCTGGGCGTTTAGCGCCGCCCTGGTGCTGAATGCTGCCTTTTGCCTGAAGATCCTGCTGGATCTTCGGCAGCAGATGGCGGCTGAGCACGCCGAAATGGTCTGGTACCAGATGATACACCTGCACACCCTGGCCCAGCACGGAATGCGCTACACACCGCTGCTGACGGGGATCGCTCTGGCGGCGGCCCAGTTCGTGCCGGAGTTGCTGGGACGGCGCATGCGCCTTTCCCTGCATCTGCCCGTTTCGCGCAACGGGATGCTGCTGTACAGCCTTCTCGCCGGGCTGCTTCACCTGGTCTCTGTAATTGCCCTGATTGCGGTTTTGAGTGCCGTGACCATGCGGCATTTTTTTCCCGTGGAATCGGTCTGGGCGGTGCAGCGTACTATGCTGCCCTGGTTTCTGGCCGGTCTGCTGGCTTATCTGGGAGGGGCGACGGTGCTGCTCGAGCCCGCTTGGACCCGTCGCGCGATACTGGTGGTTGTTTTCGGGGTGTTGATCCGGGTTTTGCTTGGCGGGCGGGGCTATGACTGGTTTACGGCTTTTTGGCCCTGGCTGCTTCTGCCGGCGCCCTTGGCCCTGACGGGCGTTTTCGAGTCCGCGCGACGTTTTCAGCGAGGTGGTATCTGATGCGTGACCTGATGCCGGAATTGACCAACGGCTGCCTGGTGGCCTTGACCGTTGCGGCGCTGCTCTTTGCTCTTCCCGCGCTGTTTGACAAAATCGCCGGCCCGCCGGGAGAAGAACCGCTGGTTTTCTACAGTCCGATCCTGGGTCAGTTCATCTATCAACGGTCGCCGGGCAGCCACCGTTTTGAGTATCGCGACGAAGAGGACCGGGAATACAGTCGCCAGGAATTTGAAGAGTTGTTGCCCTTTGTCTACTTTCGCAACCTGGAGCGGCGCAATCTTCTGCCTGTGACCGTGGCCGGCCGCCTGTTTCATCTGGAGGATATTGCCGCTGAGCGACAGGGGCTGGAGATCAGAGCACGCCATCTGCGAGGGCATTTTCCGCAAATCCCCCTTTATCCCCTGTTCAATACCGACCCGGAAACGGCCATGATGCCCTTTCCCGAGGAGTTGTTCCGGTTTACGGATCGGGGCATGGAATTCGTCAACGCGGACTTCAACCGGGTGGACCCGGAACTGTCGCTGCGCTTTACCCGGGTTCTTGAGGAGGCGGGATTCGTTTTTCCCGCGACCCTGATTGCGGGCCGGCCCACCAACCTCAAACCCTTTGACGACGGTTACTTCATCCGTGATGCCAGCGGACAGCTGTTTCACCTGCGCCGGGAGCGCAACCAGCCGGTGGTGCACAACCTGGGACTGGACCGGACGATGGACATTGCGGATATCGTTGTGTCCGAGCACGAGCGCTGCGAATTTCGAGGCCTGATCATTACCCGGAAAGGGCAGATCCTGCTCATTTCCTGGAACGATTACCGGCTCATACCCCTGCCGGTGGAAGGCTATGATCCGGCGCGCATGGACATTCGGCTGCTCATCGATCCTTTGTATCGAACCCTGACCGTCAGTTCTGCGGACGTTGTTTCCGCTGTGACGATGGACGCCGCCTACCAGCCGCTACGCCGCTTCACCCTGCCCCGGCACAGCCTCGAAACCCCCGGGCTGCGCCGTCTTCGGGACGTTCTTTTTCCCCTGATGCTGACGGTGGAAAGCCCCTGGCGGGGCCGGGCGGAACTGCGTTTGCAACGTGGCGGGCTCTGGTCTCTGGCGGGTATCGGGGGGGGTCTGGCCTCGTTGCTGTTGCTGAATCTCGTCAGAAAAAGACCCCTGCTGCCCTTGTCACAATTGATTCCCGTTGCCCTGGCCGGGTTGCCGGGTCTGATCGCTGTGCTACTTGTCGGCCGGAAAACCAGCAATTTCTAATGAATCAGCCCTTGGCAAGCTTCAGGCGTTTGAAATGAGCGCCGTAAATTGGTTGCCAGCCCGCCTGGGAAAGTTGAATCGATGGGGTCGCTCAAGCCGGTTAAAATACAAAAGCGGGTTGGCTTATTTACGGCCAACCCGCTTTGAATTATATCTGGCGCGCGATGCAGGATTCGAACCTGCGACCTCTGCCTCCGGAGGGCAGCGCTCTATCCAGCTGAGCTAATCGCGCCCGGACTCGATAATATGCCCCATATTATATCGAATTGCAACGACTAATTTAGCACGGCCGGGGCTCTGTGCGGCGGCGGAAAGCCCAACAAAAGGACTTGCCCGAAATCGATCAGGAGCCGAACATAGTACCTGAAATCCCTGGTCGGGCCTGCTGAAAAAGCTGCAGCGGGTGGTTGTCTTTTATGATTGAAAAAAAGGGTTGCGGGTGCGCCCTTCCGCCGAACGGGGGTGAATGTTGTTGGGAAAGTCGTGTTTCGCGAGCCAACTGAGCCGAAAGCACCCAAAGCAGGCACAGAACAACAACCCCGATCAGCATGGGAGTGACGACAAAGCGCTTCTCCATCGGGTCCGCCTTGAGGGTCGCCATGGCCAGGACCACGCTGGTGGCAACGGCCAGCAGCAGGGCGCGGTAGAGTCCCGGGGAGCGTGCCGCTTCCGGAATCAGTTGCCATTCGAAGATCTGGGCAACCGGCCACAACAGGGCCATGGCCAGGATCCATCGGCGGCGATAGCGTCGCCCGTCGAGAGCGGCCAGCATCAACGCCAGCAGCACGAACTGGGCAAAACGAAGGGTGCCGTGCCAGGAGATCAGTTGTCCGGGGCGGGGTTGCAGCAAGGGCCAGCTCTCCGGAAACAGCAGCAGACTTTCCATATTGAGCAGGATAAAACAACAGGCCAGCAGCAGCAGATCGCCAACCAGGGCCAGGACCAGGGAAACGCCATCGGTCTGCCGGGTTTTCTGAAGATGCCGGCGATTGGCAAGGAGCAGCGCCGGGCCGAGAATGAAGAGCGTTGTAAGGCCCCACCAGAAGGCTCCGGTGAACAGGGTAGGCCCGTAAGCAATTTTCAGCAGAACCAGATTGCAGGCCATCACCAGGGCCAGAAGCAGGCCCAGACGATGACTGGTAAAGAGTCTGGGGTGTGGGGCGGAACCGTTCGGCGAAGTTTGAGGCAAATCCGGCGGTAGCAGTTGACGGTCGGGCAGGGACAGCAGGATTTCTCCCGCAAGATAGCCAAGAGCCAGGCAGAGAAACAGCTGGCAAATTCCCTGCAGTGTCTTGATCAGCCACAAATGTTCCTGAAGGACATAAAGCATGGATTTATACCTGAAGTGCGAGGAAGGGTTTGCCGCTGTCCGGTTCCGCGATGCAGTGGCAGGAACCCTCTGTTGAGCACCGATACATTCGGATCACCACCTTTCCGTCACGGGCACTTGAATGGCAACCATCCCTCGTTACGCCCAATCGATAAGGCATTCTTTTTATCTGTTCACGATAGCAGGGGTGGGCTGTAAAATCCTTCATTTTTTAACCGATACCCTGCCGTCTCAATTCTGTTAATAATTTGACACCCGGTTCGAGGATTTGCTATAGAATGAGATTCTTCTGAGGAGATAGCATTGCAGTACGGCCGTCCGGATAGAACTGTGAAACCTCGGACCGCTTTTTCAATAACCGGTAACGGCGGGTATTTCGGCCTTTCGCGAAGAGTGCCTTCTTTTGAATAGCACGAAATTCATTGCACGTCATCCAGTCTGCCGGAGAAATTTTCTTGTTGCAGGGAATGCAAAAACTCTATGACCGCGATTTCATTGCTCGTCAGGTGCGACGTCTCGGTGAAGAGATCAATCGTGATTACGCCGGACGGGAGGTTTTGCTGGTCGGGGTACTCAAGGGCGCTTTTGTTTTTTTTGCCGATCTGGTAAGGGCGATCTCGGTACCGGTACAGGTCGATTTTGTCCGGCTGGCCAGTTACGGTCATCATGCGCAGAGCTCAGGGATGGTGGAATTTCGCAAGGACATGGAAATGGGCGTGGCCGGGCGTCACCTGCTGATCGTGGACGACATCCTTGACAGCGGCCACACCCTCGAAGCGCTTTGTGAGCATCTTTCCGGTCGTG
>PWVL01000134.1 GCA_003561875.1 Desulfuromonadales bacterium | reverse complement strand
CGGTTTCTTCGCTTCCATGCTCATATCCTCGCGTCCAGCAGCTCGTCGCTGTCGTTCAGAATGCGTCGGACCAGCGCCGAACCCGGTCGGGCCGAATCGCTGCCGTAGCTCGCACCGCGCAGGGTCAGGGCCGTCAGCATCTTCCGCAGCTCGTCCTCCTGCTCCTGCAGAAAGCAGAGCTTGTTCCTGCTGTCACAGGTAAAGCGCAGAAACAGCCCCTCGTCCTCCTGCAACATGTCGATACGCAATTCGCCCAGCCCCTGCAGGGTCAGATACAGAGTGATTTTTCTGGCCTGGGGCGATTCCGCCGCTGCTCCGGCTTCTTTTTCCGCAATCAGATAGCCACTGTCCAGAAAGGGCAGGGGCAGGGGCAGAAGAAAAGCGTCCTGGCGGGACAGTCGCAGGTTGCACAATTGAAACAGTTCCAGCTTCTGCAGCAGGGAATCGATTAACCGGCTTTGCTCGGGGTCGCCCCTGTCTTCCGCCCGACCCAGGGTCAGCAGCAGACTTTTGAGATTGGCCGGTTCCGCCGCCTGGGGATTTCGGGCCAGATCCGCCTCCAGGGTCAGCCCCAGATGGCGGGCCAGTTGCTGCAGTTGATTTCCCGGCCGTATTCCCGCGAAAGGCGAATCCACAGGTACCGGCAATGGAGGCAGTCGGCTTGCAACCTGCTCTAAAAAGACGGGCAGAGGCCGATCGGCTCCCTCGGCCCGGTGGCGCAAGGTGTCGGTCGGTTCCGAGGGGTGCATCCCCCGGGGCGCCGGGTCCGTCGGCGAGGTTTGCGGATGGGCCGCATTCGGCGACTTAACGGCCCGGCCCGGAACTTCCGTCTGCACCGGACCTTCTTTCCCGGGTTGGAGCCCCTGCGGGAAAGACTCCCCGGCTCGATGGAGCGGAGGCGGAATTTCAACGGGGGTGGTTTGGGACAAAGGGAGACAGTCGGAAGCAGCCAGAAACGGCCGAAAGAAATCCATCAGCCTGGCCAGATTCTGCTGCGGGGAGCCGCCCGGTGCCGCCGGCAGGGCTGTGGTCAATAAAGCCAGTGCGGATGCCAGGTCAAATCGGTCCTCGAGCAGATGAACGCTGTGACTCAGGCGGGTCAGCAGGTGACTCGGGTGCACCGTGCGCAGCACCAGCTGCGGAGCACTCTCCACCACCATCAGGCGCAGTTTCTGGCCGGTCTGCAGGGGGGTCTGGGTCTGGGCCCGCAGATGTTGCCGCTCCAGATCGAGCAGCACCTCGCCGATGCCACCTTCGGCCACCGTGGCATTGACCAGTTGACCCGCCTGCAGGCCGTAGGAGCGCCCTTCGCTGGGCAGGGCCGCCTGGGCGGGTGTCAGCACCGGTCGCACGGTTATCATGGGGTTGATCAGGCTCATGGATGTCTCATCGACCGGCGGTACGGCGATCTTTACCGCGACCTGCCGCACGCCACGAAGCGGCCAGGGCGTGAGGTTTGAAAAAACTAACGACAGAAGCAGGCCTTGAAGCTAAACCGGGGCCAAACCGGGCCGATAAGTAAAGTAACCGGAATAATTGCTTTTGAGGAGGTCTTCAGATGTCTGCAATGAACCCTTTGGTACTGATTATCGGCGATTCGGCGGACGATCGCAAAGTGCTCGCCGGAATTCTGGAGGCCACCGGCGTGTTCGGCAAAAAACTCTATTGCGCCGATGGCCGGCGGGCGCCGGGCTGGCTGCTGGAGCATGCCGTCGACATGGTCTGCTGCAACCTGCGTGAAAGCAACCGCGACGCCCTCGACGAATTGCTTCGGCAGATGAAGAGACAGCCCGACTGGGCCGACCTGCCGGTGGTGTTTTTCGCCAGGCCGCAGGAACACGATCTGCTCATCGAGGGACTGGAGTCCGGCGCCAGTGAAGGTCTGCTCATCGACGGCGACCCGGCGGAGATCGCCGCCCGAATCCGCTGGCACCTGAAAAACCGCGAGAGGATTCAGAAACTCTACCAGGACCAGAACCGCCTGGCCCGTCTGGCCCTTTCCGACGGCCTCACCGGCCTCTTCAACCGGGGTTATTTCGACGCCACCATGAAACAGGAAGCGGCTCGCAGTCAGCGCAGCAGACGGCCCCTGTCCCTGCTGTTCATCGACCTGGACCATTTCAAGGTCATCAACGACACCCACGGTCATCAGGTCGGCGACCGGGTCCTGGAACAGGTCGCCGCGATACTGCGGGAACAGAGTCGCGTTTCCGATACCGTGTGCCGTTACGGCGGCGAGGAGTTCGCCGTCATCCTGCCGGAGACGCCCCTGGCCCACGCCCGCATGGTGGCCGAGCGCATTCGCCTGGCCATCAGCGCGATGGAAATGGGCTTTCCCGTCACCGGCAGTATCGGCATTCATTGCGCCGAGCAGCCCCGGGGGTTCGATCCCCACGTCCTGATTACCGGCGCCGACCGGGCCCTCTACGCCGCCAAGCAGAAAGGCCGCAACCGCTGCGAAGTCTACGAAGATCCCACCACCGGTTATTCCGGCCTGCCTTTCGTCTATCCCCTGCGGCGTGCCGCGGCAACGGCCTGACCCCATAAGGGTCCTTCTCCGGTGTTTCTTTCTTGTGACAGAAGCATGGTTTTTTCCTGTATGGGGCGGCGCGACCGCCCCATACAGGTTTCAGGGATCGGCCGGTTCCAGGCTGGAAACCAGCACCCGGGCTTTCTGCTGCATGGTGCGGAACTGCTCGGCCATGCAGAAATTGACGATCTTCTCCATGTCGGCCTGTTCGGGGTGGACCAGATCCAGTGCCGTGAGAGAGTTTTTACCCTGTCCCTCCCGGCCGCGAATCACCCTGCCGATGCAGCGGATTCTTTCCAGGGTCACGCCGGGAAGAAACAGCTCCAGCTCCACCAGGCTGCTGTCCGGCAGAACCGTTTCCGTGGCAAAGCTGAGGCCGCAGCCGCTGAGGTTGACCCGGGTGCGGCGGGGAGGGAGTTGCTGGCGGCCGTCGCCGGCCTGCCAGAAGCGCAGGTAGATTTCCGTGTTGACCCGGTGGTCGCGGCGGGCGTAATCGTTGATTTCAGCATCGAGACCAGCCAGGCAGGCCAGGTGGGGCGCGGGCCAGTTCAGCAGCCGGGCCCAGACCGTGACAAAGGACAACCCCCGGTCAAAATTCAATCGCCAGCGGCCGTCTTTCGCCAACTTCTCGACGGGGGGCAGGCTGCGGGGAGGAAACTGAATATCCAGGGAAGATGCGCCGGAGCTTTTGACCACCCCGTCCAGGTGCAGCGGGGCACCTTCCTGCAGGGGAATGGTGGCCCTTACCAGGCGGTAATCGGCCAAAGTGTCGAGGAGCAGGTTGGACGGAGCGGAGGACGAGGTCATAACACGCGCTCTCGAAGACGGGAAGATACAAGGCTGCCGGCCCGTCGAAAAAGACCTTCAGGGACGGATGAAAGTCAGCTCAGATCCCGGGTCTGCACCTTGTTGCGCAGCTCCAGGCGCTGGGCCGCCATGCAGAAGCCGATGATGGCGTCCCGGCCCGACGTCTCGATCTCGGTAAAGTGCAGGCCGGCTCCCCGAAAACCGCCGCTGAGGGGACAGACGCGCACCACCCGGGCCAGACATTCGACCTGCCGCAGCGGTTTATCCCGAAGAATCAGGGTCAGGGAAAACTGATCGCCGTTGCGGGCCGGCTCCTTGAGGGGCAGCAGCAGGCCGCCGCCGCTGAGGTTGATCAGACCCCGGTACAGGCGGTCGGGCGTGTCTTCATCGTCGGTGAGCCGCCGGTAGCGGACGGCAAACTCGGCGTTGACGCGAAAATACTCCCGCTCCCCGTATTGCAGGGCGGTTTCGACGGCCCGCAGAATCAGCCTGTCGCTGCCGGCAATCTCTTCGATTCGGGCTCGCAGGCGAAAGCTGCGACCTTCTTCCTGGAAAAAAAACCGGCAGGTGCCTTCCAGGTCCAGATGGCCCACGGGCAATTGGCCGGGCAGAAAGGTGGCTTCCACCATATCCACCGAACGGCGGCGCATCACACACTCCACGGTATGTGAGGCGCTGTCGCTGGTCGGCAGGGACGCCATGACCACCCGGTGCTTCTTCAGAAGATCCAGAGCGAGCATAAAAACATTCCGGCTGTTGGGAGAGCAGGCGACAAAGCCGATCCGGTTGCGCCCGGTGACCTGGGGCAGGAGCCTGCCATGGGGCAACGGAAAATGGCCGCTGCGGACAGGCTATGAAATCCGTCGTTGTCCACCTGCGATAAACGCAGATGCGTTGTAAGCCGGCATACTAACGCGATTCTTCGCTTCATTGCAAATTGAAATCGGAGCTGACGCGGTGGCCGGACGACAAAATGGGGAGGCCTT
>PWVL01000107.1 GCA_003561875.1 Desulfuromonadales bacterium | reverse complement strand
TGCGCAGTATTTGCCGTCATGCGGGAATGCTCTGCAAGCTGGCCTTCTTTCAAACGTTTCTGCTCTACGGACTGTTCTACACCGGCATGACCCTGGTGGATGGGGCGCTGGCCGCCATGATTATCGGTGCGGCACCGTTGGTGGCGGCGGTTCTGGCTCATTTCTGCATGTCCGGTGACCGCCTGTCGCCGCGCAAGGGCATCAGCCTGTTGCTGGGGGTTGCCGGCGTCACGCTGCTGAGCCTGAGTCGTCAACCCTGGGGCTCTGCTGCCGGTATGGCGGAGCTTGCCGGTATCGGCCTGCTGCTGCTGTCCAATGTCTCTGGAGCCCTGGGCAATATCATCGTGGCCCGTCACAAACTCGAGATGGACCCCGTGTTTCTCAACTCGGCGCAGATCTTTTGCGGCGGCCTGGGGCTCTGGCTGGTCTCGCTGCTGGTGGAAAGGGCCCCTGGGCCGGGTTTGCCCTGGCCCTATTATGCGGCCCTCGGCTGGCTGGCGCTGCTGTCGGCAACGGCCTTTTCCCTCTGGTTTACCCTGTTGCAAAGACCGGGAGTCCGGGTTTCCGAACTGAACCTGTGGAAATTCCTGATTCCGCTGTGCGGCGCTCTGCTCAGTTGGTTGCTGCTGCCGGAGGAAGGGCCAAGTATGTGGCCGGTGGTGGGCATGTTGTGTATTGCGGCCGCCATCGTCCTGTTCAATCTGCCCGCTTTTCGTCCGGCGCGCCCTTAATGCCCTGACATTTCCCCTCCGTTTACCCTCCTACACACTAAAATCATCCTGCGGCAATGTTCGCCTAACAGATGTGAGTCAGATTTTCACCGTCTCGCAAATGGCTTCGTTTTTAAGGAGGCGAAAATGATTCTCCCCGTCCCCTCAATCAAGGTTCTGCTGCAGCGTTGGACGCGGGATGCGGTCGGCGTGCGGATCGAAGAGCGTCGCTGGCGGCGTTCTATTTTGGCCCTGCATCGCGAGTGTGACCGGGTTCGGCGCCGCATCGCCGATTCGCACTGACACTTCAAAAGCCCGATGCGACTTTCTGTGACTCGCACCGGTTTGTCCATGGAGTAAGAGAGGTTTTGTGTCGAATTCAACCAGGAGTCGGCAGGGTGTGCTGGCGGTGGTTGCAAAGCCGCCTCGCAGCGGGCCGCGGCTCAGGGAGATTTTTGCCGCCCTGGACCTGGCTCCCCGGGACGCCGGATCTTTGTCTGATCGGTTGCCCTTTTGCGGCGGCGACGTGACCGCAGGATCCGAGATGGAACTGCAGGCCTCGGTGGCGGGGCGCCGTGACCGTGTCGATCTTCCCCAGGCTATCGAGAACTCCGGCTATTTCAGTCATCTGCTGCGCCGCGCCGCCTCCGGTGACAGCCCGGCCAGCCTGATCAGCGCGCTGGAGCGGTTTCTGGCCGGCAATCGCGAACAGGTGTGGGAAAACAGCTGGGTGCGTTTTCCCCGCCGGTGTCTCGGCGCTTTTGCCGATCAGGTCTTTACTCGCGATCTGCAGGCGGACAAGTCCCGTCCCGATGCCGGCCTGCGCGCCGATTGGGGACGTTATCTGGTGACCGAAGCTTCCGGTGAGCAGTTGCGGGTACCGATCAGCTATCTGATCAAGCTGGCCCTGGCCGACGCAGTGGAGAGTTCCCCCGGCCTGCCGGAAGTCCTTCGCCGCACCGGCCGCGCCTTGATGGACCATTTTCTCAACGACAACACCTCGCCGGAAAGCTTCTCCTTTCATGTCATGC
The DNA here is from genome assembly GCA_003561875.1 of Desulfuromonadales bacterium. GTDB lineage: Bacteria > Desulfobacterota > Desulfuromonadia > Desulfuromonadales > Syntrophotaleaceae > SLLR01. The sequence goes on along the minus strand of PWVL01000107.1, from coordinate 13,913 downwards.
CGCTGCACCCGGAAGCCGGTTTGGGGCAGGCCGTGGGACGGGAGGCGGCCAAACGTTTCGCTCTTACCCATCTGCTCATGCAGTACGCCAACCGCCGTTACGGGTTGGTTGACAGTGGTCAGCAGGCCCTGATCTATGCGGCTCCCCATCCGCCCTTGCGGCAGAAGCAGCTCAACGACCTGATACCGGACAGCCTTTACCGGGAATTGTTTATGAGCCCCTGTCTTTCGGGCTGGGACCGGGGTGAAGAAAAGCACCGCTACATGCACCTGTGTCACGAGATGCTGAGCCGCAGCAAGTTCAATGCAGTGGCCAAATTGCGGGATGCGGGCATTATCCTCAACAATCTGGTGGTGCTGCCGACGGTCTCCAATACCAGCCTGGCCAATAACGGCATCCACATCAGCCTCGGCAGCCGCATGCTCACCGCCCGGCGGGCAGCCGATGATCCCGCCTACGGTCCGGTGGAAGAAAAGTATCTCGGCGATCTGGCCATTAAAATCAGCGAGCATTTTCTGCCCCTGTTCGTCAACAGCTACAGCGCCGCTCCTTACCGGCTCGGGTTCGCGGATTTTCATCCCGAAAAGGCGCTAGGTTTTCTGTCCCACGAACTGGACTACACCCATCTGCGGATGCTTTGGCGGCGCTGGCGCAAGAAAGCCGACCTGTCCGTCTGCGGCCGGCCGGTGACCCCCTTCGGTCCGCCCTGGCTGGATCGCCTGTTCGCCGGGCTGTTTCGGATGCGCGGCGATTATGTGCCGGACTATCGGCTGGTCGATTACCCGGCCTGGCTGCTGGGCACTTTCGAAAGTCCGGCCTGGGATGGCCGCCTCGGCAATCATGAGCGCCTGAAGCGGGATCTGACCCAGATGGGGGTTTTTGACAGCCGCATGTCCCTGTACCTGTTGATCAAACCCCGCATCTTTGCCGAGATGGGATTTACCGGCTTTGAAGGACGCCAGTACAGTCTGTTCGCCGATTATCGGGAGGACATGGGCCGGGCGACCGATCTGCAGGTGCTGGTGACGGCCCTGGCCTTCAAATACATGGCCAGCGGCCAATTGAGCCACCGGCATATTCCCGACGATCCGGTGGCCGAGAGCGAGCGGCGCCAGATGTTTTTCGGCGCGGCACTCGGCATACCGACTTTTTTCGTCCGTCGCAACAGCCGCAACCTGCTGCTGCGGCGCATTCTCAAACGTACCGGCAAGATCCGCTCCAGTCGCCGCTATCCCGGCTATCTGAGGGTCCCGGTAGCGACCTATCGGCGGGCCCTGCTGCAGACCCTGCGGGAAGACGGCGCCGATCTGGTCGAGGCCTTGAATCTGGGCGAGACTCTCAACGATCTGCAACTGAGACTGGAAGACCCGGAGCGGCACTCGACCTTTGGCAAGCTCAACGGCGCCATTCTGCAAGGAACGGGCAAAACATCGGCCCTGTCCATGAACGCGGCGGATTTCAACCGGGCCGCCGAGGATTACTACCGCGAAGGCTTGCGCCGCCGGCATCTGCAGGAAGGCCTGCAGGTGCTGACCGAGGATTTGCGGGTTCTGAACCGAAGCCGGCCGCCGGTCTTCGGACAGGCGGTGCGACAGTTGCTCGGCGAGGGATGTGCAGAGTCCTTCATGCGCAGGGTGCAAAAGGATCTGCTTGCCGACCAGGCCCCGCTGCCGGTGCTGGAGCAGGTGATTCACCTGCTGCTGCTGAGCGTGGCCGAAGACGGGGCCGCAGCGGCGACGCAACTCAAAGAGGATGAAGAGGCTTATGTCACTGCCACATCAGTACGTTGATCGCCAAAGCGGCGCGGTCAGGGACGAGAAGCTGTTCGGCGATCTTCTGGTGCGCTGGCTCTATGCGCCGGTGCGGGAACGGACCCCCTGGCTGTTTCGGGCGCTGACCGGCCGGCGTATGTCCGGTTTTCTGGCCTGGTACCAATACGATGCGGCCCTGGCCTGCCGGGTGGCGGGCAATCGCCGGTTTCTGCAGGAGTGCGGCGTGGATTTCGACGAATGCCTTGCGCCGCCGGCAGCGCTGGACACCGCTCGCAAGGTGTTTGAGCGGCAGATCTGTTACTGGAATTGCCGTCCGTCCGACAGCGGCCACGGTACGGTGCTGTCGCCGGCCGATGCCCGCATGCTCATCGGTTCCCTGGCCGATCACCAGCCCCTGTACCTCAAGGACAAGTTTTTCTTTTTCGAAGAGTTGCTCGGCAACCGCCCACCCTGGCAGGAAACCTTTCGGGATGGCGATTTTGCCGTCTTTCGCCTGACTCCGGACAAATACCACTACAACCATGTTCCGGTCAGCGGCACGGTCATCGATTTTTACGAAATCGACGGGGATTTCCATTCCTGCAACCCGACGGCCATCGTGCGTCAGGTGACGCCTTTCTCGAAAAACCGTCGAGTGGTCACCATCATCGACAGCGATGTGCCAGGAGGCAGCGGCGTCGGCAAGGTGGCGATGATTGAGATCGTGGCGATGATGATCGGCGATATCGTTCAGTGCTACAGCGCTCATCGCTATGATGATCAACAACCGTTGAAGGCGGGCATGTTTCTTCGGGCCGGTGCTCCCAAGAGTCTCTATCGTCCGGGGAGCAGTACCGACGTGTTGATTTTCGAACCGGGGCGGATCCGGTTTGACGAAGATCTGCGGATGAATCAAATGCGGGCCGGAGTGCACAGCCGTTTTGCCAGTGGTTTCGGCAAGCCGCTGGTTGAGACCGAGGTGCAGGTGCGTTCACCGATTGCTCGGGCCGTTTCGACTTCGCCCCACAGTTCAACAGGAGGAGTCCTATGATCAATCTTTTGTTTTTGCTGATTCTTGGCCTTGTCTGTGCGGCGGCACTGTATTGGGGATGTCGCCGGTTGCCCGGTCCCCAATGGCAGATCTGGGCGACCCTGCCCCGCTATGATGGGGCAACTGGTCATTGGCTGGGCACCAACCTCACCTGGTACGGAATGATCACCGCTACCGCCAACCTGCTAGCAATTCTGGTCGCATTCTGTCTCCTCGGCAGCATCGGCGTGACCGGTTCGGAGATGCTGCTGGTCGCCGGCACCCTGTTGCTGGTGGCGCTGCCGGCCGCTCGCTGGGTGGCCTGGCTGGTGGAGGGTAAACGGTACACCTTTACCATCGGCGGCGCGGTTTTTGTCGGCTTCGTGATGCTGCCCTGGATTCTGGTCGGCTACAATCACCTGGGAGCGACTGCGGCCACGGAGCCACTGCCAGTGCTAGCGGTCATGGCCGCCGTGGCAACGGCTTACGCTTTCGGCGAAGGCTTCGGACGCCTGGCCTGCATCAGCTACGGCTGTTGCTACGGCAAACCGTTGGAGACGTGCGGACCACTCACGCGGAGCCTGTTTGGACGCCGGCATTTCGTATTTCGCGGCGCCACCAAAAAGATCGCCTATGCCGCAGGGCTTGAAGGGGAGTCGGTGGTGCCCGTGCAGGGCATTACCGCAGGATTCTATTGTGTTACCGGCCTGATCGCCGCCGGCTTGTTTCTGAAGGGGCATTTTACTGCGGCCTTTTTACTGGCGGCCTGGGTGACGCAGGGATGGCGCGTTGTCTCGGAATTGTGGCGGGCGGATTATCGCGGTAACGGGAAACTTTCGGCCTATCAGGTCATGGGTCTGTCGCTGCTGCCTTATGCTCTGTTGCTGGCCGGGTCCTTTCCCAGTTCAGGCGGGATTTACGTCGATATGGCTCGGGGATTGCGGGGGCTGTGGCAGCCGACGGTGCTGCTGGCCCTTCAGGGAATCTGGTTGATCACCTTTCTGTTTCTCGGCCGCAGCCGGGTGACGGGAGCCCGGCTTTCCTTCCATGTCCATACCGAACGCATTTAAGCCGACTTTCGGGCCGTTGTTTCGATCGCAGGCAGTATGGGAACGTCTTCGTGTCCAGACCGAAAGCCCGCACCGATTGGCGCTCGGATTTGCCGTCGGAGCGGTGCTGGGCCTGTCGCCCCTGCTTTGGGGCAGCAGTCTGCTCGGCATCGCTTTGGCCTGGCGGCTGCGGCTGAATTTGCTGGCCGTGCAAGTGGGCAACTGCGCCAGCTACCCATTGCATGTGGCTTTGTTTGTGCCTTTTTTATGGGTTGGACAGAAACTCCTGCCAGACACGTTGCAAACCCTTTCTTTGTCTGCCTGGCCGGTTGTCCTGGCTGCCGGCCCTCGATCTTTTCTGCACAGTTTCTGGCAGGCCAACCTGGGGGCGCTGATTGTCTGGTTGCTGTCCTCTCCCCTGTGGCTGGGAATTTTCTATCTGGGGCTTCGGGGTGTTCTGAAGGCGACGTCCCGGGCTTCGGCAAGGATCGGAGCCGATTCTTGCAGAAATCCAAACAAATCCTAACCGGAGCCGAATCGAAAAGGATTACAACGAGAACGCCTCTTGCCGGGACCTTCGTCGCGGGGGCTGCTTGCCCAAAAGAATCTGTCGATTGATTTTCCGGCTTTGTTGCTGTTCTTTGCAGGCCTGTTGCCGTCAGGGCGTTTCAATTCGCGCTTTGCACGGCGCAGGGCCCGGCAATGGATGCGGTGGTATCAGGATGCATAGTCATCGACGAGCGTTGTTGCACGGCCCCCTGTATGTCGACTTTGGTGGAAAGGAACCCTGCCCCCTTGCGTATTTCGATCGTCTCCGAAACCTGGTTTCCGCAGATCAACGGAGTTTCCCACACCCTCGACAAACTTGTCGAACATTGCTGTTCCCATGGAGATGAGCTGCAGTTGATCGTGCCCCGCTATGGTCGGGAAGGTGTTCAGCATGCCGGTGCCCGGAAAACAGCGCTACGCGGGTTTCCTCTGCCCTGTTATCCCGAAGTGATGCTGCCTCTGGCCAGTCCCGGCCGTTTGCGGCGGGAGTTGCATCGCTTTGCTCCCCAGTTGGTGCATATCGCCACCGAGGGCACCCTGGGGCTTGCCGCCCTGCGAGCGGCCGGACAGCTCGGCCTGCCCGTCGTCAGTTCCTATCACACCAATTTCCCCCGCTACCTGGAAGGCTATCGGCTCGGTCGCCTCGAGCCCCTGGCCTGGCGGTACCTGCGCTGGTTTCACAACCGCACCCGCATGACCCTGTGTCCGACCCCTTCGATTCAAAATCTTCTGGAAGCGCGGGGCTTCCGTCGTCTGGCCCTGTGGAGCCGTGGAGTGGACAGCGGGTTTTTTCACCCGCAGAACCGGGATGCCGGGTTGCGCCGCTCCCTGGGATTTCTGCCCCGGGAGACCGTCATCGTCTATCTGGGGCGGCTGGCGGCGGAAAAAAACCTGGAGATGCTCTTTGACGCCTTCAGACGCGTCCCGGCGGAGGCGGCCTGCCGCCTGCTGATCATCGGTGACGGTCCTCTCGGCGAGGGACTGCGCGAAAAGGCCGATCCCCGTTGCGTTTTTGTCGGCTATCGTCGCGGACGGGAACTGGCCCGTATGCTGGCGGTCGGCGACCTGCTGGTGTTCCCGTCGCTGACCGACACCTTCGGCAATGTCATGCTGGAGGGGATGGCCAGCGGACTTCCGGTTCTTGGTTTCAGAGTGCCGGGACCACAGGATGTGATTGCCGACGGCCGCACCGGGCGGATCGTTGATTCTGCTACTGCCGATTGCCTGGCTCAGGCCATTTTTGAACTGGCTGCTGATCGTAATAAGTTGATCAGCATGGGGGGGCAAGCCCGTGCTTTTGCCGAGAACCAGAGCTGGTACCGCATTATGGAGGAAGTACGTGAGAAGTATAGGCACCATCTTGCCATAACCGACCCTTCGGAATTCCGGTCAGGGAATGAAGGCCGGGCATTATCCCGTTCATCGACCGACGCAGAAAGGTGGAAATAGATAAAACCAGCGAGTTTCAAACAAAACACTTATTTCCGGCTAACATGCTGAAGGCAGTGTTTCATTATCTGCAGTCCGCCCGCTGTTTGGTGGTTGTCGTTCACCCCTTTCCCAAGAAAGGAAGCGATTATGCAGGTCTCCCAACGGTTAAGGCTTTACGGCGCCGAATTTTCCCATCGCCTTAACAGGACCGAGATTCTGGTGCTCAGACCACTAAGTCGGCTGAAAAAGAAAACCAGTTTAAGATTCTTTTTCACCTTGTGCAGTCGTTTGGGAGACGGCCCATTGTGGGCGGCGGTGGCGATAACCCTGATGCTGTTCGGGCAGCGTCGCGAAAGGCTGGCGGTGGCCGCAGCGTCGGTGACGGCAGTACTGGCGATCAGCGCCTTTTGCAACCTTAAAAAAATGGTGCGACGCAGGCGGCCTTTCGAGCTCTGGCCGGAACTTACTTGCCTGGTAAGACCTCCGGACCGTTATTCCTTTCCGTCCGGTCATACCATGACGGCATTTTCCATGTACGGAACCTTCGCTATCCTGCTGCCTGGTTACGGCTGGTTTTTTGGTGTCGCCGCCGTATTGATTGGCCTGTCGCGGATATTTCTCGGTGCGCACTACCCCAGCGATGTTCTGGCGGGTGGTGTGCTGGGGGTAGTGATGGGTCACCTTGTTGGACTGGCGGCCCTTTTCTGTATCAGCTGATTCCGTTTACCGACCTTGATCAAGTTTCTGCACTAACAGTTTGCAGAGTTCGGGACAGGAACAAAAAACTGCCAGTTGACGGACAGCGACAAGCTGCTACACAGAATCCCCTTTCGTCGACACCCCGCTCCATCTCCAACCCGTAGTGCCTCCACCCTGCCATGTGCCGGTCGATTTTTCGACCGGCAGTTTTTTTGTGCGTCAGGCATGGCGCGTAGCGCCTTGACTGGCGCTGTTTCGGTTACCTTCTGTCCCGATTCGGCATCCTGCGGTTGCCGGCTTTCGCCTTGCCGGTTGTGAAGCGAAGGCTTTAGCGGTAGAATGCCGCTATTTTTAACAGGAGATTCCATGAACAACAAAATGGTGCTGATCACCCTCATCGGACCCGACCGGCCGGGGATTCTGGCGGCCATGACCGGCTGTATCGCCGCCGCCGGGGCGCGAATTCGTGACATTGAACAGAGCGTCACCCACACCCTGATGTTGCTCTCCCTGCTGATCGATTTTCCTCCCGGCGACACAGATCAGAAGCCGTTGCTCAAGGATCTGCTGTTTCTGGCCAAGGAACAGGGGCTGGAACTTGATTTCGAGGTGATTGACGCGGCGGAATACGAAAAAATGCAATCCTCCCGGTACGGTTATGTGCTAACCATGCTCGGCGACCGGGTGGATGCCGGGGTGCTGAACCATGTGGCCGCGATGCTCGCGGGGAGCCGCATCAATATCGACCGGATCAACAAACTGACCCGCGGCCAGCTTCGTTGCGTGGAGTTTTTCCTGAATGTTCCCGACGATACCGATCTTAAAGGAATGACCCGGCAGTTGCTCACCGCCGGTGGGGGATTGGGTGTCGATATTGCCATCCAGAAGGAAAATCTCTACCGGCGGGCCAAACGGCTGGTGGTGCTGGACATGGATTCCACCCTGATACAGATCGAGGTGATCGATGAGTTGGCCCGTCTGGCCGGGGTTGGCGACGCCGTGGCGGCCATTACCGAACAGGCCATGAACGGCGAACTCGATTTTCAGCAGGCCCTGCGGGAGCGGGTTCGGCTGCTGGAGGGGCTGCAGGTCGAGGCTCTGGAGCGGGTCTATCGGGAGCTTCCCTTTACGCCCGGCGCCAAGACCCTGATCCGGATTCTGCGCCGCCTCGGTTTCAGGACGGCGGTGATTTCCGGCGGCTTCGACTTTTTTACCAACCGCCTCAAGGCGGAACTGGGCCTTGACTATGCGTATGCCAACGCGCTGGAGATTGCCGACGGGCACGTGACCGGGCAGGTTTGCGGGGCCATCGTCGACGGACGGCGCAAGGCCGATCTGCTGGTCGAAATCGCCGAACGCGAGGGTATCGCCCTGAGCCAGGTCATCGCCATCGGCGATGGAGCCAACGATCTGCCCATGCTCGGCCGGGCGGGCCTCGGCATTGCCTTTAACGCCAAGGCCCGGGTACGGGAGCAGGCCGACTACCACATCAACCAGCGCAGTCTCGATTCGATTCTGTATCTGCTCGGCATCGCCGAGTGGGAAATCGCGGAACTGGACCGGTGAAGCTTCCCGCTCCGCTCCTCGAAGGGCGCCTGGTGCGCCGCTATCAGCGGTTTCTGGCCGACGTGGAACTGGCCGACGGGCGCCTGGTAACCGCCCATACCCCCAACACCGGCAGCATGCGTCAGTGCGCGGTTCCCGGCCATCGGGTTCTGGTGTCGCCATCGGACAACCCCGGGCGCAAACTCAAATTCACCCTCGAACTTATTGAAGTCAACGGCCACTGGGTCGATACCCACACCCAGCGAACCAACCGGGTGGTGGAAGAGGCTCTGCGCCGGGGCTGGATTGCCGAACTGCGGGATTACCGCATAACCCCCGAGTATCCCTTCGGCGCCAGTCGTATCGATTTTCTCCTGGAAAATCAGCACCGCAAGGTGCTGGTCGAAGTGAAAAACGTCACCCTGATCTGCGCTCCCCAGGTAGCCTGTTTTCCCGATGCCGTAACCCTGCGCGGGCAGAAACATCTGCGGGAGCTGATGGACGCCCGCAGGGCGGGCTATGGAGCGGTGATTTTCTTTCTGGTGCAGCGCGGCGAAGCCAGGGCTTTTACGCCCGCTGATGCCATCGACCCCGACTACGGTCGGCTGTTGCGCCAGGCGCTCGCCGAGGGCGTCGAGGTATTGGCCTATGGCAGCCGGGTCAGTCCGCTGGAATGTCGGGTCGCAGAAAAACTGGCGCTCAGGCTGTAAAGCCGCCGCGCGGTTCAGGGAAACAGCGGGGCAGGATCTTTTTTATGCGTGCCGTAGGTCTGATCACCGAATACAATCCCTTTCACAATGGCCACCTGCATCATTTGCGGCAGAGCCTTCGGCAGTCCGATGCGGAGGTGGCGGTGGCGGTGATGAGCGGCCATTTTCTCCAGCGCGGTGAGCCGGCGCTGGTCGATAAGTGGCAACGTACGGCCATGGCCCTGGCCGCCGGGGTCGATGTGGTCATCGAGCTTCCTTTTGCATACGCCTGTCAGAGCGCACCGGTCTTTGCCCGGGGCGCGGTGCAGTGTCTGCAGGGGGTGGGAGGCGTAGCGGCACTCTGCTTCGGCAGCGAGGCGGGTGATTTGTCTGCCCTGTCAGCCTGTGCCGGATTCCTGCGGCAACAGCAGGCGACGCTGGCGGAGGGGACGGCCAGACAACTGCGGCGGGGAATGCATTACGCCGAGGCTCGCGCCGCACTGGTTGCCCGCCTGAGCGGCTCATCGCGGTTGACGGATCTGTTGCGGAAGCCCAACAACATACTGGCCATCGAATATCTCGGGGCGCTGACGGATCTGGCCGGCACCATCAGGCCCCTCACCATTCCCCGCATCGGCGCCGGCCACCACGACAAAGAAGCGGTCGGCCACATTGCCAGCGCCACCGGCATTCGCCAGCGGTTGGCCGCGGGGCAGGCGGTGGAGGCCTATCTGCCGGTAGCCAGCGCCAGCCTGCTGCAACGGGCGCAGAAGCAGCGGCTGATGGCTTCCGCGGAGCTTCTGCACCGTCAGGTGCTCGGGCAGATCTTTCGAGGGCGCGACGCGCTGCGGAACATAGTTCAGGTCGAAGAGGGCCTGGATCGCCGCCTGTTCGACGCGGCACTGGAAAGTTGTGACTGGACGGACCTGGTCGAACGCGTCAAGGCGCGGCAGCTGACCCGTACCCGGGTGCAGCGGATTCTCTGTTACGTGCTCAACGACCTGCGCCCCTGGCAGCTTCGTGCCTGCCTTGACGACGGGCCGCGGTATCTGCACCTGCTGGGCTGCAGCGACCGGGGGCGGCGCTTTCTGGCCGCCAGCCGCAAACAGCGCAGCCTGCCCCTGGTCGGCAATTTTTCACGGATCTATGCCATTCTGAAGCGCTTTTATGGGCCTGGCAGCCGGGCCCTGGAGCAGGCCCTGACCCAACTGGAGCTGGATCTGCGGGCGACCCGCAACTACAGCCTGCTGCTGCCGGGCCGGGCCGGGGGCAACCGCCATCGGGATTTCTTTGCAGAGGTGCTGCGGGGAGCGTCCGTGGAATCGTGAGCGGCGGTCATTCGATAATCAGGTTGGGCAGTTCGTCGGGGTTCTCTTCACCAGCGGGAAATTTGTCAGCAAGGATTTCGCCGCAGCGACCGATGGCCGCACACAGGGCGGCGCAGGCTTCTCCCCTACGCAGACCATCGGTGATGATGGCGACGATTTCCTGCCATGTATCTTCGGGGACCAGGGCGTTGATGCCCCGATCCGCCAGCACTTCGACCCGGTGTTCGAAGAGGCAGATCAGAATCAGAATTCCGGTTTCTTCACGGGTGTGATGCAGTCCCTGCTGGATAAAGGCGACCATCGCTTTGTCATCGACCTCTGCGGCCATCTCCGCTTCGGGAATAAATTGCCGTTTGAGGGCTGGAAACCCTCGAATCAGCCCCTTGCAGGGCAGGTAGAGCAGCAAAAAAGCCGGCAGAAAGGCCCACAGGGAGGCTTCCCACCACCACCAGCTGAACAGGGCGGCGATCGCCAGGGCGAAACAGCCGCCGCCAATGATTTCGGCCCGGGGATAATCGTCGGCGGCCGCCGCAAGCATCGGGACAATCTCGCCGCGGGTGGTTTTCTCCACGTCCCGCACCGCCTGTTCAATGCGCTGTTTTTCTTCTGTGGAAAAGAAATCGGCGGATTTTATCGCCATGTCGGAAGTCCTTTGTTGTTGAAGCGGATAATTAACGGGGGCTTGGTTCGCAAGGAGCCGGGAACGTCATCCAACGCGGAACTGGCGCCGCCTGAAATCACCATCGGCCGGAAGCGCCTCCGCCACCGAACCCTCCGCCTCCGCCGCTGAATCCTCCGCCGCCGAATCCTCCGCCACCGAATCCTCCGCCACCGAACCCGCCTCCACCGAACCAGATGCCACGGCTGCGACCTCTACGGGAATGGGGCAGGAACAGCCGCAGCAGCGCTGGTCCGAAAAAGAACAGAATAAACAGCAACCCCAAGGGGTTGCGCCGGCGCTCCGCGTCCTGGCGAGGACTTCCCCGGTATTCGCCCCGCACCACCTGAACCATGGCCTCCACTCCGGCGACAATACCGCCGTCGAAATCACCCCGTTGAAAACGGGGCACGATTTCGTTGTCGATGATCCGCCCGGCCAGCAGATCGGTGAGGACGCTTTCCAGGCCGTAGCCGACTTCGATGCGCAGAGCGCGATCATCCCGGGACACCAGCAGCAGGGCGCCGTTGTCCCGGCCACGCTGGCCGATGCCCCAGTTCTCGGCGACCCGCAGAGCATAGAGCTCTACGGGATGGCCCTGCAGTGAAGGAATGGTAAGAACCACGATCTGGGTCGAATCGCTGTCCTCAAAGGCTCGCAGGGAGCGTTCCAGTCGTTGTCGGGTGGCGGGGCTGATAAGGCCGGCCCGATCCGTCACATAGCCCTCGGCGCGAGGAATCTCCAGGGCGATGGCGGTGCAGGCCAGGCCAAGCCACAAACACAGTGTGATGCCGAGTCGCTTCATCTCAGAAGGTCACCCTGGGCGCCTGCTCGGCACCGGCCGCCGCCCGAAAAGGTTCTTTGCGCTCCAGTTGCAGCAGAAACCGATTGGTCAGGTTGCCTGGAAAGGTGCGGATCGAACTGTTGAAGGTCTGTACAGCCTGGTTGTAGCGCTGCCGGGCCACGTTGATGCGGTTTTCCGTGCCTTCCAGCTGGTGCTGAAGGTCACGAAAATTCTGGTTGGCTTTCAGGTCGGGATACTGCTCGGCCACCACCAGCAGCCGGGACAGAGCCCCCGACATGCCCTGCTGGGCTTCCTGGAACCGGGCCATGCTGGCCGCGTCGCCAAGCTGGTCGGGGGCGATGTTGATCTGTCCCACCCGGGCCCGGGCTTCGGTAACCGCCTCCAGGGTTTCCCGCTCATGGGCGGCGTACGCCTTGACCGTCTCCACCAGATTGGGGATCAGATCCGCCCGTCGCTGGTAGGTCGCCTCCACATCGGCCCAGGAGGCGAAGACCGCTTCTTCGTTCTGCTGAATGCGATTGTAGCCACAACCGGACAGGGCCAGCAGGCCGAGCAGCAGCAACGGCCACAGCAGGAATGTTTTTTTCATCGGGAAATCTCCTTGGAACAGGTTGGCAGGTTTTGGCCAATATAGTGAAGGCGGGGGCGAAAGTAAAGGCGGAGGCGCTGCTTTGGTGATTGCCGTCCCATTTTATCAGAGGCCCAGAAAAAGGATTGCAATCGCCACAAAATTGCTTCATTAGCCTGAACGTGGCGGGTGTGGACATTCTGCAATCCCGGCGCGGCCCCGTAGTGATGGAGGTCAATTCCTCGCCGGGGCTCAAAGGCATCGAACTGGCCACCGGCAAGGACGTGGCCGGCCAGATTATCCATTTTATCGAAAGCCACCGGCGGCCGGGCCGCACCCGGACCCGGGGCAAAGGCTGATGGCGGACACAAAAAAGCAGGGGCTTGGAAGGCTCCTGCTTTTTTGGTTTGTCGGGTTGATTGCCAGCCATCCGCACCGGAATTTTCGGAAAACGTCGAATGGTGCCTCAGGATTGCCTGACGTAGCTGCCGGACTCGTTGCAGGTCGGACATTTGCGGGGCTTGCAGCGCCCCTCTTTTTGATGCCCACACTTCTCGCAAATAAAGATCGCCATGGCATTCCTCCGTGAAAAGTCGTAAAAACAACAGATACATTACCTTTTTAGTTTTAATTTTTAATGGAAAAGGTCCGGCTGTCAAGGGGAAAAGTTTTGTTGGCGCGGCCTTTTAATCCATCGGGAGCTGTGCGAGGGGGAGCAAGATGTCCGGATGAGAGGGCCAACCGGCGACGCCGTCTTGCAGGACCGCCACATTGCGCCATCCGGCGGCCCGGACCCATTGCGCCGCCTGGGTGGCGCGGTTGATGGTCCGGCAGACAAACACCAGGGCCGCGTCGCGGTCCTGCGGTAGTTCGTGCAGACGATATGGCAGCGTGTCCAGAGGGATGAGTCGCTCACCCAGGTCCAGGCGGCGCTGGGCAAATTCCTGCGGCGTGCGAACGTCAATGAGCTGAATGGCCTGGTCGGTCACAAGCTTCTGCAGGGATTCCGCAGCAATCTGTCTGACGTCCTGCGCCCCCGCTGGTTCCGTTGCCGGCGACAGTCCGGTGGACAGCACCGTGACCGGCAAGAGCAACAGTAACACCAACACTGGTCTCATCTTTGCCGTCTTTTTCTCAACAAACCGATTGATCATGTCTTTTCCCTGTCCCGCAACTGAAACATATTTTGTGCCGTGCAGATGAATAGTACGGGCGGCAGGGAAGAAAGACAACCCCCCGGTTTTTATACAGGCCGCATTGGTTTTGGCGACTCCCGGTTTAATCTGCTGCCGGGAGGTTCAAGTGTAAGCGCTGAGGCGGTCACATGCTCCCGCCTGCAGAAAGTGAAAATTAATTTCAAGGTTATTGACAGGCGATGTTCCTTCAAAGAAAATAATATCCGATATCATTGGCAGGTTTTTGGACTTGAGTGCCGGTATGTCGTTGTTTTGAAAACGGTGGAAGGATTTGTCCTCGATAACCGAACGGGGAAATACCGACAACAGGTTCCTTGTACCAACACTGGCATTGAAGATGTTCAACTTTCTTTGCAGAGGAGATTGCCATGAGGTTGAAAACGTACACTTTCTGCGTAGCTTTGAGCGCCATGGTCGCAGCTGCCGCGCCGGCCTGGGCCCATATTCCACTGGTGCTCTGCATGGACAATGGCGATAATTCCATTACCTGCGAAGGCGGTTTTTCCGACGGATCGGCGGCGGCCGGCGTCAACATGCGGATTGAATCACCGGATGGTCGCGTATTGCTGGCGGGGCGCATGGACGACGCCTCGGAATTTACTTTTACAAAGCCCC
>PWVL01000021.1 GCA_003561875.1 Desulfuromonadales bacterium | reverse complement strand
TAGATTGACGCCGCTACAGCGGAAAAGGGCCGTTTCCGGATGAAAACTAGTTAAGCAACCAACTCTCGACGCAGTTCCGGCCGCTGCTGAAGTATAATTTCTCCCCGCATGACCGCCAGGCTGAACCCGGCCCGGGGCATCCTCTACATGTGGTAGATCTCTGCCCCACTGCTCCCTCCTTCCCTCACGACCAGGCAACAATAAACCGCCCTGCTCTCGGCCACGCCCAGAAGACAGGTGCGTTGCAGGAGCAGGTCCGGCGGCAGTTCTAATACCTTTGCCACCTTTTCCAGCAATTGAGGCAAGTCCATGGTGAGGGCTGTTTGCCCGGATTCCGCCCTGGGCTGTACCTCTTGGGAAAAACCCTCTCCCCCAAGAACCCGCTCATCCCCTGCCAGAGTATCTTCCTCCCCGATTTGTTTGGCCAGCCAACTTCGCAGACCCCTGATTTGCTCCGAGCCAGGCGCCTGCTGCTCAAGACCATCGGAAATGAAAGACCGATAGGCTTTTCTGCTGCCCTTCAGGGTTTTTCCAAATCGCTCCAGGATTTCCCCTGTCGCCTGTCCGGCAAGCGTTCGGCCCCCAATACAAAGGCATGCCCACACCAGGGGTAGGAATCCAGTTCTTCCAGGCTTTTGACTACCCCGGAGCGCAAGGGGTTGAGGCGAACATAGCGGACCAATTCGAGAGCATAGCTTTCCTCGTCGCAGAGCAGCGATTGTACCGATTCTGAAAGAGATGACCGCTGCGCTTGTGCCGCAGGTTGAAGGTAACGGCATAGGAAGTCAGCAGTCGTCGCATGAAAGTGGCAAGACTGGCCGAATGAGGACGCAGAACCAGATGAAAGTGATTGGTCAGCAGGGCCCAGGCCAGGGAGTCGGTAGCGGTATCCGACAAAAGAGCGGAGAAGCGCTCAAGGAAGAACTGACAATCGCGATCATCCACAAAAATCGGCAGCCGCTCTATTACGCGAACGATGACGTGGTACAGGGGGCCGGGCATGTCAAGACGGGCGGTGCGGGGCATGGCGAAAAAATAGCAGGCAAGGAGAGGCTAGTCAACTGGCTAACAACGTCCCATAAAAAGGCCCCGAGGAGTATTCACCGGAGTACATATACGCTGAGGGATGTTGAAGCTGACCAGGGTGTTAGAGAGGGACAAATTCACATGCCGGTTGACAGGTTTCACCATGCAGCACAGAATGTCGCCAAACCCCCTACCCCTGGACTGTCGAGGTTACCGTGGAACTGCTGAACAACCCTATTTTCCTGTTACTCCTGCTCACCCTGCTAGGAACCGCGCTCGGGAAGATTAAGATCAAATCCTTCGCGCTAAATTCCTCAGGCATTATCTTCGTCGCCCTCGCGTTCGGACATTTCGGTCTGACCCTGCCGAACAACTTTCAGACCCTGGGACTGGTTCTATTCATTTATTCCGTCGGCTTGCAGGCCGGGCCCGGCTTTCTTTACACCCTGCGAAGTCGCGGTATGCGTCTGGCACTCGGTGCTCTTGCAATCATCACTATCGGCTTTCTCACCACTCTAGTCTGCGCCTTGATTTTTGGATTTGATGCCAGTATTAGTGCCGGACTCTTCGCCGGCGCACTAACCAGCACGCCCGGGCTTGCGGTCGCCGTCGAGATGGTAGGCAGTCAGGGCGCACCGGCGGCCTATGGACTCACCTACTTCTTCGGCGTTACCGGTGTGATCCTGTTCGTCCAACTGCTGCCCAGAATACAGAAGATCGACATCAAAGGTGAAGAAGAACGCCTCAACGCTGAAGTGTCAAAGGAAAACCCCCCTCTGACCTGGCACAATGTCGAACTGACAAACCCCAACCTTCTCAACCGCTTGGTGAAGGATCTAGGGCTGGGCAGTATTGCTCCTGTGGTCATTACTTGGCTTTTACGTAAAGGGGCGAGTGAACCGATTCTGGTGACAGGGGAAACGGTGCTGCTGGAAGGAGATCATCTACGGATTTGCGGGCGGGAGAGCGATCTGGAAAAGGCTGAACTTTTCCTCGGTCGACCTATCGACGAAGAGTTCGAATTTGAGCGGGTATTGGCAACAAAAATGATTATCGTCTCCAAAAGGACCGTCGCCGGAATGACCCTCGGCCAACTCAACTGTCGCGCAGTCTTCAATGTCCAAATTTCGCGGATCACCCGAAATCAAATTGACCTGCCCGCCACCCCCAACATCCGCCTGCACATGGGCGATATCGTCCATGCCGTGGGAGATGAAAACGCCCTGAAAAACGTGACCAAGATTTTCGGTAATAATGTCAGCGCCACCTACAGCATCAACCTGCTGCCGATCTTTATCGGCCTGATGCTCGGCTTTATCCTCGGAATAGTTCCACTGTATATCCCCTATGGAGGTACCTTTTCGCTAGGCACCACAGGCGGAGTCCTGGTCGCCGGCATTATCTTGTCAAGTCTGTACAAGACCGGCCCCTTTATCTGGGAGATACCGGGGACAGCCAACGCCTTCATCCGCGAACTGGGATTGATTCTTTTTCTGTCTACAGTCGGTACCAAAACCGGCGCCACCATCCTTACCACCCTTAGCCAGCAGGGTGTGGAACTGTTTATCGCCGGTATTGCCGTCACCCTGACCCCATTGATCTCCGCCGTTTTTCTTGGCCGTTATGTGCTCAAACTGCCGTTCCTGCGGATGCTGGGGGTCATCACCGGCTCGATGACAAGTACGCCAGGGCTGGCCGCCGCCAGCAGCCTGTCGAATACCCACTACATTGCTGCAACCTATGCTACAGTCTACCCGGCGGCGCTGATCGGCATGATCCTCTTCACCAAACTACTGGTCTTGATTCTGGGCTGATCCTAGGGCGTTAGGGACGTTGTTAGCTAGTTAAGCAACCAACTCTCGACGCAGTTCCGGCCGCTGCTCAAGTATAATTTCTCCCCGCATGACCGCCAGGCTGAACCCGGTCCGGGACATCCTCAACATGCGTGCGATCTCTGCCCCACTGCTCCCTCCTTCCCTCACGGCCAGAAAACAAAAAACCGACCTGCACTCGGCCACGCCCGGCAGACGGGTACGTTGCAGGAGCAGGTCCGGCGGCAGTTCTAATACCTTTGCCACCTTTTCCAGCAATTTGGGCAAGGCCATGGTAAGGGCTATTTGCCCGGATTCCGCCCTATCAGTGCTTCAGGCTTCAGTCAGTGCTTCAGGGACGTTCTTACTTTAGTGCATTGGGGAGTTCCGGGGGACATCTTACAGTGCTTCAGGGACGTTCTTACTTTAGTGCATTGGGGAGTTCCGGGGGACATCTTATTTAATTCTCGGACCTTCCCACACACCTTGCCGAAGCAGTTAGACAGGCTTCATCTATCGGCAAGGAAGAAAACCGTCGTTGCCAAAGCTGTCCTCTTCATGTCTCACAAAAATTGATTATCCGCGTTTAGCACCGATGAGCTTCTCCGTTCCAAACCCCAAGCTGTCTTCCGTTTGCGGAACGACTATCGGGTGCAGATGGTTGGCCATAAGGCAATAGGCCCAGATCTCCAAGTCGTAGTTTTTCACCACTCAGCCATCAAAGCAATGTCGGTTTGGTAGTCGTCGTTTAAAAAGGTCGTAAGCCTGCGGTTGCCCCGTTAAGTAACATGATGGGGAATGTTAGCGTTCCACAACCACAACGCGTGCGATATGAGCAGGGGCGATAATTAACACCCTTCAGTCCTTACTATCAAGGCCGTAATTAAGTATGGTCCCCCGAATTTTACGTTACCGCGAATTACCGACAAGACAAACCTTGACGGTTTTTGTCAGTGGCTTCCTCCATAAGGCTTTAAATCCCCGCTGTTCTTTTCCCCACCCCTGCCCTGTCCCGCCCCAAACCAAATGGCTTTTTACCTCTTTTCAGCTACTTGCCACAGAGTCCTGAAGATGGGCACGACCCTTGCCCTAAGTCCTTCATTAAAAAAAGGCCGCAAGCACTCCGGGGCCTTATCTCGCTACCACCGAAAGGTACCAAACCCCGTTCAATTTATTCGCAAAGAGGACTTACACCACATGAAAAAGCCCACCGGATTGTACGCTACCGCCCTGTTTGTGATGATCGCCACCCTTTGCGCCTTTGCCGGACCGATAGCGGCCCAGGATGTCACCCTCGCCTGGGACCCAAGTGAAAGCCGAAATGTGGCCGGCTATAAAATCTATTACAAGGCCGGCGACACTCAACTGCCCTACGACGGTATCGAAGCCCTGCAGGGACCGTCGCCCATCGTTGTGGGCAACGTCACCTCAGTCACCCTCACCCAATTTCCGGAAGGCCAGGTCTACTACTTCTGGGCCACCGCCTACGACAACGAAGGCAATGAAAGCGACTATTCCAACATGGTGGCCAGCGAATGGATCCCCGCTCCCATCT
>PWVL01000105.1 GCA_003561875.1 Desulfuromonadales bacterium | reverse complement strand
TTCTTTTGGGTCCTTTTCTTGGCCGTCAAGAAAAGGACCTCGTCTGGCCGGACGAGACCGGCCGGTTTTGAAGTTTGTCTTTCGCGATTGACATTTAAGAAACAGACCAGAATCATAACCGCAGGGTTGCGTCCCCGCGCGACGCCTGACTCTTTTTTTGCGCCACAAAAGAGTCAGCAGAAAAAGGCGCCCCCCCTCCCATTATCAAACAGACCCGCCTTGACAAACCTCTGCCCAGTGCCTACATTTGCCTCGTCTTTTTTTGCACCACAATTACAGATTTCAGGAGGGCAGAACACCGATGAGCGAGCACAAAGCGCCTGAAAAAGGCACGATTTCCATTCATACCGAGAACATTTTTCCCATCATCAAGAAATGGCTCTACAGCGAAAAAGAGATCTTTCTGCGGGAATTGGTCTCCAACGCCGTGGACGCCATTACTAAATTGCAGCACGTCAACCTGGTGGAAGGTTTACAGTTGTCCGAGGATTATGTGGTTGACATCAGCGTCGACAAGACTGCCGGTACTCTGACCATCAAGGACAACGGTATCGGCATGACTGCCGACGAGATCCGCAAATACATCAACCAGGTGGCCTTTTCCTCGGCCGAGGAGTTTGTCGAAAAATTCAAAGGACTCGAAGACAAGAACCAGATCATCGGCCACTTCGGCCTCGGTTTCTACTCCTCCTTCATGGTCGCTCAAAAGGTGGAGATCCGCTCCTTGTCCTACCAGAAGGATGCCGTTGGCGCCCACTGGACCTGCGCCGGAAACACCAGTTACGAACTGGAAGAGATCGATAAAAAGGATCGGGGCACCGAGGTCATTCTGCATCTCGAAGAGACGGAAAAAGAGTATCTGGACCCGGTCAAGGTGCGGGAGGTGGTGAAGCGTTACTGCAACTTTCTGCCCGTCACCATCCGGCTGGCCGGCGATCAGGTCAACGACAGCCAGCCTCTGTGGAATCAGTCCGCCACTGAAATCACCGAGGAGCAATACAAGGAATTTTATTCCAAGCTCTATCCTTTTGCCGACGAACCCCTGTTCTGGATTCATCTCAATGTCGACTTCCCCTTCAACCTCAAGGGAATTCTCTACTTTCCCCGCCTCACCACCGAATTCGACGTGGCCAAAAGCCACATCAAGCTGTTCTGCAATCAGGTCTTCGTCTCCGACAACTGCCCGGAGTTGATCCCGGAATTCCTCACTCCGCTGCAGGGCTGCCTTGATGCCCCCGATCTGCCCCTGAATGTGTCCCGTTCCTATCTGCAGAACGAACCGCAGGTGCGCAAGATCCGTGAGGTCATCACCAGCCGTGTGGCCGGCAAGATCTGCGATCTGGCCCGCCAGGACCGGGTGGCGTTCAGCAAGATCTGGGAGGATATCCATACCTTCGTCAAATTCGGCATGCTCCGCGACGACAAGTTCTACGACAAGGTGAAGGAACAGGTGATCTTCCGTACCACCGGCGAGGAAGATTACACCACCCTCAACGAGTACCTGCTGCGCGCCGCCGCCAAGCACGACAAAAAGGTCTACTACGCTAACGACGAAGCGGCCCAGGCCACCTATATCAAGCTCTTCAAGGGCCAGGGGATCGAGGTGCTGCTTCTCGACGCCCTTATCGACAGCCATTTCATCCAGTTTCTGGAGATGAAAAACAGCGAGATCAAGTTCGAGCGGGTCGATTCGGACGTGACTGAAAATCTTCTCGAAGAGGAGCGCAAGATCCAGTTGGCCGGCCCTGACGAGCAGAAACTGCAGACCCAGCAGGTCAAGGAGCTTTTCGAGGGCGTTCTTAAGACCTCTGGCCTCAGTATTCGCGTTGAAAGCCTCAAAAACGACGATGTCTCCGGCATGATCCTGCTCGCCGAGCAAACTCGGCGCTTCAAGGAAATGACCCGCATGATGGGTAAAGGCGACGACATGTCCGACATGTTTGCCGAGCATACCCTAATGGTCAACCTCAAGAGCCCGGTGGTGCAGAACATCCTCAAACTGCAGAATGCCAAGCGTGAGGGAGACGCCGCCATGCTCGCCGAGCAGGTCTACGATCTGGCCATGCTCAGCCAGCGCTCATTCGACAAGGAGCGCATGGAGGCTTTTCTTTCCCGCAGCAACAAGATTCTGGAAAAACTCGGTGTTATGGGCTGAACTGAAAAACTCAAATGAGAAGCACGCAAAGGGGGAGCGAACGACGGTTCATTCCTCCTTTTTTTTGTTCGGAAGAACCGGGAGGTCAGCAATGGGCTGACCCCATGTCCTCCATTATTGTTCCTTCAACCCTAAGAGAAAGGGTTTTGACGCATCAAAAATACCGCTTGGTTCATCTTTCCTTCCACCTCGGCAAAAACTCACAGTGCCAAGCCAGTTTGCCGAAAGTTGCGGAACCAATTCATTCTATTCCAAAATATCCTTCTTGATTTTCGAGAGATTGCACCGTTTAATGATTTTGCCCTTTGAGACGAGGGCGCAGGCATACCTGGCCTTGGCATGGAAATCAATACGCAGTGAAATCGACGAATCTTCGTGTAGAATTTGAAACTGTCAGCTCACTGCGTTGAACATGTGTATTGAACCGTTATCGCCTAGGTCAGGATTGCGGAAGGGTGTGGTCAATCCTTTCAGGATGGAGACCGCACATGAAGGATCTTTATTTTTTGGCCGGCGGCAGGCGCTGGTTTGGCTTGGATCTATGTTCTGGACGGTTCTACTCTGCGTCCTCTTCTGGCATTTTCCATCGGCCTCAGTGCCCCGGCGACGATACAGGCGATGATCAATAAGGCAGCAAAGAATTCCGGGCCTCCGGCCGGTTCGGAGCCGTGATTCGACTGTTGGTCGGCATCTGTTAAATCAGGAATGTTTGGAGGGTGTTTCGGAACAGATCACCCGACGTTGCGGATACTGCTCTATATCTGCTATTTGGTGACCGGGAAATGAAAGTGCCCCTAGGGAGTACGCTGTGAAAGAGGTTGGTATAATTTTTCTTATGATGTTTGGAGTGCCCTTGTTGATGGCGCCGCCGGGGTGGCTTGTTTATCAGTATATGCGTCATCTTTTTGAACTTGTCAAACGGCTGGAAACTCAACAGCCCTTTCAATGGCAGCAACTCGGTTCACCCAGGGGAAGCACCTTCACAATACACGGTTTCGGACGGAGCGGTGGTTGTTGTTATTACCAAATCACCCCTTTTATGCCACTGTTCAGATGGCTTCGACGGGGTCTGTTCCATAACCTGGATTCCGTGACATCACAGTTGGCCGTCAAAACCCGGTTTTATATGGTGACTTCTTTTGTCGCCGTCCTTGCCCTGTTTGCTGTCGCCGCCGTGTTTATCTATCTTGTTGAATTTTCCTGAGAAGATTTTTCCCTGGACTGATTGGGACCCGCAACGGTGACTTTTATGAAAAATCTTTAAAGATGGCTGTTCTGCCCGTAAAATAGACCAAAATATAGACCTTGATCAGATTATTTCGCAACGGCACATGTTATTTATTCAACCAGTCGACGGAATGACCGTCGCAACAGGGGATTCGGTTATGAAGATTCCGCGATGCATGAGCACCCAACATCCCGACAATGCCAGCGTGCCCTTTTTTGCGTCTTCCATGGTTCTTGCCGGCGAAGATGAGATCCGCGAGGCGTATTACGCCTATTCTCATCTCGGATGCGACGAGCAGATGTGGGACGTCGAGGGGAAGGAAATCGACACCCACGTTGTGAAAAAACTGCTCACTTATTACCCGGATTATTTTCGCCGAAACGTCCTTGGCCAGGATCTGCGCCTTACGCTACGGGTCCCAAACCCGACCGTCGAAACGGCCGAAGCCAAAATATTGCTTGAGACGCTCGAGAGTATCCCCCGCTCTTACGATGCTGCACGCATCTTTTACGATCGCGATGTGGCTCCGATCTTTGAAGTCATCTTGCCCATGACCACATCGGCTCGCTGCATCGACCGCGTCTACCGCTACTATACCGATCACATCGTCGATCGGCAGGGCAGGCGCATTCGCGAGGGCGACATCACTATCGACGAGTGGATCGGAAGGTTCCTGCCCTCCCGGGTCGAAGTCATTCCTTTGTTCGAGGATGTTCCGACCATGTTGAAGGCGGCTGATATTGTTGAAGAATATCTCTCCGACAAACGAATCGAAGACCAAAGGGTGTTCCTTGCCCGGTCCGATACGGCGATGAACTATGGACTCGTTTCGGCCGCTCTCGCGAATAAGATCGCTCTCATGAGATTCAATGAGCTCTCGGAGCGTACCGGCGTGAGACTTCATCCCATCCTCGGGATGGGGTCGGCGCCGTTTCGCGGCGGCCTGTCTCCCCGGACTGCCGAACGGGTCGGACGCGAATATCCGAGCGTCGTCACCTTCAGCATCCAGTCGGCCTTTAAGTTTGA
>PWVL01000116.1 GCA_003561875.1 Desulfuromonadales bacterium | reverse complement strand
TTTTGTTCTTTATGCAGAAAGTTTGGATCTCCGATGGCTTCTAAAATATATCCTGCATTGTCACAAAGGAGGACTAAATGCTTGGAGTCCTGCAGGTAATGATAAAGCTCAGGCAAAACATCTGTTGCTGCCTGCAGCAGTTCGTTGTGGGTTTGTAACTGCTGTTTGAGTTGAGACGAAGTTAATATTTCGTCATGTTCAAACGAGCTGGGATTGATCTTTTTATTTTTGCTGCGCTGCCATGAACATAAGATCGCTGGATGAACGCTTTTGACGAGCTCATCATCCAGTGGCTCTCCGGAAATGTAGCTTTCCCAGAAGTTAAGCATGCGCGTCATTCCTTTGTTCACAAATCGCGAGTCCGGTCATGAAAAGAAAGTATTTGTCAATAATTTTGAATAATCTCTCGGTATGCGCTTATTTTAACATAAAAAGCAAATATAATACAAAGAAAATGTGTCAATCCCCCTTTTTGCCTTGAACTTAGCCCGCAAAGGAGGATTGACAAGACAACGGAAGATGCTTTGCTCGCTTTTTCACACGTCATTGTTACTGTTTACACAGTCGGCCGTCTATCGCAAGGTCGATTTGCTTTGCTCGCTTCTCCACGCGTCGTTGTTACTGGTCTGTATAACCGCCGTCAACAATAATATAGGTGCCGGTGATATAACCGGAATTGTCTGCCGCCAAGAAGGCGACCGCATTAGCAGAATCCTCTGGTGTCCCTACGCGCCCGAGAGGACACATCCCTCCGACAGCGCTAACGTTATCATCCGTTGGCAGTAAAACCCGGAGATTTTCGGTGTCCGTGGCACCGGGGCAGACGGAGTTCACAGTAATCCCGTGTGGCGCCAGGGCCAAGGCCACGCATTTAGTGAATCCGTGCACGCCACCTTTTGCCGCCGAATAATGAACGATATGACCTGCCCAGCCGATCACGGCTCCGGCAACAGAAGCCACATTGATGATCCGGCCGTATTTTGCCTCTTTCATCGCCGGGAAGCACGCTTTTGTCACCAGAAAAACAGATTTCAGGTTGATGTTGTGGATGAAATCCCAGTCTTCCTCTGTCATATCGATAAATTCTTTGGGAGGGAATGTGCCGGCATTGTTGACCAGGATATCGATCCGACCGTAGTTTTTGAGAATTTGTTCTACACATCCATCAATGCTCTCTTTTTTCGTGACGTCCATGGTTAAGCCTTCGGCCTTCCCACCAGCGGCTTTGATCTCCGCGGCCACTTTTTCTGCCCTCTCCAGGATAAGATCAGTCACAACCACAGTAGCCCCATTTTCTGCCATAATCTTGCTTGCTGACGCACCGATCCCCGCTCCGGCACCGGTTACCAACGCCACTCGACCTTTTTGAATTTCTCCCAGTTTCATTGTCTTTTGACCTCCTTGGCTTGCCCTTTGCCCACTATGCAAGGCAAAGGGGTTGAACAGAATCACAAACGGCTTCCGTGGGCAAACGCACTCCCGGGTGTTACATCATCTCCCCATAAGCTACCCGAAAGACAGCTGCCTTAACCGCCGGCAGTCATAGGAAATATCGTCACCTGATCCTCCTCTCTCAACGTAGTGGAAAACACACGGGAAGAGGGCAGTCTTCTACCGTTAAGGAGGATGATCATGGTATCTTTGACCGCTCCTTTTTCCATGATTTTCGCGATCAAATCCCTGCCGTATTCCTTTTCGAGCAAGACCAGCAACTCTGTGAAATTGCTCACACTGGCCTGCAATTCTTCGCTGTAGACTTGATTCAATAAAGAACCCAGAATGACAACTTTCAATTTTTTCGCTCCCAATTCCCAATTTCTAATGTCAATGTTTGCCCATTATGCTCCAGAAATTCGTCTGCTGCACACCGCTACGCCAGGCCCAAGTCGTTCAGTTTCTCCGCCCCGGGTTTGCCTTCCCCGTCCCAGCCTCGGATGGCATAATACTCGTCCAGCATCAGCTCCAGGTTGACGACGGAATCTTTACTGGGCCCGGACGTAAAGGGCTCTGAGGTAAGCCTGTACGGCAGTGTGTCCCGCTTAAAGCCTGCCTTGACATTGTAAAGTCTCTGGATGTTGTGGATTCTCTCCCCGACTTCCATGACTTCTTCCTGGGTATAATTCAATCCGGTGATGCTGTTCAGCAGTCTGACCAGATGGGATACCCCCAGGGTCGGAAAGATCGAAACAAACTGGCAGATGTCCATGGCGTTGATCAGGTTGGCATAGTCCTGCCAGCCGATGATTTTTTCCGCCTTGCCCGCTTCGGCAAACCGGTCCACGCCCTCCTGCAGGTTCAACTCGGCGTAAGGCACATTGAAAAGCTCCCACACGCCCGTATAGGGCCGGATATGACAGGAACCCCGATTCGAGGTTGCAAAAGCAAGACCCATACCTTTATAGCCCCGGGGTTCGTGCATGGGTGTTTCCAGCCCCTTCACGTGGTTCGCCAGGCGTTCGGCCCCGTATTTCTCTGAAACCCTCATCACACCCTCGGCCAATGTATCTCCGAACCCTTCCCGGTTGCCAATCTTTTCGACAAGGTCCACAATCACCCGGTGGTCACCCCATTTCAGTTCGAGGTTACCGGTATCTCCTTTGGTCATGAATCCTTTTTCGAAACATTCCATCGCGAAGGCAATGGTGTTACTGCAGCTGATGGAATCCAACCCGTAATCGCTTACCAAATCGTTGCACTTGATGATGCTGGCCAGGTTAGAGTTGCCGCAGAGAGAACCGAACCCCCCGATGGTTTCGTATTCCGGGCCCTCGGAGTCAATGCCGGCATAAGGCCCCTCGGTCACCTTGGACCACCGGCCGCAGGCAATCGGGCACCCGTAGCAAGCCGTTTTCTTTGTCAAATACGTCTCCGTCAAGGCTTCCCCGCTGATTTTTTCTGCTTCCTCAAAAACACCTTCCTGGTAATTTCTTGTGGGAAGCACCCCAAAAGCGTTCAGCGGGTTGACGAAAGAAGCCGTGCCATGGTCCTTGAGACCGGCAAGACCCTCAAACTCGCGCAGGATCTTGTTGGTCTCTTTTGCAACCTCTTTGAAAGCGGTTTCATCAGCTGCCTGGGGGCGCATGGTTCCCCTCACCGCAATCGCCTTAAGCTTTTTGGAGCCCAGGACCGCTCCGCTGCCCCCCCGTCCCGGCGCCCTGGCCTTGTCGTTAATCACGCAGGCGAATTTGACCAGATTCTCACCCGCTCTCCCGATTGTGGCCACCTTAACGTTCTTATCCCCCAGTTCATCTGTCAGCAGATCCGTGGTTTCGTAGACATTTTTACCCCAGAGGTGCCCGGCGTCTCGCAGTTCCGCTTTCCCTTCATGAATGTACAGATAGACAGGTTTGGGCGAAGCGCCTTCGATGATCACAATGTCGAACCCTGCGAACTTCAGTTCTGCCGGCCAGTGTCCCCCCGAATGCGCGTCACAATAAGCGTTGGTCAGGGGCGACTTGAAGATGACCGCATACCTCCCTGAACAAGGGGCCCTGGTGCCGGTAAGCGGTCCCGTCGCAAAAATGATTTTGTTGTCTGCGGAGAGCGGCTCTACTGCCGGATCCACCTCGTCAAAAAGTATCTTTGCCCCAATGCCCGATCCTCCGATAAATTTTTTGCAGATTTCCGGGTCCAATGCTTCTTCTGTAATGCGATTGGCTGTCAGATCGACCCTGAGCACTTTACCCATATAGCCTCCCAGCTGCACCATCTTTTCTTCCTCCTTCAGTTTTTTTGCATGCGTTCTATAGATAAAGCAAACCATGTGCCAGGCGGATCTGCCGGCGTGCGCTCCCGGCCTTCTGAAACGTCCTGCCACACGGCAAGCCCGGTAACATCATATCTTTTCTTTCCGATTATTCTTGTCCGCTGGTAGCGGGGACCCGGAAAAGAAGAGAAAAAGTGCCGGTCTGGAACACAATTTCCCGGGAAAAGTGTTCCAAACTGGTATCGCTTGCGCCAGGGCAGAATCACAACAAAGAATAGTAAGATGAAAGGACGAGGAATGCTGGATGGCTGTCTGTTGCTTTTTTGCAATAATCGATAGTATTTTTGCAATATTGATACGCTTTGCCGGGAGGGAGGCGGGGAAGCAAGCGGCCGAAACGTTCCGAAGGTTAGGCGGAGACCCCAAACGAGGTCCATGAAGGGCCAGAAAAGACTCCGGGTGAGGTCCCGGGCAAGGCCTCTGGGCAAGGCTCCGGGTGAGGTCCAGTCAGGTTTCAAGTAAAATCCCGGGCAAAGTTCCAGGCAAGGCTCCGGGTTAAGTTCCAAGCAAGGCTCCGGTCAATGTCCCGGGCAAGGCCTCAGGCGAGATCCAAGCAACCTGGTGTTGATAAATTGCAACAGCAGGGAGCCCTCTCCCGCAGCCCGCCCATGCCTCCCGACGCCCCCTTCACAGCTTTCTCACTGACCCCAACGCCCCCGACCGCCCCTATCCCGCAGCCTCCGCAACTTCCCTGTTACCCCCTACAACTCCCCAAAACATCGGCTTTCCCAACCCTCGTTGCCCCATCC
>PWVL01000160.1 GCA_003561875.1 Desulfuromonadales bacterium | reverse complement strand
TTGTTGGTGTTGTTGGTGGTGGGTGATTAAAATGGTTCGTCGTTGTTTTCTGACTCCAGCCGATGGCCGTCATCCTGAGCCATAAGCCAGCGGCAATAATCTTTCAGGATCTGCTACATTTGCCAGATCAGGTCAAGCAGCTCAGCGGCCATCTGCCGGTGTTCGGTAGCTTTCATCGCAAGTCCTTTATCAGAAAAGTTCTGAGGCTGCCTGCCGGACGTGCTCGGCAGTGACGACCTGGGATTTTTCGCTGGTGGCGGCGATCAGGGAGCCACGGGCGAGATGGTTGGCTTTGCGGAACAGCCCACCGGAGCCCTGGTGAATGGCGGTGACAGCTTGATCCTCGAAGGGTGAATGTTTCAGCCCGGCGATGTTCAGATGATGCTCCAGATAGCAGGCCATCCCCTCGCGGTTGACCTCCTGTAGATGCCTGCGGGCGACGATACGGGAGGCCAGCGGCACGGCAGTTCGATAAAGCAGGTTGTCAGCCAGGTTGTTTTGGCCAGCCAGAATCATTGGCAGGAAGGGTTTGGAGTCCCCCTCGAACTGGGTCAGGGTGTGCAGTTCGGCAAAGACATCGAGGCGCAAGAGTGATGCTTCGTCGATAATCAGCACCGGCTGCTGTTTCTTACCCTGCACCAGGGCCAGGATCTGGGTGCGGATCAGGCCGGTCAGGATGGCGCGGGACGAGGA
The DNA here is from genome assembly GCA_003561875.1 of Desulfuromonadales bacterium. GTDB lineage: Bacteria > Desulfobacterota > Desulfuromonadia > Desulfuromonadales > Syntrophotaleaceae > SLLR01. The sequence continues at coordinate 3,841 of PWVL01000160.1, read as the reverse complement.
GGCTGTTTGAATATCGAGTTCGGCCAACAGTTGCCGGTAGACCTCCAGAATTGAGCCGGAGGTGGCAGTGACCCAGAGAGGTTTGTACTTCGAGGGATGCAGCCCTCCAGCCACCCAGCGCAACGCGGTCGACTTGCCGGCACCGACTTCACCGGTGACCAGGGCGATGGCGCCCAGGTCGATGGTGTAGAGGATCCGCTGCTGCACCTCCAGCAGGTCTGGTGTTTGCAGAATGGACTCCAGGGGTAGATCGGCAGAGAAGGGTTGGCCTTTGAGGCCGAAGAAGGAGTGATAGCTCATTGCTCCTCCCTTCTGGTAAACGATAACTGACCCGGCCGAACGCTGGTTTCTTTGACTACGTCTTTTTGCTCGCGGCCGATCCTGGCGTTGATATAAGGATCAAGCGGTACGAGAAAACCTTGCGGTTCTCCGCGCAGCACGATCTCGACCTTGTGCGGGGCCTCTTCGTGAAACAGCAGGCTGATCTGCTCACCGATCAGGCGGGTCGGCGCTTCAAAGCTAAGGCCATGAATGGAGACGCTACGGTCCTTGTTGACCCGGCGTCGTACCTCCTTGCGGAAATGATCGTCCAGATCGATGGGCGGTTTACGGATCAGCTCCAGATGGGAAGCAAACCGCTCCAATGGCGACTGGCCGGTGGAGGAATGGGGCCGGCGATGGTACGTCAGTCCCAGCCAATCGTCCAGGGCCTGGTTGAGATCCTCCAGCGTCTTCCCGGTAAATCCGCAGAGAAGCTGGCTGCGGACGGTGCGGAAGAAACGTTCGACCTTGCCGCGCCCTTGCGGCGTATAGGGGGGCGTGTGGGTGATGGCGATCCCCAGGCAGGCACAGACCTTCTCCAGATGCCGGCTGCGAAAAGCGGGGCCGTTGTCGACATACAGCTTGCGCGGCAGCCCGCGGGTCATTAAGGCGGCGCGGTAAACGCTCAGAAAGCTGGCCAGGTTCTCCGACAGCATAAAGCGGGCCTGGGTGATCAACCGGGAATGATCATCGAGAAAGGCGATCAGGTAGCTCTTACGTTTCTTGCCGTCAACCACCACATGCGGGCCATGCATGACATCCGACTGCCAGATGTCGTTGGGAAACTCGGCCTCGAAGCGGCGCCGGTCAACCGGGTCACTGCTGGGCCGTCCTGAGATGCCGGATTTCTTCAGCACCCGATAAGCGGAAGACTGGCTCAAGGTGTAGCCGGGCGATACCAGTCCTTTTTTCTCCATCTCCTCGATCAACTGCACCACCGGCAGCAGCGGCTTGGCCTTGCGCAGCCGGACCAGCGAGAGGACCGTGTCCTCGTCCACCTGGCGGCAACGCCCGATATCGCTGCGCGGAACCGGCTTCAGGGCATCGAACTGACGGCCACTTTTCTCGTACATGGTGACCCAGCGGCGGATGGTGTTGTCACTGATGCGGGTGCGCTGGGAATGAGGGATGTTCCACCGCGCTGCCGCCTTCTCCTTGATACGCCGGCCCCGTTCGCCATGCTCCAAACGGGTGGCACCGACCAGGTCGCTGATCACCCCGAAGCGAAACAGGGCGATCTCTTCTCGTTGTTCTTCTGTCATCAGCACTCTCCTTGAAAAATGGGGAAAGCACTCCTGTATCATCCTGAAGACAGAGGCGGCAGAGGGACACTACGGTAGGGTGGCGGATCGACACCGGAATTGTCACACTCAAAGGAGAGGCTGACAGGGATAAAGCGGCGGGCAAGCAGGATCTCGTAAGCGTCCAGGGCCGAACCACAGAACACGCCCAGGACAATGCCGGTCATTCGCTGCAAACGCCGCCACCACTGCCGCTGACGACACCTCGGAAGAACACGGCACCAGCGCCCGGTTTCAGAGCGATGGAAGATGGACTGAGTGATCTCAGTGATGGAGGAGCGGAACCGGCGCCAGTAACCATCCGGTTTCAGACGATGAACGGCCCGGCAGCAGGAACAACGCAAACGCCGCAGCAAAACAGGCTCTAACAGACAGGAAAAATAGGCGAGAACAAACCCGTGCCACCATAACGGTTGACCGCAACGTGGACACCCGGATGGCTTGATCCAGGGAAAATCTTTGCCAAGACGCGCAATCTCATTGACGTCAGCTTCAACAGACAGTACCAATAAAGCAACTCCTTGCCGGGAGGCCAATCCCTGCATGGAGGGGGCGGTGGGGCTCCCTTTAGCCCCACCGCCCTGCCTCAAATCAATGACGATGATCAGATCCAATTTAATCTGAGATTCTCATTCTCCTCTCTAACACATTCTGAAAATAATCTGCCAGTTTTTATCAACTCAATGTGGCAATCAACACCATGCGGCAAGCCCACGAGCTTCCGACAACTGCCGTTGCTGACTTGGCGATGCCAGCGCTGCGATATCCAAACCATAGAGACGGCAGACCTGCTCCAGCACCTCGTCGATTCCCGGCCTCACTAGCGGCACCTCTTCTGCCCCTTTCAACACATTTTCGACAAAGCTGTCCTCACCAAGCAAACGGCTGTCCGTGCCCTCCTTGCCGTGAAAATCCTCCCGATGTCCCTTCCCGATGAACTCGGCAACGAATTCCGCGAAACGGTGTCGAGCCTGGGAGACCTTCGGCGAGAATCTCTTCGAGGCCGAGATAGGCGCGGTGGCGGCTCCACGGATAATCACCTGGGACGCACGTCATGCCCGATCGCACTGGATTCAGGTGAAGGTAAGCGACCAACTTGGAGCAGGTAGGCGTCGGAATCGATCAGAATGGCTTTGTAGCGCCCCTGGAAAAGATGGCCGGTGCGTTTCTACCTCCAATTGATCCAGAGAGTGTAGCGGAAGCAGAGGTTCTGCATGATGCGGGACAGAGGCACGTTGCCGACTTGAATGGCCAGATGGATATGGTTGGTCATCAGACAAAAAGCCAGCAGGCGATGGTCGTACCGCTCGATGCCTTCCTGGAGAAAAAGAAAAAACCGGCAACGGTCATTATCGTCCCGGAAGATGTCCTGTCCGGCATTGCCTCGTACTATCACGTGGTACAGGGCGCCGGAAAAATGGATGCGAGGTTTTCGTGGTATGGGACAATGTTAGCTCAAAGAATCAATCTTGCAATCTTGCAGGCCTGACCCGAATGTTTCCGAATGTTTCCGAATGTTTTGACCCCGGCCAAGAAGTTCTGCGAGATTTTGCTTGCCGCAAGGCACGCCTCCTCAACTAGATCCTCCTAGTTCCCTCTCGGACCACTTGAAAAGAAAAACAAATTAAATAGTGTTGACATTAGGGTCGACTTGTACAACAATTCCACATTAAAAAATACACTTATAGATAAATTTTTCAAATGATATGCCGTGGGTTGGAGCAGATCGATGTCCGTTCCCGGCGGAAGGCGGCCGGCAGCGGCCCCTTTGCTCACTTGCAGGCTACTTGCCGTCGGGAGCAACTACGGATGGCAACCTTTTATGGCTGCCGCCAAGGGCAGGTTGTCCGGTTATGAAAGGAAGGGGTTGCGGATGTATATCGGAGGGTTTCACCTTTTTTCCGGGTTGTTTTTTCTGCTTCTTTCAGCCCTTCTGGTTTTTTTCTACCTGGCGGCGTTGTTTGTGACGGCGGTCGGACTGCGGTGGCTGTGGGACAAGTTCCACCAATCCCCGAAGCCGATGGTCCTTTCCCGTGACCGGGTGATCCGGTCTGCTTGCAAGGGGTTTGTCTACACCCTGATCTTCCTCAGCTCGATCTATGTGTTTCAGCGTCTGAAGTGGTGCGGCGCGGAGAACGCCCACCGACAGGCCAAGGAATATTTTGTCGCCGGTCAGCCTCTGTTGGGCCTGCGCCTGATACTGACCGGGCCGCTCAATC
>PWVL01000086.1 GCA_003561875.1 Desulfuromonadales bacterium | reverse complement strand
GAACGCTTATCTGCAATAGTTGGTTTTCATCCGGAAACGGCCCTTTTCCGCTGTAGCGGCGTCAATCTACAGGTTTGCTTGTACAGCGTACCGATGTACGCCTCCGCGCAAACCTTTGATTTCCTTGCCACAACGAAAAATTGCTCGTTTCCCATATGAAAACTGCGCTGTGTCCATCCGGAGTTTCCGGATGGACACTAGTTGATTTCCGGCTTCAAACTGCCTTTTTTCTTCCAAAGGATTTCCATGGTGAACTTTAAACCTTTTTTTGATAAGCTCGGACTGAACGGCAGCCGCTGGCAATGGCGGCTGATGCGCTGGGAAAAGAATCTGGCGGCACTGTTTCGGGGCGAAGGTCTTCCCGGGGACGGTATTTCTCCGGTAAAGGTCATTCTTGCGGCGAACCTGATCTGGTTCGGCCTCATGATACTGCAGGGCGTCGCCCTCGGCCTCGGACCCCAGGCTCTGCTGAAGCCGCCCCTGGCTCTGCTGCACCGTTTCGGTGCCCAGCGGTGGATTCCCGAGGTTCTCTACTTCGGTCAGTGGTGGAGGTGCCTGACCTACGCCTACACTCATGCCGGCGTGATTCATATCGGTTTCAACATGCTGGTGCTGTATCAGGTCGGCCCACTCATCGACCGGGAGATCGGCGCCTCCCGGTTTGTGGTGCTCTACACCCTGACAGCTCTCACCGCTACCCTGTTCGGCCTGTTCTGGCACCCTCACACTCCGGTGGTTGGAGCTTCCGGCTCGATTTTCGGCCTGCTGGGTTTTGCCGTGGCCTATTTTCACCGCATGGGCCCGCCCGGACTGGCGCTGCGCAACTTCATGTTCCGCTGGGCGGCTTTTGCCTTTGTGTTCGGCTTACTGGTGGGTGCCGACAACGCCGGGCACCTCGGCGGCGCCCTGGGCGGGGCGGCCTTTGGCCTGCTGCTGCCCGTCGGCGCTCGCGGCCGCCGGGCCACGGCGAAACTGTTCAACGTCGTTGCGCTGCTCTGTGTTGTCGCCACCGTCACCGCTCTGGTCCTGCAGATGGCGACCTGGCTGCGCGTTTAACTCTGTTCTTTTCCCGCGACACACATCATGAGCCGCTCCCGAATCCCTTCTACTCCCGCCGTGCGCCTGCTGAAGCAGCGCGAGATCCCCTTTGTCGGCCATCTGTACGCCTACCAGGAACGGGGCGGCACTGCCGTCTGCGCCCGGGAGTTGCAGGTTGACGAGCACGCCGTGATCAAGACCCTGGTCATGGAGGACGACCGGCAAAATCCCCTGGTGGTGCTTATGCATGGCGACCGCCAGGTTTCCACCAAAAAACTGGCCCGAATCCTCGGTGTTCGCCAGGTCACCCCCTGCACGCCGGAACGGGCTCTGCGACAGACCGGCTACCAGGTGGGCGGCACCTCGCCTCTCGGCACCCGCAACCCGCTGCCCGTGTATGTGGAGTCTTCGATCCTGGAACTGCCGGTCATCTACCTCAATGGCGGCAAACGGGGTTTTCTGGTGGCCCTTGATCCGCGGGCACTGCTGGAACTGCTCACCCCGGTACCGGTCCAGGTCGCCATAGAAGGATCCGACTGAGGATTTTGCTATACTGTTTTTGCTTCAGCCTTCGGCAGGACACCCAGGGTGAGGAGGAGTAGCAACACCCCGTGCACCGGGCAAAGGACCGTCGCAAAAATATTGGAGGCAACATGTCCATCATTCGCTATTCGCCCCTGCTGACCGACCTGTATCAGCTGACCATGTTGGCCGGCTATTTCGAAAAGGGCATGCACCGCAAACAGGCGGTGTTCGATCTTTTTTTCCGGACCAACCCTTTTCACGGCGCCTATGCGGTCTTTGCCGGCCTGCAGACCGCCCTGGATCACCTGGCCGGGCTGCGCTTCGGTGACGCCGACCTGGACTATCTGGCGCGCCTGGGACTGTTTCGTGAGAATTTCCTGGCCTATCTGCGGGATTTCGCCTTTGCCGGCCGGGTCATCGCCCCGCCGGAGGGGAGCGTGGTGTTTGCCGGAGAGCCATTGATCACCGTCGAGGGCAACCTGGCCGAAGCTCAGTTCATCGAGACGGCCCTGCTCAACATCATCAACTTTCAGATCCTCGTCGCCACCAAGGCGGCGCGCATTCAACATGCCGCGGGTGACGGCCAGGTGGTGGAGTTCGGCCTGCGCCGGGCCCACGGCCCGGACGGCGGACTGCACGGCGCCCGGGCGGCCTGCATCGGCGGCGCCCGCCGCACCAGCAACGTCTGGGCCGGACAGGTTTTCAACATCCCTGTGCAGGGCACCCATGCGCACAGCTGGGTCATGTGCTTTGACGACGAATTGAGCGCCTTTCGCGCCTACGCCGACTGTTTCCCGGACAACTGCGTTCTGCTGGTGGATACCTACGACACCCTGGAAAGCGGCCTGCCCAACGCCATTACCGTCGCCGGCGAACTGCGTGCCCGGGGACATGAGTTGCGCGGTATACGTCTCGATTCCGGTGACCTGGCCTACCTGAGCCGGACCGCCCGCACCCTCCTTGACCAGGCGGGCTTTCCCGCCGTCAAAATCGTCGCGTCAAGCGATCTCGACGAAACCCTCATCGACTCCATCCGCAATGAGGGCGGCTGCATCGATATCTACGGCGTCGGAACCAGACTGGCGACGGCCGGCGGCCCGGGAGGTGGGGCTCTGGGCGGAGTCTATAAGCTGGTACGTTATGACGGACAACCCAAACTCAAGGTCACCAGCGACCTGAGCAAGGCGACCCTGCCCGATTGCAAACGCCTGCTGCGGGCCGTTGACGGCGACGGGCGGTACCTGATGGACATCCTCTGCCGCCACCAGGAGAATCCGGCCGCCGGCGACACGGTTTTCGACCCCCTGAATCCGTCCCGCTGCAAAAAAATTCCCGCCGGGGCCGAACTGCGGGAAATCCGCCGAACGGTCATGGACCGGGGGCTTCAGCTGACGGAGCCGGAGAGCCTGGAAGAGATGGCCGACCGTTGCGCCGATCAGCTGCGCCGCCTGCCCGAGGGCACTCTCAGGCTTGCCAATCCCCATGTATACAAGGTTGCCGTGACGGCAGACCTGCGGGACCTGCGCGACAGCCTGATGCAAAAACATCTCGGAGAAACGTACGAAATGGCGGAATGATCGGTGTTTCAGGCGGGGCGAGAATCACAGGGGCCGGTTGAATCCACCCGGCATAAATGCTATAAAACCGCGGGCCGCAAGGTCTTCCCCATCATTTTTCACCCCCGACCACAGGACTTGCCATGAAACAGGTACGGCTGCAGACATCCAAAGGTGACATACTTATCAGCCTCGATGAGGAGAGAGCGCCGCTCACGGTGGCGAACTTTCTTTGTTACGTTGAGGAATGTTTTTTTGACGGCACCATTTTCCACCGGGTCATCCCCGGCTTCATGATCCAGGGCGGCGGCATGACCCCGGCCCTGGAGCAGAAAAACACCCTTCCGCCAATTCGCAACGAGGCGAACAACGGGCTGAAGAATCTGCGCGGCACTCTCGCCATGGCCCGCACTTCGGTGGTGGACAGCGCCACCAGCCAGTTTTTCATCAATCTGGTGGACAACGGCTTTCTTGACTATCAGGAGGCTTCCCCCCGGGGATTCGGCTATGCCGTGTTCGGTACCGTGATCGAGGGCATGGAGACCGTCGAGGCCATCGCCGCGGTGTCCACCGCCAACAGCGGAATGCACCAGAACGTTCCGGTGGAAGCGATCATCATCGAAAAAGCATCGGTGGTTGCCTGAAGCGCGGCGCACCTCCCACAACGGGTGGAACTGCGTAACCCTGTCGATCCCGCCCTTCGGGGAACAGGGCGACACGACGACCCGGCGGTCAGCCTGTACATCAATTCCGCACGGACAGCACGTATTTGAGATAGCGGCCTTCGGGGAAACTTACCGGATAGGGGAAATCCTCTCCCTGTCCGGCGACCCGTATCACCTGCAGGGTGCAACCGGCCTGCAGGGCTCCGCGGCGCAGTTCCTTGAGATAATCGGCCAGATCGACCTTCTGGTGGTTGGAGGAAGTGACCAGCAGCCCCCCGGGCGGCAGCAGCGCCAGGGCTGCGGTCACCAGTTCAGCGGTACCACCACTGGTGGTAAAACGGTTCTTGCCCACGGTGGAAAAAGACGGCGGATCCATCACCACCGTGTCGAAACGCCGCCCCTGCCGGCCCAGTTCGGCGAGGACCTCGAAACAGTCGCCGAGCACAAACCGATGGCGTTTAGGATTGAGTCGGTTGACGGCAAAATTGTCCCGTGCCCAGTCGAGATAGAGGGTGGAAGCATCAACACTGGTGACCTGCCTGGCGCCGGCGGCGGCCGCCGCCACGGAAAAGGCTCCGGTGTAGGCAAAAAGGTTGAGCACCTCATGCCCTGCCACCCGTTCCATGAGATCCGCCCGGTTGCCGCGCTGATCGCAGAACAATCCCGTATTGAGTCCTGCTTCGAGTTCCACCAGGTAATGAAGGCCGTTTTCCATGACCTGCAGCCGTGAAGGAGCAGCCTCGCCCCACAGTAACCGGCTGAAGCGGCGGGTTTCTTCCGTCGCCAGGCGTCGGGTCTGCTGAGGCCGAAATTTACCGTAGATGCCCACTGGTCGAAGCACCAGACACAGCGCCTCGACCACCAGCTTCAGGTGGGGTTTCCAGGCGCGGGTAAAATACTGCAGCATCAGGTGGTCACCATAACGGTCGACGGTCAACCCGGGCAACCCGTCGCCCTCGCCGTTGACCACCCGGTAGGCGTCCGTGTCGACCAGTCGACCATGAAGTTCGCGCAGCCGCGCAGCCGCGGCGATGCGATTCTGCAGCCAGGGTCCGTCGAGCCGCAACGCTCCCTGCTGCAGCACCCGCGCCACGACCCGCTCGCCGGGATCGAGCAGGGCGGTGGCCAGCAGGCGGCCTTTGGCATCGCAAAGCCCTACCAGTTCGCCGGCCTTGCCCTCCGGCCAGTTGCGGGTGTGGCGATCGGCCAGTACCCAGGGATGCCCCAGATTCAGCATGGTTTCCGTCTGGGAGCCTACGGCGCACATTTTCATGGTCATGAACTCAAACCTTACTGTCATTCAAAATTTAATCCGGGCTTCAGCGGCGCCATTGTAACCACAAGACGGCACCGAACCAAGAGCCTTTTGCCGAGGGAGCCGCAGCGTGTCGGAATCATCGCAGAAAACACCTGCCGAGCAGCACATTGAAGCGATCATGCGCGAACTGGACCCCGATTCGGAACGTTACCGGGTGCTCAAAAGTGCCCGACGCTTCAAATCATCCTGGGTCGAACTGGGGGAGGAACTGCACAAAGTCTCCCGTCAGCACCTCTACCGCGATTGGGGCTATGCCTGTTTTGAAGACTACTGCAGCCGCGAAGTACGCATCAAAAAAGCCACGGCCCTGAAACTGACCCGGGCCTACAACTACCTGGCCCGGCAGGAACCACAACTGCTGCGGGATGAAACCCGCCTATCCGTCCTCCCCGACTACCGCACCATCGACCTGCTGCGACAGGCGCAACTGGAACAGCAGGTCACCGGGGAACAGTACCAGACCCTGCGCAACAGCGCCCTGGAGCAGTTACGAAGCCGTCCCACGGTGCTTAAGCAGTTTCGGGAAATGACCGCCACCAAAGAGAATCCCCGGGAGCAGAGAGTGCGCCATGGGAAGGCGGCCCTGAGCGCGGTAAGGCGTTTGCTCGGCAGCCTTGAGCCGCTGACGGATCTGGCCCGTGTCTACGCCGAACCGTTGCGCGAACTGCACGATCTGCTGGAGCGGGAACTGCGACCGGAAAACACCCCGGAGCAACCGAACGCGGATCACAACATTGCTTCCCAATGATTTTTTTTCGTGCTATCTTGCCGCCACCGCTGTAGCAGTCTGGAGAGGGTGCCACGACGGGCCGTCCTGCCGCAAGCGGCCGACATAGGAGACCGTCAGGAGTTATTCATGCCCAGAAATTTCAAGGACAAGGTTCGGGAGCAGTTCAGCCGTGCCGCCGCGAGCTACGTGCGCAGCCCCGGCCTTTCCCAGACCACCGATCTTGCCGAAGCGGCGCGCATGCTGCAACCCACCGCCGACGATATTCTGCTGGACGTCGCCTGCGGCGGCGGCCACAGTGCCCTGTATTTCGCTCCCCAGGTGCGCAGCGTGGTGGCCTCGGACCTGGCCATGCAGATGCTGAAAAAGGCCCAGGAATTCATCAGCGAGGAAGGGGGTATTGAAAATGTCACCTTTCGCGAAGCGGATGCCGAAGACCTGCCCTTTCCGGCCGGCGCCTTTACCTTGCTTATCTGCCGGGTGGCGTCCCACCATTTTCCCGATGTACCCCGGGCCCTGGCGGAGTTTCACCGGGTTCTGCGGCGCGGCGGTCGCATGGTGATCATCGACAACATGCTCGCCGACGAACCCCATATCGCCGAGTTCCAGCATCGCTACGAGTCCATGCGCGATCCCACCCACGTGCGTTCCTACACCCGGGCCGAATGGGAGCAGATGATCGAAGACGCCGGGTTCGTCCTGCACGAGGTGTCACTGCAGAAAAAACATCATGATTTTCAGGAATGGGCCCAGCGAACCGGGCTGCACCGGGAAGGGGTCCAGCAACTCAATAAACTGTTTATTGAAGCCGGCGACGAGATTCAGGGCTATTTCCAGGTTGAGACCTTTGCCGGCGAAGTGGAACATTTCACCGACAACAAGCTCCTGATCCACGCCAGCCGCCCACCGAAAAAGTCTCCTCAGACCGGGTAAAAACAGTTCGGTCGACACTTTCACCGAAAAACACCGGCGCGGGTTCACGGGTTGCGATGGCGGGATCAGGCACCGATGATCTTCACCAGCACCCGTTTGCGGCGGCGACCGTCAAACTCGCCGTAAAAGATCTGTTCCCAGGGGCCGAAATCCAGCGCGCCGCCGGTGACGGCGACCACGACTTCGCGGCCCATGATCTGGCGTTTGAGGTGACCGTCGGCGTTGTCCTCGCCGACGTTGTGGCGATAGCCAGCCACCGGCTCGTGAGGCGCGAGGCGCTCCAGCCACTGATCCAGGTCGTGATGCAGGCCCGATTCGTCGTCATTGATGAAAACCGAGGCGGTGATGTGCATGGCGTTCACCAGAACCAGACCTTCGCGAATGCCGCTGACCTGAAGGCACTCCTCAACCTGGGGAGTGATGTTGATAAAACCGCGCCTGTGCGGCACCTCAAACCAGAGTTCCCGACGATAGCTCTTCATTCTTACGCTCCCGGTCACGGCGGCCCCGATTGCCTCTTCGCGTGCCGAAGGCGTGCTGCCGGCGGCAGAATCCTCCCCGCGACCGTGTTGACCGGAGCGCCATCAAAAAAGACTCGTCAGTTTTTTTCCTTGGTTTCCTTGACCAGACCGCTGAGATAACGCCGAATCTGGTTTCGAGCCCGGGGGGTCACCGCCCAGTCGAGCCATTTGGGCTGCACTCCCGGATTGTCACTGCGTTCGATCTGCACCTGGTCGCCGTCGAGCAAGCGGGTTTTGAGCTGCCGGGTCTGGCCGTTAATGCGTGCTCTACGGGCGTACAATCCCAGTTTTTCGTGAATGGCAAAGGCAAAATCGAGGGCGCTGCTGCCTTCCGGCAAACTGCAGATCTCGCCCTTGGGAGTATAAACCTGAATACTCGCCGAAGCCAGACGGAGACTGGCCGTGTCGATGGCCGACTCCCCTTCCAGCAGCGAGTGCATCAGCTCCTGGAAATTCTTGCGTCGGAACTCAAAACCCGGGGTCAGCACACCCGACTCGTTGAAACGGGCCAGCTTGCGGGTAGTGATTTCCACCCGCAGACGGTATTCGCCGGCTTGTATGGAGGTCTTCAGGGACTGGTAGCCAAAGGGCGAGGGGACGATCAGATGGTCCCGCAGCTTGCCGGGGATGGGATTGTAGAGGCGATGCAGAACCCCCAGCGCCATGTAGGCGTCCATGGTGGCGTCCACATGAATTTCCAGGGTGTAGAGAGTGGCGAGTCCGCGGCCGATTTCCCGCACGGCGGCGATGGAAAAGGGCCGCCAGCGATCCTTCAGGGTCACGTCCAGTTTCTGATGCTCACAGGCCTGGTTAATGTTGGCGCGGATCCGGCGCAACCCGGCGCCGGTCTGCGTCTGCAGGGCGCGAATTACCCGACTGTAACGATCCGCCCGGGCGGGATAAAGGATGACCAGGGACAGGGCTTCCATGCGGGCTGCCACGGAACCCATGCCGAGATGGAGGGCCAGGGGGACGTAAATTTTACGGGTTTCTTCGGCAATGAATGCCTGCTTGGACGGGTTGAGGGCGCTGATAGTTTCGAGATTGTCCATGCGGTCCCAGAACTTGAGGCACAGGACGCGAACGTCCTCGATGGCCAGCAGCAGGGTCTTGCGGTAGGTTTCGGCCTTGAGTACCTCCCGGCTGAGCTCCGCCGCCGCCACCTTGGTCAGGCCGTTCACCAGCAGCGCCACTTCCTCGCCGAAGGTCTCTTCAACGTCTTCCAGTGTGATGGGGGTGTCCTCCACCACGTCGTGAAGCAGGCAGGCGATGATGGAGGCAAAATCCATCCAGTGCCTTGCGGCTCGATGGGCGACCCGCAGAGGATGGAAAAAGTAGGGCTCGCCCGACTTGCGCACCTGGTTGCTGTGGGCCTCGCGGGCCATCTCGATGGCCAGCTGCAGGGACTCGATACCTAGGTCCAGTTCCTCTTCGGACAAACCACCGCCGTAATGAGTCACCAGCAACTCCATGATCTCGTTGACCATGCGCTGCTCAACGCGGCGATCGGCTTCTGTCACACATCCTCCCTTGTCCGCATAAGTCTTTCCCTGCGGCCTGTCTCGTGCCCGCAAATTCCGTCTGGAGGCCCCGCCCGGAGAATCGCCGGAACCCTGTCAACCTTAACCGGGAGGCCAGGCGAAGCTGCGACCGGCCAGCAGATGAAAATGCAGGTGCCAGACGCTCTGCCCGGCGCCTTCCATACAGTTGTTTACCACGCGGAAACCTTCTTCGGCAATGCCGAGTTGTCGCGCCAATCGGGCAGCCACCAGAAACACGTGACCTACCAGGGACCGATGGGTCTCATCCAGGTCGTTGGTCGTAGGAATATGCTCCCGGGGGATGATCAGATAATGATGGGGTGCCTGGGGTGCAATGTCCTCGATCACAATAAGATGCTCATCCTGATAGAGAAATGTGGCCGGAATCCTGCCGTTGGCGATGTCACAGAAAAGACATTTGTCGGTCATCGGATTGTTCCTCCCGGACAGCGCTCGCGGCGGCGTTGTCCTGCTCCGCAAGAGTCACGACGTTCCAGCGGTCCCGCGTTGCCCGCTTGAGCAGCCGCTGGTCATGGCTGAAAAAGATGATCTGGTGTTCGCCGGCAAGTCGTTCAAGAATCAGCAGCGCTTCGTTGAGGCGCTGCTGATCGAGGTTGACCAGGGGATCGTCCAGCAGCAGCGGCAGGGCCTGTCCCCCGGCGAGCTGGCGGGTCAGGGCCAGGCGCGCGGCAAAATAGACGGCATCGTTAGTGCCTCGACTGAAACAATGCACGGCACGCCACTCCCGGTTTATTCCGGGCAGGGACAGGGAAAAATCGTCGGCAAGTCGCACCTCCTGATAGCGGCCGGCGGTGAGCAGCCCCAGGTAGCGACCGATTTCGGCGGCAAACCGCTCGAGATAGGTACGGCGAAAATCCTCTACCGCCTCGGAGAGCAGCTGGTAGCCGGCGGCCAAGGCGTCCCGGCGGCGGCGCAACGCCGTTTCCCGTTCCTTGAGTCCCTCGCCCTCTTCCTCGATCTGTTGCAGATTACACAACTCTCCCTGAAGAGCCGCCTCCCGCCGACTCAGATCCAGCAACTGCTGCTCCTGCTGGCAGATGGTTTCCCGTAGCTGCCGGATCTGCTCCTCGGCTCCGGGCAGGTCCTCCGGCCGAAGCATGGACTCCCGGCGCAGAGGCCTGTCCTGCTCCATGCGCTCCCCCACAACCGCCAGTTCCCGGGTCAGTTGAGCTTTTTCCTCGTTGAGCTGTTCGGGCTTGTCCAGAACCCGCAACGCGCTCTCCACTTCTTTGAGCTGCGCCAGCAACTGGCCATGCCGCTCCAGGTTTTTCTGCATGCGCACCAGTTCCACCGGTGAGCTGGCCAGACCCCGGGCCTCAAGCCGCTCATTCAGGCCGGCACGGCGTTCCCGGACCTCGTCCTGGCGTCGCTCCACGGCCTGCAGCCGTTCCTGCAGACCCCGTCGCAAACCACCTTTAATCAGACAGCGACGCAGGTGCAACCCCCAGCTCCCGAAAACCAGCAACCCGGCGATCCCCCATAAAAAGAGGGCGTAAAGGCCGCCGGGCCAAAACCCGGCAGTGGCCGCCAGAAGCGCGCCGAGACTCACCAGGATGGGCTGCTTGCGGGAGGGATTGGCCTGTCGCTTCACGTCTTCCCGCAAACCGGCCGCCTCGGACTGCAGTGCCACCACCTCCAGACGCAGAGATTCTCCTTCCGCGAGGAGCGGTGACAGGCCCTCGGGCAGATCCCGCGGCAGGCCCGTGCGGCTCAGTTCTTTTTCCAGCTCGCCGCGACGCCTTTCCAACTCCTCAACCTTGCCGGACTCTCGATCCACCCGGCCGAAGTCCTTGCGCAGGCTGCCTTCCTTTTCTTCCAGCTGCCACTGTTTACGAACCCAGAGCAGATACTCTTCTCCGGAAGCCGCGTCCCGGCGGTTCTGTTCCAGCGCCTCGCTCAACTCGGCCAGCTGCCGACCCAGGGAGGCCAGTTCCTTGAGGCCCTGTTCCGCCGCGAACCAGCGTTGCTCCAGGATCTGAATTCGCTCCTGAATTTCGTCAAGTTGCCGCGGACGGGTCTTGTCCTTACCCCAGGGATTGTGGCGGGTGATATTGAAGTAGTCGCTACTGAGCGCGTTCAACACCCGGTCATAGTCCACTTCGCCGAAACCGGTCAACAGGGCCTTGAGCCGGCCGGCCAGACCGTTGCGATCGGTTATTTCGAGATCACCCTGAGCGAAGAAGAGGCTGGCGCGGAACAGATCTTCATCGGCCACCGCCAGCAAACGGCTCAATTGATCGCCATACTCGGCCCGCTCGGAGGAACGTCCCTGGGGCGAGGCCTTGCCCTCGAATTGATAAAGGACCTGGTGCAGGTCGTCCCGCTCCAGCAACTGCACCCGGTCGCTGAGAATATCCCGTTCGATGCGCACCGTTACGGCGCCGATTTCCAGAGACAGGGCGGCCTCGGAACTGCCCTCGCGGCCCCAGGGGCGAAAACGGTCCTTGTTGCGCAAACCGAAAATTACCGCTGGAATTGCCTCCATCATGGTGGATTTTCCGGATTCGTTGGGTCCGACAACCAGATTGAAACCCCGTCGAAACTCAAAGTTCCGGTCGCCGAACTTGCCGAAATGTTTCAGCTCCAGGCTGCGAAGAATCATCGATCACCCCCGCCGAAGGCACGGAACCGAATCAGCACGTCGCGAAAGGCCTCCTCCACCACCGATCGCTCCTGTTCGCCGACTTCGGCCATCAACTGGCGGGCTCGACGGACGAACAGTCCCCGCACCGTCTCCTCCGATTCAATACGACGGGCGTAGGCGCTGTCGAAAAGCCGGGTCTCATCCCGCAGTTCAAGATAGAAGAACCCGCCTTCGCAGCGACTCTGCAGCAGGGAAAGATCCACCGGAGCTTCCAGGGTGCCGGTCAGGGTAAGGCGCAGCAGCAGACCGTCGTTGGCCAGGGCGGTGACCCGGTTAACGGCCTCTTCCAGGTCGGCGCATCCGGACAGGTCAAGTTCCTTTTCTGCCAGTTCCCGGCTGTTGACCGGCACCGGTTCCACCGTCGCCCGACCGGATTCCACCGTCACCAGAGCGCAGTAACGAGGACCATTTTCACCAAACCGCCGGCCTTCGGGGGAGCCGGGATAACAGGCGTAGAGCCGGCCGCCTTCGGCCAGTTCCTCGTAATTGTGATAATGCCCCAGGGCAACGTAGTCGAGGTTCCAGCTCTTCAGATCGTCAAGGGTGAAGGGAATATCCTTCTTGCGATAGTTCCACTCCGGGCTTCCCTGCCGGGAACCGTGCAGCAGGCCGATATGCAGACCCTCCTCACTACGACGCCGCAGCCCCGCCAGGGCGTTGTCCGAAAGGAAGCCGCGATAGGCAAAGCCGTACAGATAAACGGACTCGCCGTTGACGGTGAGCGCCAGGGGTTCCTGAATGCCCGGTTGGTCGAGTAGCAGCGTGCCGGGCAATGCGGACTGACGGTAAACGGCGTCGGAAGAGACCAGGCTGTCATGGGTGCCGGGCAGCACCACGGGCTGAATGCCGCGGGCCGACAGGCTCTGCAGACCGGCCTGCACCTTGCCCAGGCTGCGCGGGCCGGGCCGGGGATGATCGAATAGATCGCCAGCTATGAGCAGCAGATGAACCTGTTTTTCCACAGCCAGGTCAATGATACGCTCAAAGGTTTCGAGAAAATCGGCCTGGCGCTGCGGCGCCCGGTTACCCAGGGCGGTAAAACTGCCGTCAAGGTGCAGGTCGGCGGTATGCAGAATACGGATCATGAAAAAGGCCTTGAGCTGTTTTTACGCGAAAACGTTCAACGATTGCGAATCAGAAACCGGCGAGCGCTGCCCAAAAACCATGCCGGCAGGCGGCCGCACAGACGGCATGGTGGGAGCGTACCGCACCTCAGCCGGCCTCGAAGCCTTCCCGGTCGCGGCGCAGGTCCCACCAGCTGTTGTCAACCGCCGCGGTCAGGAACTCCCCCACCAGAATCAAGATCAGGTCGGAACGTCCCGTCTTGCTTCCGGAGCACGCCCCGGGCGTTCTCCAGAGCGCCTCTATAGTGTCCAGGGTGCCGCGGACCACGCGCTGGCCGGGCAGACCGATCTGTTGCAGCAGCGCGATGGGCTCGTCCCGTCCATAGCCCTTTCGCAATCGGGCGACGAGATCGGCCAGGGGCAGGTGGTTCATGTAAATGACCAGCGTGACCCCGGGGGCCGCAAGAGACTCCAGGGCCGGTGCACCGGACGTCTCCTCCAGGTTTCTGGGGGAAAGTATTAAACTGCGGCTGCAGACCCCGGAAAGGTTCAGAGTCCTTTTCAGAATTGCGGAAGCGGCATTGGCCGAACTGACACCGGGTATCACCTGCGCATCGTCACCCAAAGCCTCAATAAGGCCCTGAAAAGGGAAAAACCAGGTCTGATCGCCCGGTACCAGAAACGCCACAGGCTGCCGTTGCCGTTGGCGCTGCAGCCGTTCCAGCAAGGCTTCAAAGTCGAAATCAAAGGGATCGTACAGGTTTTTTCCGGCCAGCAGCGCGCCAAAACTCTCTCCAAAAGGGGGGAAAGCGTAGACGGTGGCGCAGCTCTGCAGGAGTCGCGCACCCCGCAGGGTCAGCAATTCGGGATCCCCAGGCCCGGAGCCGATAAAATAAACCGGTTTCAATGAGCCTCCACAGATTTCACTGCATCGGCCTTTTTGCGCAGGTGAATCAAAAACTCCCGGTTGCCTTTCGAACCCGGCAACGGGCTTTCCATCCGCCCCAGAACCGTGCAGCCGAGTTCGGCGGCCAGAGCTTCGATACGAGCGATGACGGCGGCATGCTGTTGGGGATCCCGCACCACCCCGCCCTTGCCCACCTGACCGCGACCGACCTCGAACTGGGGCTTGATCAGTGCCACCAGTTCGCCGCCCCCGGGGAGCAGTTCCAGGGTCGCCGGCAAGACCTTGTCCAGAGAAATGAAGGAAGCGTCGATCACCGCCAGAGTGGGAATCTCGGCCAACCGCGAAGGCGGCAGATGCCGGATATTGGTTCGTTCCATATTGACCACCCGGGAATCCTGACGCAGTGCCCAGGCGAGTTGGCCGTAACCCACATCGACAGCATAGACCCGGGCGGCGCCCCGCTGCAAAAGACAGTCGGTAAATCCTCCCGTCGAGGCCCCGACGTCAATCACCACCCGCCCGCGCACCTCCACTGCAAAAGCATCCAGAGCGCCGGCCAGCTTGAGACCACCCCGCGACACATAGGGCAGGTCCTCGCCCTTGAGCCGTATCGCCGCCTCAACGGAAACAGCAGCGCCGGCCTTGTCGATGCGCTGTTCGTCGACCAGTACCTTGCCGGCCAGAATCAGGCTGCGGGCCCGCTCCCGGGACGGCACCAGACCGCGGGAAACCAGCAACTTGTCAAGGCGTTCCTTTGTGGGCATCGGCGCACTCTCGCCGTGAAAACGGCCGAAAAAAGACAACCGGAAGGAAGAGCGGAACTCGATGGGATTCGGGCAATCAGCCTATCATAGCGGATCGGCGTGGAGCAACAGCTTAGTTCCCGTCCCTCCCGGAACCCTGCATGGCAAGGCGTGACGGACTTTCCGCAGACAGCAACGCATCATGGCTCACGGCTAGTTGACCACAGCTACGCATTGCCTTGCCCGCTGTTTGTCTGCCACAGGAGAAAGGCGCAGACAGCCGGGCGCGGCTTTGCTATATTGAGCCAGGACGTTGTCGGGGTCATGCGCCCTCCATGGAACACTCACGAGGAATTCATGCCGGGTAAAATACTGCTCGCTCATCCGGAAACCACGACCGCAACGCCCCTTTATCAGGTATTGCGGGATCAGGGCTATCACATCCTGCGGGCCAGCGGTCTGCCCGAAGCGGAACACCTGCTGCGTCAGTCGCCCGATCTGCTGCTTCTCGACGGCAGCCTGCTGCGTGACGAGCCTGTCGAGCATTGGCAGGCGCTGGCCGAGAGTTGCCGACATCAGGATGTTGCCTGCATTCTCTTTGGAGCCGTAGACGGCCTTCCGGCACCGGAAGGTTTCGCCGAGAACTGGCTGGAAGAGGTCATCAATCGTCCTGACGACACGCGGGAGGTGCTGTTCAAGGTCGCCGCCCAGTTAACCATCAGGCGACTCACCTACGAAGCCGCACTGGCCCACAAACAGTTGCTGGAAAAGCAACGGCAACTGGAAGAGTACCAACGCTCGGCGGCCGAAATCCAGAATGCCCTGCTGCCCGCCAACCTGCCTGAGATCGCCGAACTGGAAATTGCCTGGAGATTTGTTCCCTGCGAACAGGTCGGGGGCGATCTGTTCAACCTGACACGGCTCACCGAAGACACGGTGCTGGCCTACATTCTCGATGTCAGCGGTCACGGTATTCCCGCCGCCATGGTGACCGTATCGGTGACCCAGAGCCTTTCCCCCCAATCCGGACGTCTTGTGCGCAGGCCCCTCGACAAGCCACCCTATTTCCGGCTGCTGTCGCCCGCGGAGGTGTTGCAGCGCCTGGAAAGAGAGTACCCTCTGGAACGGTTTGATAAACTGTTTACCATCAGCTACCTGCTGATCAACATTCGCAGTGGCCTGGTACACTACAGCAACGCCGGCCATCCACCGCCTCTGCTGGTTCGCCGCGACGGCAGTTTTCGGGCTCTGGACGCCGGCGGCTCCGTCATCGGCACCGGCTGCTCGGGTCCCTTTGAAGAAGAGACCCTGCAACTGGAGCCGGGGGACCGGCTGTTTCTCTATTCAGACGGAGTCACCGAGCACGGCGGCCCGCAGCAGGAGATGTTCGGTCAGCAGCGACTTTTTCAAAAACTGGCCGCCAACCGCCGGCGCACCCTGGATGCCGCTTGCAACCACATGGTTGAGGCGCTGATCAGCTATGGCCAGACTCAGGCGTTTCGGGACGACGTCACCCTGCTGGGAATCGAATATCGGGGCCAGGATCTCCTTTCGAATCGAATATGCCCTGAAGCGATTCCGGAAGGCTCATGACAGCGCCCCTGTTGCGGTGATTTTCTGAAAGAAGGCCCTGTTCATGATAAAGCTGCTTTATTTTACCAAAAACGTCGACGCTCTCGCTGCCTGTCAAAAAACCCTGCAGGTTGCTGGAGTGGCTTGTGAAGGGGTCAGCGAAGTACCAGAACTGCACCGGAAACTGGTTGCCTTCCCCTGCAGCGGCCTTCTCATTGACGTCCTGGCCGCTGCTCGCACGTCTGCCAGGGAGCGCGCTCTACTCCAGGAACTGGCGGAATATTATCCGACCCTGATGCTGCGCTGGAACAGTGCCGCCCGCCAGTTTCGCGGGCTGATGTTCGGCGCCTCCCTGGACCGGGACGCTCCGCTGGGGGATTTTGTCAACCGTTTCTGCTGCGCGGATCGCCCCCGGGTGTTTCGCAGAAACAAACGCTTCGCCCTGCATTGCAATGTCCTGCTGAGTTCCGATGCCAGTTTGACTCCAGATGCGACGGAAAAGACCGTCACCCTGAATCTTTCCCGCAGCGGCTGTTTTATCGTAACGAGTCGCGTCTGGCAGCGGGATGACCGGGCCTGGATCCGCCTGCTTGAACTGTCCAACCCGACGCTCATCGAGGTGCGGATCCGGCAGGTGCTGCCCTGGGGAAAAGAACAGCGTATTCCCGG
>PWVL01000195.1 GCA_003561875.1 Desulfuromonadales bacterium | reverse complement strand
GGCTCGTCGATATACTTCTTCACCCGAAGAAGTTTTTCTTCCAGATAATTACGCACGGACTCACTGGCTTCCATATGTCTAAACGTTACGGCAATTTGCATAAATAGACCTCCAAGGGATGAATTTCAGTAGAATAGGGCTTTAGTCGTGAAGCCGTTATTCGTTTTCTGTCTTTGGTTGTGCCTCCTTTCAGAAAAACCGCTTGCGTTCCGTAGACGACCTTATGCCCAGCATCTCCCGATATTTGGTAACGGTACGCCGGGCGATCTCGATACCCTGCTGATGCAGCATTTCAACGATTTTCTGATCGGAAAAGGGCTTCTTGATGTTTTCACCGGCAACAATTTCCTTGATTTTGCTTTTGACGCTTTCAGAAGCGATGGAGGGCCCGAGCGAGGTATTGATCCCGCTGTTAAAAAAGTACTTGAGTTCAAAGAGTCCGCGGGGTGTTTGCACATACTTGTTGGTGGTTACCCGGCTGACCGTCGATTCATGCATTTCGATATCCTCAGCCACATCCCGTAATACAAGGGGCTTGAGGTACTCGATACCCTTCTCAAAAAAGTCCTTTTGAAACTTGACGATGCTTTTGGTTACCCGGTAAATCGTTCTTTGCCGCTGATGGATACTTTTTATGAGCCACAGAGCACCGCGCAGTTTCTCCTGAATGTACTCACCGGCCTTCGCGTCGACATCCGTATTGCCCGCCAGGGCATTGCGATAAAAAGAACTTATTCTGAGGTTGGGCAGTCCCTCGTCATTAAGAACCACCACATATTCTTCGCCTATTTTGTATACGAAGATGTCAGGCGTGATGTAGTGAATGTCCTCCTGGCTGTAAGCCCTTCCGGGGCGGGGATCAAGGCCGGAAATAATCTGTGCCGCACCGACAACTTCGTCCAGACTGACATCCTGTGTCTTGGCAATGACGGAATACTTCCGCGTCTCCAGTTCCGCCATGTGATTTTCAAGGATGCGCTCGACCAGACTGCCCTCCATGCCGAGCAGTCGAACCTGTTTCAGCAGACACTCCTGCAGGGTGCGACTGGCCACTCCGGGCGGATCCAAATCCTGTACCAGTCGCAGCGCCCTTTCTACAATGGGCATAGAGAATCCGGTGGCCTCCGCGATCTCCTCCAGAGACGCCTGCAAATAGCCGTTTTCGTCAAGGTTACCGATTATTTCCGTAGCGGCCAACCGCTCCTTTTCCACAAAGCGGCCCAGATTCAGCTGCCAAAGGAGGTGATCCACCAGGCAGGTTTTTCTGGTAAGAAGATTTTCATAACTTGGCCGGTCGTCGTCGCTTTCGTACATCTCGGAAGACGTCCCGCTCAGATTGTGTCCCTCCAGATAGGTCTGCCAATCGACATCGTTAAACTCTTCCGGATTCTCCTTGAGCTCTTTTACTTCCTCGCTGGGGGTTTCTCCGTCATCAGCTTCCTTGTCCTCGGCGGCTTCTTCTTTTTCCTCGAGAGTATCGATACCCTCTTCCAGAATCGGATTTTCCTCCAATTCCTGCCGCACAACGATTTCGAGTTCCGTGCGGGACAATTGCAGCAGCTTGATCGCCTGTTGCAACTGGGGAGTCATTACCAGTTGCTGCGACAGTTTAAGCTGTTGGCGAATTTCTAAAGCCATAATACTCCCCGCGCAAAGGCCCCCGTGAATGCCCCGAGAAGCAGGACGGAATGATACCGGTTACAGCCTGAACTTGTCTCCAAGATAGATCGTTCGCACCTGCGGGCAGGCCGCCAGTTCCTGCGGCAGACCGCTGGCCAGAATCTCTCCGGCATTAAGAATGTAGGCCCGGTCACAAACATTCAGGGTTTCACGCACGTTGTGATCGGATACCAGCACTCCGATGCCGCGCTCGCGCAGACCGGCAATAATTGCCTGTATGTCCATGACAGCTATGGGATCGATGCCGGCAAAAGGCTCGTCGAGCAGGATAAAAGCCGGATTGACCACCAGAGCCCGGGCAATCTCAAGACGGCGGCGCTCTCCGCCGGAGAGAGCATACCCATAGGATTTTGCCACGTGGCTGAGGCGAAAATCCTCCAGCAGTTCGGTCATCCTCTGTCGATAGGCTGATCTGGAAAGATTCAGGGTTTCGAAGACAGCCAGCAGGTTCTGCTCTACGGTCATCTTGCGAAACACTGAAGCTTCCTGGGCCAGGTACGCAATCCCCGCCCGAGCCCGACGGTACATTGGCATGGTGGTCAATTCCCGATCGTCAAGGAATATCCTGCCCTTGTCAGGCCGGACCAGACCCACCACCATGTAAAAGGACGTCGTTTTTCCCGCCCCGTTGGGACCGAGCAATCCGACAACTTCTCCGGAAGCCACCTCCAGATCGACTCCCTGCACCACGTTGCGCCCACCGTAACTCTTGTGCAGATCCCTGGCCGCCAGCAGCCGGCTCATTCACTGGTCCTTTCCCGGGGATGAAACACGGCTCTGACGCGCCCGTCCCCCTTGCTGCGGACGATACTGCGATCGGAATCGAGAAAAACGACAATTTCCTCACCCTCGACAAAATCCTCTCCCTGGCTGATCCTGGGTGAGCCGGTCAGAACCATCTCGTTGCGAATTCGGTCGAAAACCGCCTTCTGGCCTCTTGCCAGCCGCTCTCCCTGTTCGATCCGGACCTGTCGGTAAGCCTCAATGCGGACCACCTGTCGGGTTTGCCTGTCGCGGGTCAGCACCATCTCTTCAGCATAAAGGGTGGCATCTCCCTGCACCGCCACAACGTCACCGATAAAGCGTATGACACCTGTATCCAGTTCGGCGTCCGCACGTTTGGAGGTGATATGGACCATTTCGCCCACATCGGCATAAACGCGGAGTCCCGGAAGAACTGCGCAACCTACCGCCAGGAAAAACAGCACAAGAGCCGACAGTCGGATTTTTCCGCAACGCACCATGGGGCCTTCCCCTTTCAGCCTACCAACCGGAGAACCTGGCATGAACCTGGTCCAGAATGACCACCCTTCGCTGCAGCAAGGAAAACTCCAGGCCGACTCCGGTGGTTTCCATACCCTCCGCCAGCAACCTCACCGGCGACTCGCTGAAAACCAACTCGGCCTTATTGTCAAAAAACAGCTGGTCGCAAAACAGCTCAAGGCCTCCGTCGCCGCGAACGTGGACCTCGCCCATCAGCTCCACGTTGCCCGTTTCCGGAAACCACCAGCCCTGGTAAGCGGTCAAATGAACGTTTCCCAGTTCACCCTGCTGGTAAAGGGTCATTCGCACGTCTTCCAGCTGCACTTTCTGCTGTCGCGCTTCCCGGGCTACACGGGCGGCCTGCAACCTCCACAGGCGCCTCTCTCCACGGGTTTCCGTGTAATCAACCTCACCAAAGGCAATATCGATGTTTTCCGGAAGGCTCCTGAACAACTCTTCTGGAGAGCGCGAAACAAAATTTTTCCAAACCGCAAAAGCACCCGCCAAAAGCATCCCGAGCATGGAAATTAGTAAAAGGTTTCGAATAGTTATACTCTTTTTCATGTCTGCTCCGAGTATAACACTCCGGCCTCCGTCTGTAAAGATACAACCCGCAAGTTGGCACGGGATTTGATTTTCAACTCAATCGCTATTTTCGTAGTAACGGGCCACACTGCTCTTCCATAGGCCGGTTTCTCTCAGCAACATATCGCAGATCTCCCTGACCGCGCCTCGGCCTCCGGACCGACGGGTAACATAATCGACGTACTCCCGTAACTCCTCAACCCCGTCGGCGACAGTGGCCGAAAAACCCACTCGACGCAGAATAGGCAGATCGATCAGGTCGTCGCCGACATAGGCGACCTGATGATCAGCCAATCCCTGTTCACGGAGAATAGTCTCGTAGGGGGGCAGTTTTTTCTTGGCCCCCTGAATCACAAGATCAATACCCAATTCCCGAGCGCGAAAAGCGACCACCGGCGACTGCCGTCCGGTAATGATTCCGACCTGGATACCGGCCCTCTGCAGCATCTTTATACCGTGGCCGTCCTTGACGTCAAAGGCCTTGCTTTCCACGCCGTTGGCGTCGTAGATGATGCGTCCATCGGTCAGCACCCCATCGACATCAAGGAGCAGCAGACGGATGCCGCGCAGGTTTTCCTTCATCAGACAACTCCCGATTTCAGCAGATCATGAAGATGGATTATGCCTATGGGCACCCTGCTCTCTTCGCCCTCGAAAACGAAAAGGGAGGTAATCGCGTGGGTTTCCATCACCTGTACGGCTTCCGCGGCCAGAGCCGAGGCGAGAATCCGTTTCGGGTTTCTGGCCATAACTTCGGCGATGGGCCGATCCAGCACCGCAATTCCATCGGCCATGGAACGCCGCAGGTCGCCGTCGGTAAAGACGCCCACCAGCTGACCGAAGTCGTTGCCGACCCCGGTAATACCAAGTTTTTTACTGGTGATTTCGAACAGAGCGTCCTTGAGCAGGGTTGACTCGTGACACAGGGGAATAGCCTCTCCGCAGTGCATCAATTCCTCGACCTTGAGAAGCAGTCGCCGACCGAGAGAGCCGCCGGGATGAAAGAGGGCGAAATCTTCCTCTTTAAATCCCCGACGCTCCAACAAAGCGACCGCCAGGGCATCCCCCAGCGCCAGGGTGGCCGTGGTGCTGGCGGTGGGCGCCAGGCCCAGCGGACAAGCCTCCTCCCTGATGGAAATATCGAGACAAACATCGCCGGCCCTGCCCAGGGTGCTTAGACAGTTGCCACTCATGGCAATCAGTGGCAGACCCATGCGTTTGATCACCGGAAGGATACGGACCAGTTCATCGGTCTCCCCGGAATTGGAGACCGCTATAACCACATCCCCCTTCATCAGCATGCCGAGATCGCCGTGAATACCCTCAGCCGGGTGCAGAAAAAAAGCCGGTGTACCGGTAGAAGCCATAGTCGAGGCAATCTTCTGACAGATCAGGCCCGACTTGCCCATGCCGGTGATCACTACCCTCCCCTTGCAATCAAGCAGCATCTCCACGGCCTGGCTGAAGTCTTCGCCGACCCTCTCCGCCAGGTCGGTGAGCGCCTGGGCCTCGATAAGCAGTACGCGTCTGGCCACATGGATCATTTCGTTCATTATCAATTCACTCCGCCGACGGCGGCAGCAATGCTCAACATCTGCCGCCATAAAGCTTCAACCTGATCCAGCGGCAAGGAATTGGGGCCGTCGCAAAGGGCCCGGGAAGGATCCGGATGGACCTCCCAGAACAGGGCATCGACCCCCACCGCCGTCGCCGCTCGTGACAGGTCGGCAACAAATTCCCGCTGACCCGCCGATGACGTGCCGGCCCCGCCGGGTAACTGCACGGCATGGGTGGCATCAAAAACGACGGGATAGCCGCTGTGTCGCAGAATCACCAGCGAGCGCATGTCCACCACCAGATTGTTATAACCGAAGCTGGTGCCACGCTCCGTAAGAACAATGTTGCGGTTTCCCGCCGAGGCAATTTTCCCCGCCACATTGTCCATATCCCAGGGCGCCAGAAACTGACCCTTTTTCACATTAACCGGCAACCCGCTGTTGGCGGCAGCAATCAGCAGATCGGTCTGACGGCATAAGAACGCCGGAATCTGCAGCATATCCAGAACACCGGAAGCCAAATCAACCTGGGACGCTTCGTGAATGTCGGAAACAACCGGTATTCCCAGCTGCTCTTTCACCCTTTGCAGAATCCGCAGTCCTTCCGTCAGTCCCGGACCACGAAAGGAATTGACCGAAGTTCGGTTGGCCTTGTCAAAGGACCCTTTAAAGATCAAGGGACTTCCGTTTCTGCGACAGATATCCTGAAGACAGCGGGCAATTTCCAGAGTCGTCTCTTGGTCCTCGATAACGCAGGGACCGGCTATCAGGGCCAGCGGCCGGCCGGCACCCAGCACCACCGGACCCACTTTCACTTCACGCATCATGCTCGCCATCACTGCGGCCTTTCAGGCAGGCACCGACGAAAGACTCAAACAGAGGGTGCGGGTCCATGGGACGAGAGCGGAACTCCGGGTGAAACTGACAACCCAGAAACCAGGGATGATCTTTCAGTTCGACGATTTCAACCAGATCCAGCTCAGGATTGACACCGGAGATGACCAATCCGTTTTTGCGCAACTGTTCCCGGTAGAGATTATTGAATTCATAGCGATGACGGTGCCGTTCGGAAATATCGCTCTGGCCGTAGATCCGCCGGGCCAATGTGCCTTTTTCCAGATGGCAGGGGCAGGCTCCCAGACGCATGGTACCGCCCTTGCGGGAAACCTTCTTCTGGTTTTCCATGATATGGATTATAGGGTTCCTGGCATCTACCTTGAACTCACTGGAGTACGCATCGTCGATGCCGCAGATATTGCGGGCGTATTCGACGACCGCCATCTGCATGCCGAGACAGATGCCGAAAAAAGGCTTTTTATTTTCCCGCGCGTAACGAATCGCCGCAATCTTGCCTTCACTGCCGCGCTGACCGAAGCCGCCCGGCACCAGAACTCCGTCAACCTCGGCAAAGGTCTCTCCGACACCGTGCCGCTCGAGAGCCTCGGAATCCACGTAAATCAAATTGACCCGGCAGTCGTTGGCGATACCGCCATGAGTCAGGGCTTCGGCCAGGGACTTGTAGCTTTCCTTCAGTTCGACATACTTACCGACAATGGCGATGACAATCTCCGAAGCCGGTTCCTTGACCCGCTTCAGAATGAACTCCCAGGAGGACAGATCGGGGGCCTTGGTCCAGATGTTGAGGTATTCAGTGATCCGCTCGTCCAGGCCTTCTCCATGCAGGGCGATGGGAAGATCATAGATGCTGGGGACATCCCGAGCAGTAATCACCGCCTCCTCGGGAACGTTGCAGAACAGGGCGATCTTGGCCTTCATGTCCCGGGGTATCTCCCGATCACAACGACACAACAGGATATCGGGCTGAATGCCGATTTCACGTAGTTCCTTGACACTGTGCTGGGTCGGCTTGGTTTTCAGCTCGCCCGCCGTGGGGATATAAGGGACCAGGGTCAGATGTATATAGAGCACGTTGTCTCGACCTCGGTCGGTCCTGAATTGACGAATCGCCTCCATGAACGGCAACGATTCGATGTCGCCGACCGTGCCCCCGACTTCGACAATGGCGATATCCACATCCTTGGCATTTTCAAGAATCTTGCTTTTAATCTCGTTGGTGATATGGGGAATGACCTGAACCGTGCCGCCCAGATAATCGCCGCGCCGCTCTTTGCGTATGACCGAATCGTAAACCTGACCGGTGGTGAAGTTTGATTTTTTCGACAGACGGGCGGAGGTATAGCGCTCGTAGTGGCCGAGATCCAGATCCGTCTCCGCGCCATCGTCGGTAACGAAAACCTCGCCGTGCTGAAACGGGCTCATGGTACCAGGGTCGACATTGATATAAGGATCCATTTTCTGCATGGAAACCCGCAGCCCGCGGGCCTCCATGAGGGCACCGATGGAAGCTGCGGAAAGTCCTTTTCCAAGGGACGACACAACACCGCCGGTGATAAACAGAAACTTGGTTTTCATAGCTGCTCCTTCCCCGGAACCGGGCCGGTCAAATCGTAAACTCCCCAGTCGCTTTTAATTCCAAATCCGCAACTCTACACCTTATACGTTGAAATAGAAATCCTATTTTCAACGACGCATAAAAAAGCGCATAAGCCCAACTGTGCGACCATGGCAGAGTTTCCGGAGGAAGACATCAACCGGCGGTCAGCAAGCGCTCCACAAGAACCACGTCTTCAGGTGTATCCACACCAATGCTGGTCTCTTCCGTCTCCACCACGCGAATCCGATAGCCGTTCTCCAGGGCCCGTAACTGCTCAAGTTTTTCGAGAATTTCCAACGGGCTCTGCGGCAAAGCGGCAAATTGCAGCAGAAAGTCGCGGCGATAGACATAAAGACCGATATGCCGGTAAGCCTTCGGCTGGCTTGCTGGCTCCCCCTGCTCCGGCCATTCATCCCGGGGAAACGGAATCGGCGCCCGGGAGAAATAAAGGGCGTCGCCCACCTCGTCGGTCACCACCTTGACTACATTGGGATCGCGGAACTCCCGCCACTCCCTGACGGGAGTCTTTAACGTTCCCATAGGCAGGGTGGCATCCTCCAGCAGCGGGGTCACCGCCGCATCGATCATGGACGGTGCAATCAAAGGCTCGTCGCCCTGCACATTGACCACCAGATCGACCCGCAGACTTTCGGCCACTTCAGCCAGACGGTCGGTTCCTGAAGCATGATCCGCCCGGGTCATCCAGGCTTCACCGCCAAAGGCTTCCACCGCCTGCAGAATTCTCGCATCGTCTGTCGCGACAATGACCCTGTTCACGGTTTGACAACGGCTTACCTGTTCACAAACCCGCTCAATCATGGTTTTTCCAAGAATTTTTATTAACGGTTTTCCCGGGAACCGGGTCGAAGCATAACGGGCGGGTATAACGGCGGCGATCTGCATGGCAAGCACCTTTCAAAACCCTTGAAATCGTGTGGTAGCCTAAAGAACTCGGCTCGGGTTGTCAAGAAACACCCGGTCTGATACAAGACGCCGGTCCCGAATAGTTATGACCTGCACCTACAAGGACGGCGCGTCTAATGTTGCGCTGCTTTTCGTGGCGGCATATTTTCCTGATAATTTGCAAGTTTTAACCCCAGAAAGCAAAATCCCCATATTTAATTAGCTTATTTTAATTTTTAGGCGCTTTTCAGGTGTTTTATTACGCTCCTCTTAACTCAAGACACTACAGGAAGAGCTTTGCCACCACATTGTGAGTCGAAGCTAATCATTACCACCAGGGGACCGTCACTTGCGGAAACAGCTGCAAGGAGTTCAAAGTGCTCTTAAGATCTTCGTTCATAGGTCACTAATCGCCTTGCCGAATTCGCGACACAGGCAAATGAATAAGAGCGGTTTCTAACGTTTCAAACATGTGCACGACCTGCGTGACTTTGCGAAATGGGTTTTAAAAATCACGGGTAGGAATTTTTAACAACCGGACAGGGCTGCTTGGGAGGTTCCGGTGAGTGGACAGGGTGGCCCGGCAACAGAGGGACGTCCCTGACCGCCACACTGGTTTTCATCCGGAAACGGCCCTTTTTGCTTCAGGCCATCCCTGGCCCTCGCCCTCCGGGCGGCCGGGATCTGTGCATTTCCTCCATCCTGTGGAACTGTGCGGCGCAGCGGTGTACACCTCCGCACAAGGCCTTGATTTCCTTGACATAACGAAAAATTGCGCGTTCCCCATGGGAAAACTGCGCCGTATCCATCCGGCGTTTGCGAAAGGATGCCAGACTTATTGAGGGGGTCAAAAAAGGTAGGCGGACCCTAACCCCGGGAGGGAAAACCGGGCTTCCTTATTGACAAATCCGCACCGCACAGCAATGCCCTGTGAGCAGGTTCCTTCAGGGCACCGAACTTCTTGCAGGCAAGGACCGCTTTCAGAACAGCAGCGGTTGCGGAAGCATCAACTCTTGCCCGTCCCTGGTCAGATGCAGGGTATAGGGCCCGGACAGACCGGGATGGGGAACAAAAATGGATATGTTCTGGAAGTCGTGCCGGGTCAAGGAAACAATTTCCCGCGGCAGGGGAATCACCGCTATGCCGCTGTTGCCCTGCCCGACATAGGCTCTGTCTTCGACGACCTGCAAAGCGGAAGCGCTGGAACTTTTCACCAACCAGAGTTGCTGCAAGGTTTCAAGATCGATGGATTGGACCCCTTTGCGGTGAGAAAACAGGTAACCCCGTCCCGCAACGATCGCCACCCCGCTGATATATTCCATAGAAGCGAGGGTGTCGAGAAATCGCGGTTGCCGCGGATCTTTGACGTCGTAAATCTGACAGCCGGCCCGAGCGTTGGCGACCAGAAGTTTGTCTCCATCCGTGACCACGGCCACGCTATTGGCAAAAACGCGGACTGACGCGGGAACCTCCACGGATCCCATCAGGCGGGGGTTGACGGGATCCTTCAGGCTGATCTGCAACACCCCGTCCTTGCCGGCGGCAACAAAGGCATAGTCTCCGGCCACGGTCACGTCCCGCAAACCGGAGAGTCCCGCCAATTGACCGATGACGCGAGGACAGTTGTCATTCTTTGTATCCAGCACATACAGAGCGTTCAGAGTGACCGCCACCAGCAGCCTCTCTTTCATGAGGCTCAAGGCGCCGGCAAAACCTTCCAGAGGAATGTTACAGACCGGATCCAGTCCTCGTTGAGGGCTTCGGGCCAGGACCTGCAGTCCGCTTTGCCCATCGGCAACATAAAGCCGGCCCTCCAGGTAGGCCAGATCAGAAGCATGCCCCGTAGTTGGCAGGGTGTCGGTCAATTGCGGTTCGTTTTCCGCATCGATGCTCAGGACGTGGATGCCTCCGCTGCCTGCGGCGACATAAAGCTCCTGTTCTTCGACGACCATGGCCCGAACGTAACCGGCGGTGCCAACGCGGCGCCGGCTACGGTCAGTCACAACCTTGTCCAGATTGACAATCTGCAGTCCCGCTTTGCCGTCGACGACGTAAACGAAGAATCCGTCCCAATCCAGCCCGGTCGCCGTTCCATCAGTATTCACCGTAGCAACAAGCTCCCAGCCAGTCACCGCATCCCGCTCCAGAATCTGCAGTCCGTTAAGGTTGTCGGCAACAAAAACGCGATTTTCTGTTGCGGTCAAATCGAAGGCGTATCCCGGCGTATCAACGATGACTGCCGGTATCGTACTATTGTCATTCAGGACAAAGACCGCCACTCCCCGACGTCCGCAGGCAACAAAAAGTTCGTTGCCGTGCACCGCAACCCCGAGGGCATTGCCCCCGGTCGCCAATTTGCGCCGCAGCGAATAAACGTTTTCCCCATCAAGGGCATATTCCCATACCCCCGAAGGACCCTTGGCAACCAACAGGCCGTCCAAACCCAGAGCAAGGCCGTGCACCGTTCCATCCGTGGCAATGCTTTTGAGAAGTTGTGGTGATTGGGGATGTTGCACACAAACAACGTGAACTTCACCTTCCCGGGTCGCCACAAACACCCTGTCCCCTTTCGCCAGCACCTCGACAGAGCGACCGGGAAGCGGCAATGCCGCCACGCTGCGTGGCTGTTCGGGTTCGTCGATGGCGATGACCTGCAGGCCGGCTTTTCCCGATGCCACATAGGCATAAGAGGCATCGACGGAAACGGACCAGGCCTGTCCTGGAGTCTCCAGGGCGGCAATAATCGCCGGGCGGCGGGGATTGCTGATGTCAGCCACGAGAAAGCCGCGATTGCGGTTGGCCATGTAGAGGGTGTCCCCGCGTACCACCACCTTGCGCAGATGGTCCCAGGTGGGCAACGTGGCCACAATGGCGCCTCGATTGCCGGGGTCGTAGGACAGATAGACACTCACATTTTTGTCGAAACCATCACCGCGAAGGGAAATCAGCTGCCCTCCTCCGTCGATTTGCCGGTAAACTTCCCACGCTTCAACCCGCAGCGAAGACGAAACCACCGAAGCCGGAAACAAAGCCGCCAAAAGATACAGCACAACCAGGGCGTAGGAAACCACGCAAAAAATACTCAAGGTCCAGAAAAGCCGTTTGGGCTTCACATCACTGGAAGCAATGGATTTTTCCATCGCGGAAGTCTCTCCACAGATGTTGCAACCAAAAAAACACCCCTAATGGTCTTCCCTGGAAGGATTACCGGTGCGTTCAAGCCATTGGCGAATCATCTCATGCAGCACTGCGTGGCGGAACGGTTTGCACAGAAAATCGTCCATACCCGCTTCCCGGCAGCGTGTTTCCTCTTCCAGCCGGGAAGAGGCGGTCAGGGCGATGATCGGCACTGTACAGCCCATCTCCCGCATCGCCCTGGCGGCCGCGTAGCCGTCCAGAACCGGCATCTGACAATCCATCAACACCAGGTCAAAGGGTTGTCCGGCCACGAGTTCCACAGCGCTCTGACCATCCGTGGCAATAGTGACCCGGTAGCCCAGGCTGGAAAGACTGATATCGATGAGCTTGCCGGTGGTCGGGTTGTCTTCCGCCACCAGAATAACAGCGGGCGTTTGTCGAAGTACTGCGGCCGCAGAGTCATTATGATCCCGTTCAACAACCTGCGAAACAGGTGTTGCAGCCATGACTGCGCAGGTCGTAAGATTTTCCAGAACATTCTGCAGACGATGGGGGAGCAGCGGTTTGCGCAGATAGGCTGCCACCCGATCCTGCAGGGGCCGGTTCTGAATGGCCCGGGAATTTTTTGGCCCCATGACAGCCATTCGGGTCCGGCCGCCGGACAACACCTTGTCAAGATTTTGCAAAAAAGGCGAAGTCTCCCCGCTCAGTAACTGGTCATTGACCAGCACCACGTCCCAGGCCTGCGCAGCATCTTGCGCCTCATCCATAATCCCGGCGGCCACCGTGTCGCTGTGGCAGAGGTAAACATTCCACCCAACGTGGCGCAATTGCTCCTCAAGTACCCGACCTGTGGAGACATTCTTCTCTACTACCAGAATACTTTTGCCGGCCCCCCAGGCCCGGTCGGGGAACCTATCGGAGCCGCGACGCAAAGTCAGCACAAAGGAAAAGACGGACCCCAGGCCCGGTTCGCTGGAAAGGGTGATCCGGCCGCCCATCATGCCGACCAGTTGCTTGACGATGGACAACCCCAGCCCGGTGCCACCGTGCAGCCGGGTAGTGGAATCGTCCGCCTGGGAGAAGGAGTCGAAAATATGCTGCTGATGGGAAGTCTCGATACCAATTCCGGTGTCCGCCACTTCAAAACGCAGTGTCACACTATCGTCTAGCTCCTGCTCGGAACGGATTCGCAGAACCACTTCTCCCTCATGGGTAAACTTGACGGCATTGCTCAACAGATTGAACAGTACCTGGCGCAGCCGTCCCGGGTCCCCCCGAAGCAGCACAGGGACGTTCGGGGCAATGTCACAAACCAGTTCCAGGCCCTTTCCAAAGGCGGTCTTGCCCAACAGTTCGATGGGAACGGCCATGATCTCCAGAAGATTGAATTCGACGTGTTCGAGGGACAGCTTTCCGGCTTCGATCTTGGCCAGATCCAGAAGATCATTAAGAATTTCAAGCAACGCCTCGCCAGAGTTGTTCAGGGTCTCGACCAGGCTCAACTGTTCCGAGTCGAGCCCGCTGTTCAAAAGCAATTCGGTGCTACTCAGCAGGCCAACCATGGGCGTGCGCAGTTCGTGGCTGATATTGGCTAGAAAACGGGACTTGGTGCGGTTGGCCGCTTCTGCCGCATCCCGGGTCTTCTCCAGTTCCACAACAGATCCCCGCAGTTCTTCGTTGGTTTTGCGCAGCTCCTCCGTACGTTTTCGTACCAGTTGCTCAAGGTGATGCTGATAATCGACCAACTGCCGATCACGGTTCTGCAGGTGTGACAGCATGGCGTTGAAACCGTCGATAAGGGCCCCTACCTCATCGTCCGCATCTTTCTGTGCCCGAACCGAAAAATCTTCCTCTTTGGTCACCCGGTGCATGTTGCCAAGAAGGTACAGGATGGGACGAGAAACAATCTTCTGAAGCTGGCATGAGAGGAGATAGGCGAGCAGAAAGGACAACCCGAGAACGGCCAGAACACTGCCGGCAAACAGGCGCTTCCAGCGGGAAAAAGCGCCCAGGTCGGAATTGATATAAACCATGCCCAGCTGCTGTCCCTGACTGACCACGGGGCAGAACACAGCCAGATGCCGGGAGGAAAGGAAATGGGTTTTTTCGCCAGCTTCAATGCCTTTTGCAAGCTGCCGATATTCCGCTTCGGTAACACGGGGAAAGCCTCCTGTTGCAAGCCGTGCGGTGTCTTCCCTGCGCAGATATTGAGCCAGCGGCTGGTTCTGCCTGTCAAAAATATAGGCCAGCTTGACGTTGGGTTCGGAGGCAAGAGCCGACAGGGTGTTGCGGGCCAGTTCCCTGTCGTTGAAGGGCAGTGCAACTGCGGCGTTGGCCGCGACAACCTCTGCCAGGGACGTCTTGTGAGACACCAGAAGACGCCGGAAGGAAATGATCTCCAGGCCGAAATAGGCCAGCGAGGACAGCAGCAGAACGATCCCGCACACTACCAGGATAATGGTAGTGAGCTTTTGCTTCAGCGTGGCTCTGGAAAAGAATTTATTCATTGCCCGGGCATCAGAATGAAAAATTGCAGGCACGCATCTCCAGAACCGCGCGGAGCCCTGCAATGAGTGCGTTTCCAGATCGAAAACTTGGCGGCAGCACTCCGCCGTCTTCTCATGGCTGAAAATTAAGTTGTATTCAATTTTTTAACCTTAACAAATTGCCCGGTCACTGCAAAGTCTTTTTGGCCGCTGCCGAATGAGAAGGAGATCCGAGCTCTGTTGACTGCCGGGAAAACAAAAAGCCTGTTCAATCCACCTCATAGGAAGCAGTTCGACCAGGCCGTCTGATAGAGCATATTGGGCGTGTCAAGTCCACGCTGACGCGAAGTCAGACCGTCAGCGCTCATCGTCCAGACGAACGAAAATCTCCCGGGCCAGCTGTTCATCGACCGCAAAGTCGGAAGATCCCACTCGAAAAATATAGCTGGGAAAGGTGCGGGTCAGGCGGATACGACTGCCCGGAAGAACCCCCATGGACATGAGTTTCTGCATTTTCCGGGGTTCTCTGGTCGCCAAATAGGCGATTTCGCCGCCCTGGCCGGCTTTAAGCTTAGACAGACAAACCACCCCGGAGCGGTCCCCGCGACGGGCTTTATGACAGCAGACATCCGGAGGAATCGTCTTGCCGTGGGGACAACGTTCAGGGTGGTTGAGAAGTGCACAGATTTTGCTGTCGACCCCCTCGCTGAGCAAATGTTCGAACTCACAAGCCCTGTCGTCAGCCTGGGCTTCCTTCAGGTCGAAGATATCCATCATCAACCTTTCGGAAAGTCGATGCTTACGCACGACCGACTGCCCTTCCCGCTGCCCACCGGAAAGAAGTCGCACCCGTGAATCCTCAATAAGAATCAACCCCTGCCCGATCAGCTCCTGCAGGGCCGGATGATCGAAGGAGATCTTCAGTTCACTCAGGTGGAGGGAAGGTGTTCCTTCCTCGAAAGCTCCAATCCAGAGCCTCTCCAGAATATCCTCGGCGGCGTTGGAAAGTTTCATCAGAATCCTTCACTTCCGCCGCTGCGGCAAATCTTCCTGAAATCCGGATCAGCGGCGCCTGCTGAACAATCTCTGCCCGGCACGACTAGTCTTTAAGGGATGAGCACTGGGAACAGAGGCCAAAAATCTCGAGACGGTGACTGGCGATCTTGAAGTGATGCTCACGGGCAACCTTTTCCTGCAGTTGCTCGATGCTCTGGTCTTCAAACTCGATAATGGCACCACAGCCATTGCAGATCAGATGATCGTGATGATCACCCCGGCTGCTCAGTTCATAGAGTACTTGTCCGGCTCCAAAATCCCGCTCTACGGCAATCCCGCTCTCGGCGAAAAGCTTCAAGGTGCGATAAACTGTCGCATAGCCGATATGCGGATATTTGCTGCGAATTGCCAGGTAAAGAGCCTCTGTGGAAAGATGTTCCTTGGAGTCAAGAAACTCCTCCAGAATCGCCTCTCTCTGCTTGGTCCACTTCAATCCATTACGGGCCATGAACTCTCGAAAAATGGAACGTTTATTCGGCATGAGAATCCCCTTGTGAAAATGAATTTCAAAAGTAGCCCGAAACTCTGAAAACCGTCAAGCAAAAAGCGGGGCAGTTTAATAGGTACCCGGATGGAGTATGGGAAGATAAGCCGTGAAAAACCGAACATGTCAAAAAGCAACGTAAACTAACCCCTGACTGAAGTCAGAGGCTTTATGGTGGACAGTTGGGCCGTCTCCACATGCGGGCGGTTTACGGCGCCCGTTGGTGCAACGGCGGTTGCACCAAGCCTCGCGATGTTCCGACTTGCGTTCAAGTCGCTGTGGGCGAGGCTACCACAAAAGCAGAAAAAACGGTGCTTTTGACGATCTCCACAACACCCGCACACGGAGCAGGTTTTGCTCGTGTAGGCGGGGTTGACGAACACCACGGTCAGGCCCGCGGCTTGGGCCTTGTAGGAAACAAACTCCTGCAGTTGCCCCCAGGGCCAGCGGTGCAGGCGCGTGCGAAGGCGCTTACCGGCCTTGATCCGCTTGCGAATGTTCGTCAGGTTCTCCATCGCGATCGTGCCGCTTCCAGACTCGATCGCTGCGACGACGATCGCCTTGCTGATCTCGTGGTTCACATGCCGAACGTGCCGGGCTTCGCGGCCGGAGGCTTTGACCAGTCGCTGCCTTGCCGACTGGGAGCCGTTGCGTTGAAGTCTTTTGCGCAGGGCCAGAAACGAGTCGCGCTTGTGCCGCAATTTGCCGCCACCGAAGAGTTGGCCGGCGCTGGTCGCCGCCAGAACGTTCTCGCCCAGATCGACGCCGAGAACGTACTGGTTCGAGCAACTGGCCGGTTCGGCCAGATCGAGAACCAGGTTGAAATAGTCCCGTCCCTTGCGAAGCACCAGTTCCGCTT
>PWVL01000182.1 GCA_003561875.1 Desulfuromonadales bacterium | reverse complement strand
GAAGCCCCTGATCTCGACCCGTTCACCCTCTATCAAAGCATTACGGATACCTTCCAGCACCGTATTGACCACCAGTTCCGATTCTTTTTTCCCCAGCAGATTATTGCTGTAGGATAATTTTTCGATCAACTCGCTTTTGGTCATCACAGCCTCCTATTCAAAGGACCAGAGAAACTGCAGCCCGGCATCATTACCCCGCAGGGTTTGCATCACCTGTTGCATTGTTTCCTGGACAAAATATTCCACCCAGCGGGTTCTTTCCCTCGCCGGATAGACAATCCGGGGTTTTCCTTCGATGCCCGCCAGTTCCGCCGCAACCCGAATAGCGTCCTGATAACCACCCAGTTCATCGACAAGACCAGCCTCCAACGCCTGGCGGCCGGTAAAAATCCGCCCGTCGGCCAATTGCTGCACACGCGACGGATCCATGTTGCGGGCCTGCACAACCGCTTCAATAAACTGATTATGGACATCGTCAATAAGGGACTGAAGGATGGCACGGTCGGCAGGCGACATAGTGCGTACCGGCGAGCCGATATCCTTGTGCTCGCCACTTTTGACGGTTTGACTTTTAAGACCCACCTTGCCCAGCAACTCTTCGATGTTGGTGAACTGCATGATGACGCCGATACTTCCGGTAATGGTACCGGGATTGGCAAGAATGCGCTGCGCGGGCACGGCAACATAATAACCGCCTGATGCAGCCACCGATCCCATGGAGACCACCACCGGTTTGATGGCGGCGGTGGCCTTGACCCGCTCGTAAATCTCCTGTGCAGGGCTGACTCCGCCTCCGGGGGATTCAACCCGCAGGACGATCGCCTTGATGGAACTGTCTTCGGTAAACTTGTCGATCTGCTCAATGAGCCGTTCCGAAGCCATGATGGGTCCGGAAATGGTCACGTACCCAATCTTGTCCCCGAGCACAAACCGGCCGGGACGTCTCGAGGATTTTCCCACCAGAACAATCAGGAGCAAAAAAAACAGAAAAATGGCCCCAAGGGTCAGCAGGGCCATCAAAAATGGTCTTCTTTTCATTCGTTATCCCGAAAAAGAACGAAGCCCGGCGGCAAAAAGCCACCCGGGCTTCGAAAATCAGACCGTCATTATTCTTCGCCGTTGTCGCTCTCGACTTTATTCATGGCTCCCTGAAGAAGGTCGCCCAGACTGGAAGTTGCATTTTTCTGAGCTCCCATGAACTCATCCACCTCGGCCTTTTCCTTCTGCCGGGCCAGGTTTTTAATGGAAAGGGCGATCTTGCGCTCGTTGGTATCCACGTGCAGAACCACGGCCTCAAGATTGTCACCAACCTGGGCAAACTCTTTCGGCGTGTCGATCTTCTCCTTGCTGATCTCGGAGACGTGAATCAGACCCTCGATCCCTTCTTCGACCTCAAGGAAAATCCCGAAGTCAGTGACCGAAGTCACCTTGCCCTCAATAAGAGTGCCGGGAGCATAACGGGTGGTAATGGTCTGCCAGGGATCCGCTGCAAGCTGCTTAACACCCAGAGAAAAGCGCTCGTTTTCCTGATCAATATTCAGCACCACCGCCTTGACCAGATCGCCCTTCTTGTAAATTTCCGAGGGATGCTTGATCCGTTTGGTCCAGGACAGGTCGGAAATATGAACCAATCCGTCGATACCTTCATCAACCCCGACAAAAATACCGAAGTCGGTAATGTTCTTGACCTGCCCTTCGATGATGGTGCCGATGGGGAACTTCTCGCCGATAACTTCCCAGGGGTTACGCTCCGTCTGCTTCAGCCCCAGGGAAATGCGGCGACTGGGAATATCCAGTGCCAGCACCACGGTTTCGATCTCGTCGCCCACGCTGAGCAGTTTGTTGGGATGCTTGATGCGCTTGGTCCAGCTCATTTCAGAAACATGGATCAGCCCTTCCACCCCCTCGCTGAGTTCCACGAAGGCACCGTAATCGGTAAGACTGACGACCTTGCCGCTGACCCGCGCACCAACCGGGTACTTTTTGTCCACATCAAGCCAGGGGTCGGGAATCATCTGTTTGAGGCCCAGAGAAACACGCGCTTTTTCCTGGTCGAACTTGAGAACCTTGACCTTGATTTTGTCGCCGACGGCCAGCACGTCAGAGGGATGGGCAACCCGCCCCCAGGACATGTCGGTGATGTGCAGCAGCCCGTCGATGCCGCCCAGATCGATAAACGCACCATAATCGGTGAGGTTCTTCACTACGCCTTCAATTTCCTGACCTTCGGAAAGGGTCTGCAGCGTATCCTTGCGAAGGCTTTCGCGCTGCTCCTCGAGAAGCACCCGGCGCGACAGCACGATATTGCCGCGCCGTTTGTTGAGTTTGATAATCTTGAAATCGAAGGACTCTCCGAGGAGCTTGTCCAGATTACGCACCGGCCGCAGATCCACTTGAGACCCGGGCAGGAAGGCAGTGACACCGATATCAACGGACAGGCCGCCCTTGATTCGACTGACAATCCGTCCCTCGACGACGGCATCCTCCTCCAGACCGTTCCAGATCTTCTGGCGATCCGCCTTTTCTTTGGAAAGGCCGATCAGTCCATTCTCGTTTTCACGGCGCTCGAAGAGCACATCCAACTTGTCCCCGACCTCGACATTGACCTTGCCGTTTTCATCGGCAAGTTCAGAGAGTGGAATGATGCCTTCGGATTTATAACCCACATCGACAACCACTGTGTCGGGATTGATCTGCACAATGGTCCCCTCGACCACGTCGCCGACATTCAGCTCCCTGATGCTGTTTTCAAAAAGCTCGCCGAAACTCAGCTCGCCTTCATCCATTTCCAGGTCATCACCAAACAGATCCACTTCCTTGTTCTTGTCTGTTTTCTCTTTGCTTTCAACCATGTAGAATACTTACCCCCTCGGAATAATCCTGTCGTCCGACGACAGCATGACCTGAAGTCACGGCGGCGAACATAGCACGAATCCGGAAAAAAACAAACCCTTATTTGGTTTTCATCCGGAAAGCGACTTTTTCAAAACAGTCTCAAAACTCGGCCACCCTCTCCACCACCTCGTCGATTATCCAGCGGGGAGTCGACGCACCGGCAGTAATGCCGACCGTTTCGACGCTGCAAAACCAGCTCGGATCAATTTCCGACGCAGTCTCGACGTGATAGGTGCGGGCCTGGAGTTCGCGACAGATCTGGGCCAGGCGGGTGGTATTGGCACTGTTGAAACCACCCACGATCAGCATCAGATCGACCTCCCGGGCTATCTTTCGCGCCTCTTCCTGACGCACCGAGGTCGCATCGCAGATAGTGTTGAAGACCCGAACCTCCTTGCTTTTATCGAGACAAACGGTGGTCACCTGGCGCAGATTCTCAAAAGACTGGGTGGTTTGGGCGACGATTCCGATCTTGCCTTTTCCCGGCAGATGCTGAGCTTCCCGACTGTCGGCAACCACCGTGACTTCACCGTCACGGGTATAGGAAATAATCCCCTTGACCTCGGGATGGTCCTTCTCCCCCACAAGCACCACCGAATACCCCTCGGAACAAAGCATGGTTGCGTAATCCTGAGCTTTTTTTACGAAAGGGCAGGTCGCATCCACGGGAATCAGGTTGCGCGCCTTGATCTCCTCCAGTTCGCCGGCGGTAATCCCATGGGAGCGGATAATGACCGTCCCCTCCTCGATGTCTTCCAGTTTTTCCACCACCCTTACCCCTTTGTTTTCCAGCTTTTCCACCACTTGAGGCGAATGAATGATGGGGCCCAGGGAACAGATCCGGCAGGTCTCTTCCGCCGCTTTGAACGCCAGCTGGGTGGCCCGCTTGACCCCAAAACAAAAACCGGCGCTGTCGGCCAGAACGATTTTCATGATTCCAACTCCTTCCGCACAGACGTCGAACCTATCTGCTGACGGCGCTCGGCCACCACTGAGAGCATCCGCTGCAGCACCTGGTCGATGGTCATGGCGGTGGTATCGATCACCACCGCATCCTCGGCCCGCAACAGGGGCGCGTGAAGACGATTGGTGTCGGCGGAATCCCGCCGTTCCACCTCTTCAATGGTCTGCTCCAGACTGATATCGAGCCCCTTCTCCCGAAGCTCCTGGCAGCGGCGGCGGCCCCTTTCACGAGGGCTGGCTTTGAGAAAAAACTTAACTTCGGCCCCGGGAAAAACCACGGTACCGATGTCCCGGCCTTCGAGAATCACCCCACCCTGCTCTCCCAGAGCCCGCTGCAGACCAAGCATGGCCTTGCGGACTGCGGCATTGGCCGAAACCCGGGAGGCCATCAGACTCATTTCCGGAGTGCGAATCGCCTCGCTGACGTCTTCGCCGTTGAGCAGGACCCGCTCTTCACCGTCCTTACGCAAAAAATCGATGGTCAACCCGGCGCACAGGGCGCTCAGTGCGCCGTCTTCCCCGGGATCAATGCCGGCGCGATAGGCGGCCAGGCCAACGGAACGATACATGGCCCCGGTGTCGATATTGGTATAGTCGAGAGCCGTGGCCAGTCTTCGGCTCAGCGTACTTTTCCCGGAACCGGACGGTCCGTCGATGGCAATGATCAGTTCCCGTTTCAAAAAGTCTCCTTGTTTATCCGCCAGGTTGTGAATGGATGCGTCAGTCAACCGGCGAGCTGCCGCAGCAGAGACCAGAAGCCGGGAAAAGAGGTTTCGGTACAGGCCGTGTCGGTCACGGTGACCGGGGCCGTGCAACGCAGAGCGGCCACCGCCATGCTCATGGCGATGCGGTGATCGCCGCAGGAATTGACGCTTCCGCCGCGCATGTGCTCTTGACCCACGATACGCATGCCGTCCTCAAGGGACTCGACCTGCCCGCCAACAGCATTCAGGGCATCGCACATGGCCTGGATGCGGTCCGTTTCCTTGACCCGCAATTCCTCGGCATCGCGGATGGTGGTCACCCCTTCGGCAAAGCTGGCGGCCACACTGATCACCGGCAATTCGTCAATGGCCCGAGGTACCAGGCCGCCGCCGATATCGACGCCGCGCAGGGAACTGCTGCGCACCCACAGATCAGCCACCGGCTCACCGGAGCGCTCCCTGGCATCCAGTAGTTCGATGGATCCTCCCATGGCCCGCAGAATATCGATGATGCCACTGCGAGTGGGATTGACACCAACGTTGCGAATCAGCAGTTCGGAACCAGGGACCACCAGAGCCGCCACCAGAAAAAACGCCGCCGATGAGATATCCGCCGGAACAAAGACCTCCCTTCCGGTGAGGCGGGGATTGCCGCTTACCGTCACTCCCCCGTCAAAGGAACGCAAAGTGGCGCCGAAATATTTCAGCATGCGCTCACTGTGATCGCGGGACAGATGAGGTTCACTCACGGTGGTTTCGCCGTCGGCATAGAGTCCCGCCAGTAGCAGGGCCGATTTGACCTGGGCGCTGGCAATGGGCGAATCATAACGGGCAGGCCGCAGAGCGCCACCCTGAATTGCCAATGGTGCCCGTTCGCCGTCACAGCGTCCCCAGATGCGGGCGCCCATGGAGATCAGCGGAACCGTCACCCGCTTCATGGGGCGACGGCGCAGATAGCGGTCACCACTGAGCACGCTGAAAAACGACTGGCCAGCCAACAGCCCCATCATCAGGCGCATGGTGGTACCGGAATTACCGCAGTCGATCACGTCCTGCGGTTCCTGCAGGCCCCGCAGACCGCGTCCTTCGATACGCAACCAGCCACCGCCCAGATCTTCAATCCCGATCCCCATACCGCGAAAGGCCAGCAGGGTGGCCAAGCTGTCCTCGCCTTGCAGAAAGCCCTGGACTTCGGTGGTTCCGCTTGCCAGGGAACCGAGCATGATGGAACGATGAGAAATGGATTTGTCGCCAGGCACGGATATGTCGCCACGCAGAGGACCGCAAGAATGGATAACCTGTTGTTTCATCAAGGAATACTTTCGTTAAAAATTTTCTGACAGTTTCAGCTGGAGAACCGAAGCGCCCAAACAGAGGCATTCGGCGACGCACTGGAAAACGCCTCGGACACGCCGGCCCCTCTCACAGAAGAGCGTCCCGCCGTTTTTTGGAACGGGAAAAAAATTCGAAAATGCTCTGGGCGTTGCCGGTGTCAATATCCGCCTTGAGCGCGGCCAGTATCGACTCGAAGCCGCTCAGCATTTCCAGCAGCGCTTCTCGATTGGTCAGGGCGATGTCCCGCCACATGTCCGGATCCGAGGAAGCGATACGGGTAAAATCCCGAAATCCGCCGGCGGAATAATCGAGCAGGTTTTCGTCGTAGCGATCGTTGTCGGCAACGGCGTTGACCAGCGCGTAGGCCACCATATGGGGCAGATGACTTATAGCCGCCAGGATGCGATCGTGCTTGACCACGTCCATGATCACGACTTCGCTACCCACCGTCTGCCACATGCGCCGCACCAGTTCCAGCGCACCGGCATCGGTGTGGGCCGTGGGCGTGAGAATGCAGCGACGGTTACGGTAAAGGTCGGCAAAAGCCGCCGCCGCGCCGCTCTTCTCGGTTCCGGCGATGGGATGGCCCGCCACAAAATGAATCCCGGCGGGCAGCAACGGTTCAATGGCATGGACGATATATTCCTTGACGCTGCCGCCATCGGTCAGCACGGCCCCCGGTTTCATGTGAGGCAGAATCCGGGCGGCCATGGTGGGCAGTGATCTGACCGGGGTGGCGAGAAACACCAGATCAGCGTCGACTACCGCTGTTTCGGCCTTCTGGCTGTAGTGGTCGACAACACCCATTGCCAGCGCCGTCTTCAGATTGTCCAGGCCGCGACCGACCCCGGTCACTTCACCGACGGCGCCGGCCTGCTTGAGTGCCAGAGACAGTGAACCGCCGATCAGGCCGGTTCCGATCAGGGTCATTTTGGGTATCAGTAGATCCTGCATGGGAAATGGAGATCCCTTTCGGGGAAAGGATGACCGAGGCAATCAGCGGGAACGGGAATAGCAGCCAAGCACCCGGAATTCCTGGCAGCAACTGCGCAGTTCTTCGAGAGCCTCGGCCACCTCCGGGTCCTGAACGTGGCCGTCCAGATCAAGAAAAAACACGTACTCCCAGGCTTTCTTTTTCATGGGCCGACTCTCAATCTTACTGAGATTGATGCCGCGCTTGCTAAAGGGCTCAAGCATGCGATAGAGAACGCCGGGTTCGTCTTTGACGCTGAACATGACCGAGGTTTTGTCCCGGCCGCTGGGCGCCGGAATGTTCCGCCCGATCACCAAAAAGCGCGTAAAATTATTGGGGTTGTCTTCAATTTTCTGCTTGACGATTTTCAGCCCGTAAAGGCTCGCAGCGACCTCACCGGCAATGGCGGCCACGCTCTCGTCCTCGGCTGCCATCTGGGCGGCCAGAGCGGTACTGGAGACATCGACCAGCGCCATATCGGGCAGATTCTCTTCCAGCCACTGACGGCATTGCGCCAGCGCCTGGGGATGGGAGACGATTTTGCGGACGTCTTCCATGCGACCGCTCA
Source organism: Desulfuromonadales bacterium (assembly GCA_003561875.1). Lineage (GTDB taxonomy): Bacteria > Desulfobacterota > Desulfuromonadia > Desulfuromonadales > Syntrophotaleaceae > SLLR01. Next base: position 9,104 of record PWVL01000182.1, on the reverse strand, counting down.
GGGACAGCAGGTTGTGTTCGATCTCCAGTAGAATCTCGGCATTGATCTTGAGTTCCGATCGAATAAACATGTCCAGGGTGTGCGAAACCACGCCCTCGGTGGAATTCTCTACCGGCACCACGCCGTAGGGTGCCCGTCCCCGACAGACCTCATCAAAAACCGCCGGGATGCTTTTCTGCGCCACCAGGTGGGCTGAAAGTCCGAACTGCCGCAGGGCCGCCTGATGGGTAAAGGTGGCCGGCGGCCCGAGATAGGCTATCTTCATGGGTTGTTCCAGGGCCAGGGACGCGGAAATGATCTCCCGGAACACCCGGCGCACACCGTCCGCTGGAAATGGTCCCTCATTGCGGGCCAGACGCTCAAATATCGCCTGTTCACGGCTCGGAACGTAAAACTCCTGCCGGCTGTCGTCTTTGACGCGGCCCACTTCCATGACCACATTGGCCCGGCGGTTGAGCAGTTCCAGTATCTGATCATCAATCCGGTCGATCTGTTCCCGCAGCCGGTTCAGTTTCTCTTTCGCCATGGTGACCCCTTGGAGATAGAATTGAAGCTGTACAATTTAGCGAATCCCTGTTAAAAAATCAACGATATTGGAGCCCATGCAAGGGCCACCCGATACGTCCGGCAAGACGGAACCCCGCCGGCGATGAGTTGAAGCCTGGAAAAACGGAATCCGTCATTGTCATCTTCCTGCCAACCTGAGCACCTAGGAGCGGTAATGAGCATTTCAATCAAGATTGCCCAGTATATCGAAAAGGCCAGCTGGATCCGCAAAATGTTTGAAGAGGGTGCCCGCTTGCGAGCCGAACGGGGCGCCGACAATATTTTTGATTTTTCCATCGGCAACCCTTCCACCGAGCCCCCCGCCGCCCTGCGGGAAGAACTGCTGCGCCTGGCTCGGGAACCGGTGCCCGGCATGCATCGCTACATGAGCAACGCCGGCTATCAGGAAACCCGCCAGGCCGTTGCCGACCACCTTTCCCGCAAAACGCCACAGCGGGTCGCGGCGGGGCAAGTGGTAATGACCTGCGGCGCCGGCGGCGGGCTCAACGTAGTTCTGAAAACCCTGCTCAATCCTGGCGAAGAAGTCATTATTCTCGCTCCTTACTTTGTCGAATACCTGTTCTATATCGACAACCATGGCGGCGCCGCCCGCACCGTGGCGACCCGTCCGGACACCTTTGAACTCGATCTCGATGCTATTGAAGCGGCCATCGGAGCCAACACGCGGGCGATCATTCTCAACTCGCCCAACAACCCGACGGGGGTCATCTATTCCGCCGATTCCCTGCAGGCTCTCGGCGAGTTACTGACCCGCAAGGAGCGGGAACTGGGTCGCACCCTGTTCGTGCTTTCCGACGAGCCCTACGCACGTCTGGCCTACGATGGCCATCAGGTTCCCTGCATTTTTTCCCATGTAAAGAATTCCGTGATCATCACTTCCCACTCCAAGGACCTGGCCCTGCCCGGAGAGCGTATCGGTTATCTGGCCGTAAATCCTGCCATGGAAGAAGCGGATCAGTTTATCGAAGGGGCCGTGTTCTGCAACCGGGTGTTGGGCTTTGTCAATGCCCCCGCCCTCATGCAGCGGCTGGTCACCCGGCTTCAGGACCAGAGCGTCGATATCGCCGACTACCAGAAGAAACGGGACCTGCTCTACGCGCACCTGCGCTCCTGCGGCTTCCGCACCATTAAGCCCCAGGGAGGCTTCTACTTCTTTCCCGAATCCCCCCTCAAGGATGATGTGGCTTTCGCCCGCCTGGCCCAGCAGCACAATATCCTGCTAGTGCCCGGGCAGGGCTTTGGCGCTCCCGGCCATTTTCGTATTGCCTACTGCGTGGAAACGGACCTGATCCATCGCAGCCTGCCTGCCTGGGAAAATCTTGCGCGGGACGCCGGACTGCTCTAGTTGGTATTCATCCGGAGACTCCGGATGGATACAACGCGGTTTTCATATTGGAAACGAGCATTTTTCCGCTGTGGCAAGGAAATCAAGGCCTTGTGCGGATGAAAGCCGACTGGTGGAGGGACGAAATATCAACGGGCGAAGACGCGCATGCCCGACAGGAAGCGCCCTCTGCACCACACACAACGGCCCGACGCACAGTTGCGCCGGGCCGTTGTGTGTGGCTTGAACACCCGATTATTGGCAATCAATGGCGGTTATCATCCTTGTACAGACGACCTCCCCCGCGGGGAAGTCCTTCATTCCCGGTCCAAAGGTGCTGCAGGTTCGTCCTTGGGCCTTTCAGCTCCCCGGTGTGACAGCCAGGCAACAAGAAGACCGGCAACAAAACCACCGACAGCAACCAGAAACAACAGGACCACAACCGGAACTTCCGCCGTCATCCACAAAAAATGCGCCTGAACCGGCGCAGTATTCTGCACCACCAGCAACATCAGAAGCATCCCGACCACGACCAGCACCGCAGGTTTGATCCGTTTCATGCTTGTCCACCTCCTTGTAAGGATTCGCACCTCTGTCACTGGACGCAAAGCCATCCACCGGCACCGGTTGCCGGACCGAGGTATCAAACGACTTCAATTTATAACGCACAAAAGCTGACAACACAAACGGAACGCTTCACTTTTCAGGCCTTGTGACCGGCCGCATCCGTCACCGTTGCTGCCACCGGGCGCAGATCCCTTACATTTAGCCGCACCTCTCGCCGGTCCCGCCATTGGTTTACCGAAGGCGTGAACAGTATATCAATATCGCCTGCCAGTTCCCCCCGCCGATGGGCCATGCCGAAAGCGATACAGGCCAGACGGGTTCCGCCCTGAACCGCAACAAAACGGAGATGCTTGTCCTTCAACACTTCAGGTCTTTCAATCCGCAGATTACGCACCAGCAGCAGTGGTTGCGGATTGCCGGCACCAAATGGTGCCAATTTTTCCAGCTCCGCGACTGTGCCCAGGGTCAGGTCGTCAAGCGAAACTTCCGCGTCATAAAGGTGCCGGGGCTGCAAATCTTCTTCACTTAACTGTTCCCGGACCAGCTTATCAAAGGCCTCGGCAAATTCCTTGATCCGCCCCTCGTCAATCGTGAGCCCGGCGGCGAATTCATGGCCGCCAAAACCCTTCAGCCATTTGCCGCAGGTCTCCAGGGCCCGATACAGATGGAATCCTCCGATTGAACGGGCCGAACCTTTTCCGGTCCCGTTTTCCAGAGCGACCAGCACCGTCGGTCGGTGAAAACGTTCGACCAGGCGGCTGGCAACGATCCCGATTACCCCCGGATGCCATCTGGCATCGGCCAGAACGATGCTGCACCGCCCAACATCTCCTCCTTCGGCCAGACGCACCAAAGCCTGATCGAGAGTCTGCTGTTCGATGGTTTGACGCTCGCGATTGCACTCATCCAGGCAGCGAGCCCCGGACAGGGCCTTCGGAAACGACTCTTCCAGAAGCAGCGCGACGCCCTGGGCAGCGTCCTGCAGTCGGCCGGCGGCGTTGAGACGCGGAGCCAGGCGAAAACCGACGCTGCCGCTGGTCACCTCGGCCACATCCGCCACCTGTTTAAGGGCGCTGACTCCGGGACGGCGGCCATGATTGAGCACTGCCAGTCCGGCTTTGACAAACATGCGGTTGAGACCTCTTAAGGGTGCTATGTCGGCGATGGTGCCAAGGGCGACCAGATCGAGACTGTGACGCAGATCCGGCTCCGGCCGGTTTCTGAACCAGCCCAGCTCCCGCAGCCTGCAGCGCAGCGCCACCAATAACATAAAGGCCACCCCCACGCCCGCCAGGTCTTTGTCCGGAAAACCGCAGTCGGGACGATGCGGATTGAGGACGGCAAAGGCCTCGGGAAGATGCTCGGGCGGCTGGTGATGGTCGGTGATGATCAGGTCGAGACCCAGTTCCCGGGCCAGACGGGCTTCCGCCAAAGCGGATACACCGCAGTCGACAGACACCGCGACGCGAGCGCCGCGGGCCGCAGCCCGCTGCAGAGCTTCTCCGGAAAGACCGTAACCATCCACCAGGCGCAGGGGAATGTAATACTCCACCTGCGCTCCGAAAGCCCGCAGGTTTTCTACCAGCAGGGCGCTGGCGGTGATGCCATCCACGTCGTAGTCACCGTGCACCGCAATGGGCTCCTCCCCTTGCACGGCTTTGCAGAGACGTTGCACGGCAGCCTCCATGTCGGTCATTGTGAAGGGATCGGGCATGTCGGCCAATCGGCCGTCAAGAAAGCGCCGTGCCGAAGCCGCATTCGTCACCCCCCGCTGCAGTGTCAGGGACGCCACCAGAGAGCTGATTCGCAGTTCCCCGGCCAGAGAAGCGGCAACCGCAGGGTCAACTTCACCGCGCAACATCCAGCGATGGGTCAAAGCAGGAAACATGTAAAAACCCCGAATAAAGACGGGCCGGAATGTTATTTTCCGGCCCGTCTTAAATAATTCTCATTTAGATAAGACGTCAGGCCTTGCTCCGGGCACGGAACTGCTCCCAGTAGAGCAGCAGCGGGCTGGCGACAAACACCGAAGAATAGGTACCGACGAGCACGCCGACCAGCAGAGCAAAGGCGAAATTGTGAATGACCCCGCCACCAAAGATAAACAGTGCCAGCACTACCATCAGGGTAGTGCCGGAGGTCAGCAGAGTGCGCGACAGGGTTTCGTTGATGGAACGGTTGATGAGAAACTCCAGCCCCTTTTTGCCATGCTGGCCCCGATTCTCGCGAATCCGGTCGTAAACGATAATGGTGTCGTTGAGAGAATAACCGATGATGGCAAGAAAGGCGGCAATGATCGGCAGGTCAATCTCCCGCCCCGTCAGGGAAAAAATTCCGAGAGTAATCACCACATCGTGGATCAGCGCCAGGATGGCGCCGACGGCAAAGCGAAACTCAAAACGCCAGGTAACATAGATCAAAATGCCGAGCATGGCATAGAAAATCGCCATGGCTCCCTTCTGGCGCAAATCCCTGCCCACCTGAGGGCCCACAATTTCAACCCGGCGAATCTCAGCCTGACCGCTGCCATAGGCCGCATCCAGAGCCGTGCCCACGCGCTGGGAGAGTCCATCCAGACGGATATCGGACTCCTGGGAGCGCAGCAGAAACTCGTGGGCCTCGTCACCGAACTGCTGCACAGTGAGTCCGCGCAGCTCAATATCCTGTACGGCCTCCCGAATAGCGGCCGCCGTTGTCGCTTCATTGAATTTGACCTGCACCAGAATGCCGCCGGCAAAATCGATGCCGTAGTTGGGACCGCCCCGGATCAGCAGGGACACCAGGCTTACGGTGATCAGCACCAGGGAAAAAACCAGCGCCAGGCGCCGCCGACCTACAAAATCCAGATTGATCTCCGGTTTGATCAGTTGCATACCGCCCCCCTATATGCTGAGCCGCTTCACATCAAAGCGGGTCAGGAAAAAATCGAATACCAGTCTCGATACAAAGATGGCGGTAAACAAAGACGCAATAATTCCCACGGACAGAGTCACGGCAAACCCTTTTACCGGACCGGTACCGAACTGAAAAAGAACCACGGCGGCGATGAGAGTCGTGACGTTGGCATCGATTATGGTGGTCAGCGCCTTGGCATAGCCTGCTTCAACGGCAGCCCGGGCCGTCCTGCCTGATCGCAACTCCTCCCGAATACGCTCGAAAATCAATACATTGGCATCCACTGCCATGCCGATGGTCAGAACGATACCGCCAATTCCCGGCAGGGTGAGCGTTGCTTTAAAGAGGCTGAGCATGGCCAGCACGAAAATCAGATTGAGCACCAGGGCCAGATTGGCCACCATGCCCGAGAGATTGTAGTAAATGGCCATGGAGATCAACACGAGCAGTGAACCGATGATGACAGAAATCACACCACGGCGAATGGAGTCACGCCCCAAAGAAGGACCTACGGTCCGATCTTCCAGAATTTCCACCGGAGCCGGCAGGGAACCGGCCCGCAGGATAATCGCCAGGTCGGTAGCCTCCTGCTCGTTAAAGGAGCCGCTGATCTGGGCGCTGCCGCCGGAGATTCGTTCCTGAATCACCGGAGCCGAATACACCGTATCGTCGAGCACAATGGCCAGACGGCGGCCCACATTGGCGGCGGTAATCTGGTCAAAGCGCCGGGCACCGACGGCGTTGAAATCAATGGAGACATAGGGCCTGTTGAAGCGGGGATCGATACGTACCTGGGCATTGGAAAGAAGATCTCCGGTCAGAACCGCCGTGTCCCGCACCACCAGCGGCGTCTCCGTTACCGCTCCGGTGCGGGGGTCCACGCGCCTCTCATAGAGGAGCTTGCTGCCCTCAGGCAGGCGCCCCAGCAATGCCTGCTGCAGGTCAGCCCGCTCATCAACCATCATGAATTCCAGCAGCGCTGTTTTCCCCAACAGCGCAATGGCTCTCTGCGGATCCCTTACTCCCGGCAACTGAATCAGAATACGGTTGCCGCTTTGCAGTTGCAGGGTCGGTTCGCTGACACCGAACTGGTCGATCCGGTTGCGCAGGGTTTCCAAAGCCTGTCGCACTGCGTATTCGCGAATCCGCTGAACCTCCCGATCACTAAGACGGAAGTACTTGTCGATGTAGCCGCCTTCGGCGGGCAGGGTCAGCGGTTCAAGGTTGGGAAAGTTTGCCTTCATCAGACTGTCCACCTGAGCTCCGGCCCGGTCATCATAGACCGTGACCACCAGTCTCTGACCAGGCCGGCGGTGAACCCGCTGAAAAATGACATCTTGTTCCCGCAGCAAACCTTCGAACTGATCGCCGATAGCGTCAAGGCGGCTTTCCACCGCCTTATCCACATCCACTCCCAGAACCAGGTGCATGCCGCCCTGCAGGTCGAGGCCCAACTGGATGGGATCGAAAGCGTTCCGCCACCAGGAGGGAAGACGATCGCCGACAAAGGTCGGCGCCAGGGAAACCAGCGCCAGCAAGAGGCAACCGAGGGCAATCCCGCCCCGCACCTTGATGCTTTTGGACATGACAGTACGAACTCCTTTGCAGATCGGATATTAATCTTGGGCTACGGAGACGACGGAACTGCGGGTGATTCTGATTTTGACCCCCGTGGCGATTTCCACGCTGAGGACGTCATCCTGAATAGCCACCACCTTGCCGTAGATGCCGCCGACGGTGATGACCGTGTCGCCGATCTTTAGACTGTCGACCAGTTCCTTGTGCATGCGAGCCTTCTTCTGCTGCGGACGAATCAGCAGAAAGTAGAAGATAGCGAACATCATCACCAGCATGATGATGCCTTGGTAGGGATTGCCCCCCTGCTGCCCTCCGGCGGCACCGGCGAAGGCAAAAGCTTCTGATACCATGAAAAACCTCCTTGCTTTTAGGTAAGTGAAACAAAAGTGTACCGCGTTTTTCCGACGGATTGTCCGCTACGGTCAATCCGCTTCGCGATGTCGGTAGAAATCCCGTCGAAATTCTCTGAAACAGCCCTCGGCTATCGCCTGTCGGGCATCGGCCATCAGATTAAGATAATAGTGCAGATTGTGGCGGGTGTTCAACATCGCCGCCAAAATCTCGTTATTGAGGTAAAGATGTCGTAAATAGGCCCGGCAGTAATGGCGACAGACATAGCATTCGCAGTCGGGATCGATGGGCAAAGGATCTTCGGCATAACGGGCCTGCTTGATTACCACCTTGCCGAAACGGGTAAAGAGAACCCCGTTGCGGCCATTGCGGGTGGGCATGACACAGTCAAACATGTCCGCTCCCCGGGCAATCCCTTCGATGAGGTTTTCCGGAGTTCCAACCCCCATGATGTAACGAGGCTGTCCTGCAGGCAGCAGCGGCAGACAGACCTCCATCATCTCATACATGGCGGCGGCCTCCTCGCCGACGGAAAGGCCGCCAACGGCATAGCCGTCAAAGTCGATCTCCATCAGTTCCGCGGCGCTTCGCGCCCTCAGGTCGGCGTACATGCCGCCCTGCACGATACCGAACAGGGCGGCTCCGTCCAATGACCGCCGCGCCTCCTTGCAGCGCCGGGCCCAGCGGCCCGAAAGAGCCGTAGACTCGGCCACGTACTCCCGACTGGCAGGATAAGGTATGCACTCGTCGAAGGCCATGATGATGTCGGCGCCCAGGGCTTCCTGCACGGCAATGGACAGTTCCGGAGTCAACATGTGACTGGAGCCATCGATATGGGACTGAAAACGCACTCCCTGCTCGGAGATCTTGCGCAGTTTGCCGAGACTGAACACCTGAAATCCACCGCTATCGGTCAGGATCGGCCGATCCCAGTTCATGAAACGGTGCAGGCCGCCAAGACGGGCCACCACTTCGTGTCCGGGTCGCAGATAGAGGTGATAGGTGTTGCCGAGCAGGATTTCGGCCCCCTCTTCCTTAAGAGTTTCCGGCAGCATGCCCTTGACCGTACCCAGGGTTCCCACGGGCATGAATACCGGGGTCTCAATGGTGCCCCGCCGGGTGTGCAGTCGACCCCGGCGGGCCTGGCTGTGCTCGTCGCTGTGCAGCAGGGTAAAATGAAAAGCACTCAAAAAAACCACCTATAAAATCAGCATGCAATCGCCGTAACTGAAAAAACGGAATCCTTCGGCGACCGCCCGCCGGTAGGCAGCAAGAATCGCTTCGCGCCCGGCCAGGGCTGAAACCAGCATCAGCAGGGTCGAGCGTGGAAGGTGAAAATTGGTTAACAGTCCATCCACGACACGAAACCGGTAGCCGGGGTAAATAAACAGGTCGCAGAGTCCCGAGCCGGATCGCAGCCGGCCTTCGTCATCAACTGCGTACTCCAGGGTACGGGCACTGGTGGTGCCAAGGGCGATCACCCGGCGGCCTTCGGCCCGTGCCCGATTAACGGCGGCGGCAGTTTTCGGAGAGACCGTGTAAGTCTCCTCATGCATGCGATGTAGGCGTACATCCTCCACCCGTACCGGCAGAAAGGTGCCAAGTCCCACGTGCAGCGTCAGCGATTGAATTTCAACCCCTTTGTCCCGCAAAATATGGAAGATCTCAGGGGTAAAATGCAGCCCGGCTGTAGGTGCGGCGATAGAACCGTCCTCGCGGGCAAATACGGTCTGATAGCGTTCTCTGTCCAGAGGGCGGTCATCCCGGCGAATATAGGGTGGCAGGGGTATGCGGCCGATTTCGTTCAACCGGGTCAGAAAGT
>PWVL01000213.1 GCA_003561875.1 Desulfuromonadales bacterium | reverse complement strand
GCAACCCTGCAAACGGGCAGGTAACCGGCCTTCCGGGCCACCAGATTATACTCTCCGGGCCCCAGAAACAGTACGTATTCGCCGTTTTCGACAGTCAGGGTTCCGGTTGCAATAATTGTTTGATCTTTGATATCCGACGCATCGGGGTCAGCTGTCTGGGCGCTGACAAAGGCATTTTCAAGCGGTTGTTCAGAACCGGCTTCCTCAGGCAGGTCCGTCACCCGTCCCAAGACCTTTGCATTTTCAATCATGTCCAGTACCTTGATTGTCGGTTTGAGGAGATACTTACCACTGTTGCCGGCTTTGACTACCGACCGCATGGCGTCAAAGTCGAGAATCAGTTCGGTGGTTTCCTCGGCGCTGATCTCAAAGCCGCCGACGACCTTAAGACCGGTTTGAGGTCCGCTGGGAACTTTAAGTTCGTGAATCTGGTCATCGGCCCGGTAGACTACATAGTTGGCATAAGGATGAGGCTGGCTGAAGATATTGAGACCAGAGTCTTGCGTCTCGCCGATGATCAGGCGCATCTGTGTGTAAGAGCCCGAATCCAGCGATGTCTGCCCGAGTTTTTCGCGAACCCCATTGACCAGCTCCAGGAGATTATAGGTCCCATTTGGCTCAGCTACAGTCTTCCAACTGCCCTCTTCTTCACCTTCGCCGCCCATGTGGACTTCGACACGCGCGATGGTCACATACACCGCCCGATAGGTGTCGGTGGCATTGTCCGTCAGCCAGGTAACCAGGGTCCCTTCACCATTCCCACTAATTCCCCCGCTGCCCCCGCAGGCGGTCATTGTTAAGAAGGCAAGGCCAATCAGAAGCGCGCAGAAATTTCTTACTCCAGGGAAATTCATTGTTTCTCCTCCGCTTAAAGTGTTGCTAAGATCCAAATCTCGGGAACTCCAGTGCCCGTTTTCAGAGGTGAAGAAGGCGGATTATCTGTTCCGCTTCTGCTCACCGATGCCATGGAGAAACACAGCAAGCTCTGTGCCTAATTCTAACACCTGAAAAGATGCCAGCAAGTTTTCTTTTCTGACCGTAAAGAGGGTCGCCGAAGGCGATGCGCCCCTCCAGCCTGGCTGACGAAGGATTGAATTGTGGTGTGGTTTGCTGGGAGAAAAGAAAGAATGGATGACGGTCTGAAACTTGGATACGTTGTTGAGCGGACCAGAATATTAGACTGTCGGGCTTGCTCCGTTTCCTCTAGGTGTGGTCAATTGTTGCCATTTCTTTGTTGCGTATTTTTTGTGTGTGCGGGAAGCTGGTTAAGGAAAGCAACCCATCAGCTGTGGCGGATTCCGTCATGTGCCGGGAGGCGGGAGATGCAGTATCTGATCAAAACAGTCCTGAGTGTGCTCATTATTCTGGGGGCGACGGCCTTGGGTCGACGGTTTCCTTCAGCGGCGGGCCTGATCGGCGTGATGCCCCTCACCGGAGCCCTGGTGCTGGTGTGGATGTACTGGGACAACAGGGGCAACCCGGAAGTGATGCAGGGGTTTGCCCGGGGGGCTGTTTGGGGCATACTGCCGAGCCTGCTCTTTTTCATCGTGGCGCTGTTGTGCTTTAAGCGACAAATGCCGCTGGCCGTGGTTCTTGCTGCGAGTTTTGGCGCCTGGATGGCGGGCGCCTTTGTACATCAGTGGTTATTGAAATGAGCGACCGAAGGGTGGCGTTTCGGGCTCATGAAACTGCGGCTTTCACGACCTTGGGCTTTTTCTTGGTCACGGGCCGACTCACTGGAATCGAGACGCTGCTGATTTTGCCGCCCGCCCAAGAGACTCTCACGCGTTGTCCAGTCCGGCTTTGAGGTCGTTCCAGGCGTCGTCTCCGGAAGCACGAAATCCGGCCCGCCCAGAGCCCGCCCCGGCGTGATAAAGTATCCCGGCACAACGGCCAGAGCAATGCGACAGCCGCTGCCCTGAGCACAGGTTCGCAATGCAAGCATGTCGACCCGCTGCAGATAGCCCACGGTATGGGCCGAAACGGTGTCTCCGATTGCTGACAGCGAATTGATCGGTGTCCCTTTCAGGTTTGGCGACTCAAGCCGGCGCTGCAGGGCGCCGGCTGTGGCACCACCTTGTCGATGATTTGCTCGAGACGGCCGAAGCGTGCGATCCGGTCGACCCAGCGTTAAGATGTGAAAAATCACTATGGCAAAGACCACCAGCGCAAAAATCAAAAGAACCAGATAGTCACCCGGGCCGAAGTAGTCCTGCTTGGCGGCCAGCAGGCCGAAGCTGTTGCGTCCCCGGGAAAACCCGCAGTTGTGGTGGGTCAGCCTAATGCACTAAAGCACTAAAGTTAGAATGTCCCCGGGTTCGGGTTACAAACGGATCGGTAAAAGAAAGGCTGGAATCAGTCTGTGAACTCACCTGCTGAAAAAGACCACAAGGACAACTTCAAGGAATTCAAAGGCAAGCAGGGAATCGTCCGCTTGTTCAATGCGCTGTGCTATTCGCGCGACGGACTGGCCTCGGCCTGGAAAAACGAGGCCGCTTTTCGCGAGGAAACCCTGCTTGCCGCAATCGCCATCCCCGCAGCGCTGTTTCTGGGGGACAGCGGCATCGAGCGCGCTCTGCTGGTTGGCAGCATCCTGTTGATTCTGATAGTCGAAATCCTCAATTCCGGGCTGGAAGCCGTTGTGGACAAGGCTTCGCCGGAGCTGCACGAACTCGCCAAACGCGCCAAGGACATGGGTAGTGCCGCCGTTCTGCTGGCGCTGCTCAACGCCGCGATAATCTGGTGCTGCGTACTTTGGCCGGTCTGATGATTACCTCCGGGCGTCTCTCCAGTAATTATTGGCGGCCGCGATGGTCTGGAAGTGAATGGCGACGACCTGTGAGGCCGCAATCAGCGCGTCCGGATCCCGCGAATAAACCTCTCGCAACATGAAAAGTACCTCTTTGTCAGGCTGGGTTGTTGTAACCCCTTTTCTGGATAATTTTATTGCCAGGTGAAACCCCTCTTCCGGAGTGTCGGTAATAAGAGAGTAAATGGCGACATCCTTGGGGGGAGCCTCACCCTGCATCTGTTTTGATTCTGCAAAAGCGGGGCTTGTGAAGAAAACGAGCAGGATAAAAAGTTTAAAAACCAAAGCGCTGATTCTCATGGCTCAATCCTTTCTGCGCAAGCGCATGCAACCACGTAGGATCCCTTTCCTCTGCAACTTTTATAAGCAGCTTATCTTCTAAAACGGAAAAGGCAACAGCGCCGGCGCAAAAGTTCCTGCCGCGGGGCGGGCCGAGATACGTTTCGCGAATCATGCCGGGGGTCTATTCAAAAAAAACCAGGCCGAAGCCTGGCTGATGAAAATATGATGTGCGCAATCCTTTGTGCATCGAGTTCGCCACACGGAGTGGGTTTGATGGCGGCGTGCTTTTTGGGTTGCGGTTTTGACCGGGTGAGAGCTCTTTTCCGACAGAAACCGCATTTGCCGCTCTAGCGCATGCCGGGCTGCTGGCCATGGCCGGAGGGTAAGTTTGCAATGCAAACATATCCACCCGCTGCAGACAGCTCACGTTATCGGCCAGGATGCTGTCACCCCTTACTGACGGCGAGTCGATCGGCGCTGGCGACTGAAGAGATGTAGTGCGCAAGCTTTAGTGAGAGGTGGCTCCCATCCTTAGGACAGGTTGGCGGCCACCTCTATTTTTTCTGCTATCCTGTGAGTCTTTCCAAGTGTGCTCGTGATTAGTGTGCAAATTCCTCTGGTTGGACTTGGAACAAACTGATACTCTGACCTGGCGAGCTATTATGGACCGTCAAAGGTTTTTTTTAAGCTTTTCCTCGTCCCTGAAGCGCCGCCGCTGACTTCGCAAAATTTATGTGCCTCAGGGCCGGACAAGGGGAGCCTATGCAAAACAGAAAGTACCGGTTTTCGTGGGATTTGCTGGGGGACTTGAATGCAGGACGCCCCCACATGGGGCGCAGCCTGAGGCTGGAGGTTTACCGGCTGATGCAGTTCGCCTTTCGGGATGTCATCGAACAGCATAACGGCTCGGAGATAACCGACCGCATCTTTTACCAGGCAGGCGAGCTGGCTGGCCGCGAACTCTATCGTAATGCCTTGGTGGATGTGAAAGAATTCGGCGTCTTCGTCAAGACGCTGCAGGAGATGCTGCGGGAATTGGGCATCGGTATTCTACGGGTGGAGGAGGCGGACCTGGAGCAGGGCAGACTGGTGGTGACCGTCTCCGAGGATCTCGATTGCTCCGGCTTGCCTGAACTCGGCTACCCCACCTGCGTGTACGACGAAGGCTTTCTCGCCGGTCTGCTGGAGAGCTTTACCGGCTCTGTCTACCGGGTCAGGGAAATTGACTGCTGGAGCACCGGAGAGCGGACCTGCCGTTTTCTTGCCGAGAGAGAAAAATGACCGGTGATGCGCAACAGGACGACAACCTAGATCCCGTGAACAGCGAGGGCCGGAGGCGGGAACTTGGAGAGTTTGCCGAATTTTTTTCCCGACTTCTGACGCTGCCGACGCCCCCGGCCCTTCCCGCGGAGTGGTCAACTGTGGAAGCGGCACAAACCCTCCACGCCGATCTGATAACGCTGCGCCAGGCCATGTATGAGGCTTCCGTCGGTGATTTTTCTTCGCCGGCAACCCTTCCCGGCTATCTGGGCGGGGTCTTGAAGGCCCTGCAGGCCAATCTTCGGCATCTGGCCTGGCAGGCCCGTATGGTGGCGTCCGGGGATTTTTCCCAGCGGGTGGACTTTATGGGCGAGTTTGCCGAGGCCTTTAATTCCATGGTGGTTCGGCTGGATCAAACGCTTTCCGAATTGCAGCACAAGCAGCAAGAACTGAGCCGGATCAACGGGGAACTGGTTCAGGAAATCGATTCTCGCAAGCAGGCCGAAGCGGCTTTGCGGCGAAGCCGAGAAGAGTTGCAACGACTTGCAACCACGGACCCTCTCACCGGTCTGTGCAACAGGCGTCAATTCAATCAGGTGGCTGAAGAGGAACTTGAGCGGTCCCGACGCTACGGGCATGCGTTGTCGGTAGTCCTGTTTGATGTGGATTTTTTCAAAAGAGTCAATGATATCTATGGACATGATCAGGGCGACCGGGTTTTGCAGATGGTGGCCCGAACCGTCGAAAAAGCCCTGCGGCGCAGCGAAACGTTGGCCCGCTACGGGGGGGAGGAATTTGTGATCCTGCTCCCCGAAACCGGTGCCGAAGCGGCGCAGAAGGTGGCCGAGCGGTTACGAAGAGCCCTCGAGGGGGCTGTTCTGGAAACGGACGTGGGACCCGTTTCGGTGACAGCCAGCTTTGGCGTCTCCGACCTGTCGGCGCGGGAGCTGGCGGGAGTTTCGGAGAAAGAGCTGTCGACACTCATTTCAAAAGCGGATCGCGCCATGTACGCGGCCAAGGCCGCAGGCCGCAACCGGGTCCGCTGCTTTGAGGCAAGACTGTTTCATGAGTGGCCTGTGGTTTCCCGGGGGATTGAATAGCCAATAGCCGGCGCGATCCATCAACCCTTCAGGAGGACGGCGATGCAACAGAAACTGGCGGAAATTGCAGAACGGATTCGGGAAATGCGCGAACTCTCCGGTATCGGCGTGGAAACAATGGCCGGCGCGGTGGGGGTGACGATTCCGGAATATCAGCGCATTGAGAGTGGGCAGCAGGACATGTCCGTCGGATTGCTGCACCGGATTGCTGCTGAATTGAAGGTGGATCTCGCTTTGCTGCTTAGTGGCGAGGCCCCCCGGATGAAGGTTTTCACGGTCACCCGCAAGGGTCGTGGGGTTCGTGTGGAGCGGCGCAAGCAATACCGCTATCAGAGTCTGGCGGCCAACTTTATGGACAAAAAAATTGAACCTTTCATGGTGACTGTCGAACCGGAGCCGAATCTTGAAACTCTTGAGCAGAACAGCCATGTCGGGCAGGAATTCAATTATCTGCTGGAAGGTCGCCTGCAGGTGGAGATTCACGGCAACACCATCGTCCTTGAAGAAGGTGATGCAATCTTTTTCGATGCCAGTCACGGTCACGCCATGCGGGCTCTCGATGGCCGTCCGGCGCGGTTTCTGGCTGTCATTTACTGACGGTGTCGATCCCGGACCCCTGTCGGGTTCGATTTATTTCACTGGGGAGTGAGAGGATGGCCTGCTTGCTTGAACGCTTTGTCGATCGTAGCACCTTTGATTCCTATGAGGATTTTCGCGACAATATCCGCATTCGAGTGCCGGATAATTTCAACTTCGCATACGACGTTGTCGATGTTTACGCCGCTGAGCAACCGGACAAGCGGGCCCTGGTCTGGAGCGACGACCACGGTCATGACCGAACCTTCAGTTTTGCCGAGCTGAAATACTACAGCGACAAGGCCGCCAACCTGTTTCGAAGCTACGGCATTCGGAAGGGCGACCACGTCATGCTGGTGCTCAAGGGACGCTACGAATTCTGGTTCTGCCTGCTCGGACTGCACAAACTCGGCGCTATCGCCACCCCGGCGACGCACATGCTGACTGCCAAGGACATTTGCTACCGAATCGGCGTGGCCTCTATTTCGATGATCGTCAGTTTGGACGACGAGGGCCTGGTGGCTCACATCGAACAAGCCCAGCAGGAGAGCGCCGGCCAACTGCAGCACAAACTGCTTTTGGGGTCTCCTCGGCAGGGTTGGAGCAATTTTGCCACCGAACTGGATCGGGCGTCGGCGTATTTTGAGCGTCCCGAGGGTGCGGCGGGGACGGCAAACGACGATATCAGCCTGGCCTATTTCTCTTCGGGCACGACCGGTTATCCCAAGCTGATCCACCACGATATGGTCTATCCCCTGGCCCACATTTTGACCGCCCGCTACTGGCAGAACAATCACGATGACGGTCTCCATTATACGGTGGCTGACAGCGGCTGGGCCAAGGTCGTGTGGGGCAAGATCTACGGCCAGTGGATCTGTGGCAGCGCGGTGTTCGTTTACGATTACGACAAGTTTAACGCGGCCAACATGGCCGCCATGGCGGCCCGCTTCGGAGTAACGACCTTTTGCGCGCCGCCGACGATCTATCGGTTCCTGATCAAGGAAGACCTGTCCCGCTACGATTTCTCCGGACTGCGCTATTGTGTCGTAGCCGGCGAACCTCTCAATCCCGAAGTCTACCAGCGGTTCCTAGAATATACCGGTCTCAAGCTGATGGAGGCTTACGGTCAGACCGAACTGGTGGTGACCATCGCCACCTGGCCCTGGCTGGAGCCCCGTCCCGGCTCCATGGGCAAACCCTGTCCCCTGTACGATATCGTCCTGCTCAACGACGAGGGACGGCCCTGCGAAGTGGGAGAGGAGGGGGAGATCTGCATCACTATCGGGCAAGGACGTCCTCTGGGCCTGTTCTGCGGCTATTACGGGGATCCAGCCAAAACCGCCGAGGTCTGTAATGACGGCTACTATCGTACCGGCGACATGGCCTGGTGCGACGAAGACGGCTATTTCTGGTTTGTCGGTCGGGCCGATGACCTGATCAAGAGTAGCGGCTACCGCATCGGTCCTTTTGAGGTGGAGAGCGTGCTCATGGAACATCCCGCCGTCCTGGAGTGCGCCATTACCGGCGTTCCCGACCCGGAACGGGGCCAGGTGGTCAAGGCCACGGTGGTGCCGGCCAGGGGCTACCAGGCCGGCCAGACTTTGCGGGAAGAGCTGCAGAACCATGTCAAGGCGGCCACGGCACCCTACAAATATCCTCGCATCGTCGAGTTCGTCACGGAGTTGCCCAAGACCATCAGCGGCAAGATCCGGCGGGTGGAAATTCGTTCGCGGGAGTAAGGGATCGATGCCGGAGCGCTGGCCGGAAGCTGAAATCTGCCCTTTGGGAAAAGCAAAAAAGCCGCAGCAATCGCTGCGGCTTTTTTGCTTAAACGGGATGAAGCAACGGACTTATTCGGGCAGTACCACGTAGCACAACAGTTCGACACGCCGGTTCATGTAGCGGCCTTCCTCCGTGTCGTTGTCGGCGACCGGCCGGCTTGGCGCCGTAACCGCGTGAGATGAGTTTGCTGCTGTCCATGCCGTAGTCGGCGATGAGCGCCTGCCGGACCGCCGCCGCCCGCCACTCGGAAAGCCGCTGGTTGTAGGCGGTGCTACCCCGGCTGTCCGTGTGACCGGAAATCAGAATAAAGGGCACGTCGTCATTCTCCCGAACAAAGGCCGCGGCCCTATCCAGTTCCGATCGATACTCGGGGCCGATGACGGCACTGTCAAAAGCGAAGTTGATGCGCAGGGTCAGGGTCAGGGGACATCCGGTTTCATCCACGGGGACGCCGAGGGGCGTGTCCGGACACTGGTCCAGGTAGTCGGGTACGCCGTCACCGTCGCTGTCCAGGGTTGCAACGGCTGCAGGTGCCGGCGTTGCGGCAGCCAGTTGGAACAGGAAGCCGACGGTGTAGAGCAGATTGTGCTGGGTTTTGCCTTCAAGGGCCATCAGATGCCGGGCGACGGCGCGAAAAGCCGGATTGTTGGCAAAATAATACAGCAACCCGCCGCAGTAGTTGGCCATGAACTCATGGTTGCTGCTGAGATTGTAGCCCCCGACTCCGACGGCCAGGACCGTCTCCAGGCCGAACCCCTCGGTCAGGTTGTAGTCGATGCCCAGGCTGTAGGCCATGCCGTCCTTTTCCACCGGTTGGTTGCCCTCCATGCGGATGCCGCCGAGCATGGGTGAAACGGTGAAGACACCGGCCTTGACTTCGGCCAGCTCCACAGCGGGCAGTAGCCCAGCAGCAGGAATGTGATGCTACCGCCGAAGCTTTTCATGTTCTACCTCCTCTAAAAAATGAAATATTTATCGGGCCCGCAAAATATAAACCCGATGTAATTGCAACTCTTCAGGTTGCAATTACAAGGAGAGAGGAAAAATAAGAATCGATTGAAAAAGAACCGCGGCAGAATCCGGTCGGTTAAAAGTCTTCGAGTCCGGTTCCGACAAAAAGGAGCTTGCGCTGCCGACTAAGCTTCAGAAGTCGGGGCGGCCAGGGAGGCGCAGCCGATGGCGCCGTTGTGTTGGGGATGGAGGGGCAGCACCAGTTCGGCGGTTGTGGATTGGCCGAGGAGAGTACGAAAAGCCTGATTTTTTGCCACCCCGCCGGAAAGAACGATGCGATCCTGAGGAAAGCGGCGGAGCATGGGCATCACCCGCTTGATGAGAGTCTGGTTGACGCCGGCACACAGGCGGGCCATGGAGTGGCCTTCGATGATTCTGCCGATGAGTTCGCTTTCGCCGAAGATGCCGCAGGTGGCGTCCAGAGCCACCGGGTCTGCATGGTGGCGGGACAGTTCTTTGAGGCTGATGTCGAGAACCTTGGCCATGTTTTCCAGGTAGCGGCCCGAGGAAGCGGCGCATTTGTCGTTCATCAGAAAATCGGTCAGAATTCCGTTTTCGAAGCGGATCACCTTGGAGTCCTGGCCGCCGAGATCGAGCAGGGTGAAGGTGTCGAGGCCTGTTTGAAGTCTGGCGCCGGCACCGTGGGCCTGGATTTCGGGAATCACCCGCGCTCCGATCAGGTCGATGGTGTTGCGGCCGTAACCGGTCACCACCAGAGGGCAGTGACGCCAGTCCCCCGGTTCCGGCAGGCCTAAGGCATCGAGACGCAGCAGCAGCCGGCCCTGGCTGAGAGAGGCGTATTGCCTGTAGAAAGGGATGGTGGGGAAGTCCCGCAACCACAGCACCTTGTCGCCGTCAAGGGCGGCGAACTTGACCTGGCGGCTGCCAAGATCGATGCCGAGGCCGGTCATGAGCGCCTCCCGGCGACCATTTCCACAAAGCCTTCGATGCGGATGCGGGTGCGGGCGTCGAGGGGGCCGGGGCGGTCACCTTCCAGGGTCAGAATGGGCAGCTTCAGGCGCTGTCGCACGATAAGATCCTCAATCTGCCGAAAGCAGAAGGACTGGACATAGTGGATAACACCGTCTACCCGGCGGCGCGCGAGTTCCTGTTGAATGTCTTCCAGCCGTACGAAAATATCGTAGGGATAGGTGTAGCGCCGGTACTGTTCGACGAGAGAGTCGGTGGCGTAGGGCATGGAAAACTGGCGCTGGGTTTCGTTGAAGACCACCCGGGCACCACACTCTTCCAGAACTCGGTACAGATCGGTAAAGATCGGCGGCACCCCGATATAGGCCAGCCGCAGCCGGCCGGAGTGGGGCCGGCGTCGCCGCGCCTGTTCCAGAAAGTTATCGGCCTCGTTTGCAAAGGCTTCCGGGTCGCCGTTCATGTCCGAGGTGCAGACCTGAAAGTAGTGGTTTTCCTCACCGCTCACCCGGTCTTCCTGCCAGGTGAGGCGATCAATCTCGTGCACCTTGCGGCGCACCTGATTGAGGCGTTGCCGGGCTGCCTCAATGCGGTCTCCGTCCACGGCGAAGTGGGTCGCCAGTTTGTCGATTTCGTGGGCCAGGGTGGCGGCGGAGCGGTCGTAGGGGAAGGCAAAGGGCACGGTTGTGATCCCGCGCAGCTGTAGTACCTCCATCAGGGCCTTGGTGTTGGAACAGTCGCCTTCGGTGACGGCGATGATCTCTTTGATCCCCTGCTTCAGGGTGGCGCCGTAGAGCCCCTTGATCCAGCCGCAGATGTTGCGGGGAAAGCCGGCCATTTCTGCATCGTCGATGAGGCTGTGGCAGGCCGGGTCGGTGATGAAAAGATTGTTCAGGTCCACGGGTCGGCGACCGGCGGCAACCAGGATTTCCAGGGGAATGGTGGTGGTAAAACCCACCGAAGATCGCTTAGAGGCGGGCACGGCAGTCACGACAGCTTTCGATGAGAGGAGTTGGCAAATAGCGGCTCTATCCGCAGCGGCAGTGCGGGAGGCAAGGACAGGTTTTGGGTCGGGCGGCGGTCGAGTCGGCCGGTTCTGTCAGTCGTGGCGAATGAAAAGAAAATAGATGACGATGAAAATCAGCACCAGGCCACCGCCCACAAAGATCAGCAAGGTATTGGACATGATGCCGTCTACGGACGTTCCCCGCGCCAGGGTATGATCGACCAGCGCGGCAAATCCGGTCAGAGCAAGCAGCGTCGCTGCAAAAGCGTAGCGGCGAAAGTAAAGGGCGATAAGGCTGATCAGTGCCAGGGCGCCCAGAAACCAGGGATTGTAGAGCAGGTCGCCGATATTGAGGTTGCCGAGGAACTCCATGGCCTGCTCGGTTTCCAGATAGTTCATCCATTTGCTGACAAAGGAAAAATTCATGGGCAACTCCCGGGTCCGAGGGTGCTCGCTTAGCGAAAGTTCGAATTATAGCAAACAACACCGGAAAAACAAAGATTGAAAAGGCCTCTCATCTTGACTTCCGAGGCGGTCTTCACCTAGGATGCTCTTTTGTCTCAGACAGGTATTCAGGGTGACAGGCGTGGCTGAACGGGCAATCGGCATTTTTGACTCAGGGGTGGGCGGTTTAACCGTACTCAAGGCGCTGCGGCAGGTTTTGCCTGCGGAGCGCCTGTACTATCTGGGCGATACGGCCCGGGTTCCCTACGGCACGAAAAGTTCCGGCACCGTCCTGCGTTACGCTCAGGAAGCGGCGGGTTTTCTGGTCCGGCATCAGGTCAAGATGCTGGTGGTGGCCTGCAATACCGCCTCGGCGGTGGCCATCGAGGCGGTTGAACAACGCTTCAGCCTGCCGGTGATCGGCGTGATCGAACCCGGCGCCCGCCGCGCGGCCGCCGTGACCCGCAACGGTCGTGTCGGAGTGATTGGTACCGAGGGTACCGTGCGCAGCGGCGCCTATAGCCGGGCGATTCGCGCCCTGGACGAGCGTATCGAGGTTTTTGCCGCTCCCTGTCCCCTGTTCGTGCCGCTGGTCGAGGAAGGCTGGGGAGAGCACCAGGTGGCTTCCCTGGTGGCTCGGGAATATCTGGCACCGCTTATCGACCGGGACATCGACACCCTGGTGCTGGGTTGCACCCACTATCCTCTGCTGAAGCCGACCCTGCAGCGGGTCCTAGGTCCGCATGTAACCCTGGTCGATTCGGCCACGGAAACCGCTCAGCTGGTGGCCGGTTTGCTGGGCGAGCGGCAGGTTCTGCGCCGCGGCGCAGCTTCCGTACCCCGTTATTTCGTGACTGATGAGCCGACCCGTTTCAAACGGGTCGGCGGGACTTTCGTCGGCGTGAAACTGGACCATGTGACCCAGGTGGATCTGGAGCGCGACGGTTAACGGCGCCCGGTCTAGTGCGGTGAGGAAAGGATTGAAAAATGAAGGGGCTCTGCAGGGATCGTCTGCTATTGCTCAGTCTGGTCATGCTGCTGCTGATTGCGCTGGGCGTGATGTTGTATCGGCACGGCGTGGCGACCCGTTCCGGACCAACGGTTGCTCCTTCCCGGGAAGGGGTGCGGGAAGTCGCCCTCTATTTTGGCGCCGTCGACGGGGTCGCGCTGGTGGCCGAACGGCGTGTCATCACCGGCTGCCACGACCCTGCCTCATGTCTTGCGGCGACCCTCGCGGCGCTCATCGACGGTCCGGTCGGTGACCTGGTACCGATCCTCCCTCCTCGAACCCGGCTGTTGGGTGTCAGCGAGCGGGAGGGTGTGGCAACCGTTGATTTTAATCACGCCCTGATCCGTCAGCATCCCGGGGGCTCGGTCTCCGAACTTTTGACCGCTTACGGGTTGATCAACAGCCTGGCGGAAAATTTCCCTCACATACGCCAACTGCGGCTTCTGGTCGAAGGCGAACCGGTGGAAAGCCTCAAGGGGCACGTCGACCTGCGCCAACCCCTGACGCCGGACTTCCGCTATGCCCGGATCCCTGACGAGCCTCTGCCCGATCCCTCCGTCCTCGAAGCGGTCGGCAACTATCTGCCCAAGTCGGAGAAGGAAACCAACCCATGAGAGACTTCCGTGCCGCTATGCGCCGACGGGTGCTGGTACTGGACGGTGCCATGGGCACCCTGCTGCAGGAGCGCGGCCTGAAGCCCGGCGCCTGCCCGGAGGAGATGAATCTCATCGCCCCCGAGGTGGTTGTGGGGATTCATCGCGAATATCGACAGGCCGGGGCCGACATCATCGTTACCAATAGTTTTGGCGGCAGCCGCAGCAAGCTGGCCCATTACGGCCTGGCGGAACGGGTGACAGAAATCAACGGGTTGGCGGTGAAGCTGGCCCGCCGGGGCGCCGGGGATCAGGCCTTCGTGGCGGCCGCCATCGGCCCTACGGGCCGTTTTCTCGAGCCCGTCGGCGACGCCGGGTTTGATGAGATGGTGGCCATATTCGGCGAGCAGGTGCGGGCTTTTGCCGTTGCCGGCGCCGACCTGATTACCCTTGAAACCTTTCTCGATGTTGCCGAGCTGCGAGCGGCGGTTATCGCCTGCCGGGAATTCTGTTCCCTGCCGGTCATGGCCCTGATGACTTTTGAAGACGGCGGTCGAACCGTGCTCGGCACCTCCCCGCAGGCCGCTGCGGTTACTCTGGACGCCCTGCAGGTCGATGTCCTTGGCGCCAATTGCGGGCTCGGCGTGGAAGGTATTCTGGAGGTACTCCGGCAGATGCGCTCCGTGACTCACCGGCCTCTCATCGCCCAGGCCAACGCCGGACTGCCCAAGCTGATTGACGGTCAGACCGTTTTCACCGCTACCCCCGAAGAGATGACGGTCTGCCATCCACAGATGCTTGAACTTGGGGTTCGGGTAGTGGGCGGCTGCTGCGGCACGACGCCGGAGCATATTCGGGTGATGAGCGAGGATCTGGCAGGCCGACAGGTTCCCTGGACAGCACCCGCACGGCGCTGTTTTCTTTCAAGCCGTACGGCGGTGACGGAAATCGGCGGTTCGGCGCCCTGTGCTATCATTGGTGAGCGCATCAATCCCACCGGCCGTAAAGGCTACGCTGCCGAATTGCGCGAAGGCAAGACCACTTATATTCGCCGGGAAGCCCAGGAACAGGCCGCGGCCGGGGCGCATCTTCTTGATCTGAACTGCGGAGCCCCCGGCGTCGACGAGCCGGCGGCCCTGGAACGGGCGGTGCTGGCGGCGGTGGGGGTGACCGACCGGCCGCTGGTCCTCGACTCTTCCGATCCGGTGGCCCTGGAGCGGGCCCTGAAAGTGGCCGACGGCAAGGTTCTGATCAATTCGGTCAACGGTGAGGCCAAAAGCCTTGGCGCGGTACTGCCTCTGGCCCGCAAATACGGAGCAGCAGTCATCGGTCTGGCGCTGGACGGCCAAGGCATTCCCGAGGCTGCCGAAAACCGCGTGGACGTGGCGGAAGTCATTCTGAATGTGGCCCTCGAAGCCGGCCTGCCTCGGGAAGATGTGATCATCGACTGCCTGACCCTGACCGTTTCCGCCGAACAGAAGCGAGCCATGGAGACCATCGGCACCTTGTCCCTGGTCCGGGAGCGCCTCGGTCTGGCGACGGTGCTGGGAGTAAGCAACATTTCCTTCGGCCTGCCTTGCCGGCCGATTCTTTCTGCGACGTTCTTTGCCATGGCCCTGCAGGCGGGACTCTCCGCCGCCATCATCAACCCCAAGGACGGTCCGATGATGGACGCCTACCGCTCAGCCATGGTGCTGCTCGGCAGGGATCTGAGGGCGGAAGCCTATATTTCCGCTTACAGCGATGTGAAGTCCGCGCCGGCCCCGACCCCGACTGCCGATGCGCCCCTTCGGGAACGTCTGGCTGCGGCGATTATTCAGGGGGACCCGGAAGGGGTGGTTGACCTGGTCGAAAAAGCCCTTGCCGAGGGACTGAGTGCCGCACAGATCAGTAACGAAGGTTTGCTGCCCGGCCTGGAAGAGGTTGGTCGCCGGTTCGGTGACAACCGGATCTTTCTGCCCCAGGTGATGCTGTCTGCGGAGACCATGCAGGCTGCCTTCGGCCGTCTCAAGGCAGAACTTTCCGCGGAAGGGGTCGCCGGTCTGGGGCGGATTCTGATGGCTACCGTCGAGGGGGACATTCACGACATTGGCAAAAATATCGTCTGTACCCTGTTGGAAAATCACGGTTTTGAAGTGATCGATCTGGGTAAGAACGTTTCGGCGGCGACGATTGTCGAGCGGGCCCGCGCGCTGAAGGTCGATGCTGTGGGTCTCTCGGCCCTGATGACCACCCCCCTGCAGCAGATGGAAGTCACAATTGCTCGTCTGCGTGAAGCCGGAGTCCCGGTTTTCACCATGGTCGGCGGTGCGGTGGTCACCCAGGATTACGCTGATGCCATCGGTGCCGATTTGTACGCCAGAGACGCTTTGGAAGCGGTGGACAAGGTCAAAAAGTTGTTGAAAAGATGATACCTTCCCAATAACTCGGGGGTGCGGCGAGGAAAAATTTACACCCCGCGGGCTTGAAATGGTTGCCGAAGAGGCACGCACTCGACATCCCGGCCGGACAATGGAGGTGACCCATGGTGGGTGGGTTCAATCACAACTTTCGCTATAACGGTACGCTGTTCCATGTTCAGACCGAAGATGGAGGTTTCAAAAGTCCGCGCATCGTTACCCAGCTGTTTTACGGCGGCACGGTGCTGGTTTCCGCAAAGCAGAATTATGAAGATATCCTTCACGAGGATGATCTGAAGCGACTGGTTGAAAGTCGCATGCAGGAACAGCACAAGGACATTCTGCGGCGCCTGCGCAACGGCGAGTACGACGAGATCATCAGTCGCTTGGTCAAAAGTCCCCCGGTACGCGACGGCGCCGGCGACCTGCAGGGACGCCCCGCGGAGGCGCCCGAGGAGAGTTCGGCACCGGAGAAACCGATTGTCGATCTGGATGAACTGGTTTTTTCTTATCTGGCCGGCAACGACCAGCGCTACCGGGTACAATAAATTTCAGCGGACCTGACGCGCCGGTCATCGTTCCCATCAGCCTGTCCGCCCGAGACCGGGCAGCCATCAGTAAAGGAAGTTTTCGTCAGATGTTGACCGATCAGCAAATTCGGGAACTGCAAGGAACCGCCTGTCGCCTTCGAGTGGAAGTTCTCAAGATGCTCCACTCCTCCCAGTCCGGACATACCGGCGGCAGCCTCTCGGCCATGGATGTGATGGCGGTTCTTTTTTTCCAGCGGATGCGGCACAACCCGAGTCAACCCGAATGGGAAGACCGGGATCGTTTCGTGCTTTCCAAAGGACATGCGGCACCGGCCCTCTACGCCTGCCTCGCCGGCAGCGGCTACTTCCCCGGGGATGATCTCAAAACCCTGCGACGGCTGGGCAGTCATCTGCAGGGCCATCCCGACATGCGCAAGACTCCCGGCGTGGAGGTCTGCACCGGCTCCCTCGGCCAGGGTCTTTCCGCAGCCAATGGTATGGCCCTTGCTGCACGCCTGGACGGATCCCCCCGCCACATTTACGCGATTCTGGGGGATGGGGAGATCCAGGAAGGGCAGATTTGGGAAGCTGCCCTAACTGGAGCCCACTACCGCTTGGACAATTTAACTGTTTTTCTTGATAACAACGGGTTGCAAATTGACGGCTGGGTACGGGATGTTAAATCCATTGAACCACTTGGGGCCAAGTGGAGGGGGTTTGGCTGGCATGTGCTGGAATGTGACGGGCACGATTACGCCATGCTTCTGGAAGCTATACAACGAGCCCGTTCCAACCGGGGAGCGCCTACCATTATTATTGCCCGCACGGTGAAAGGCAAGG
>PWVL01000224.1 GCA_003561875.1 Desulfuromonadales bacterium | reverse complement strand
GCCTGCCGAAGAAAGCCCACCATTGGCCACAGCCCGGATGCTGTAGCGGTAACGCGAGAGCCGGGAAACCCCGATGGATCCGCTTTCAGAACCCCCGGTCTTTAGACCTGGGGAGGTTCAGAAGCAGCGAAGGATTTATTAATAGATGGAGCCCGCAAACGGGGGTGGAAAACCCGTCGAAAACGTCTGTTGGCTGGCTGCGGTCGACAAAACCCTCCAGCCTGTCAAGGCGGGCTTTTTATCCAAGCCGCCGCCTTTTCATGGGAGATGACATCGGGCATGCGCAAAACCTACCTGGCCCCCGCAAAGATTAATCTGTGTCTGCATGTTCTGGGCAGACGGACCGACGGCTACCACGATCTGGCGATGCTCATGCAGCGCATATCCCTGTACGATCGCATCAGTCTGGGGATTTCTTCGAAGTCGGGCGTCACGACCCGTTGCGCCGGCGTGGATTTGCAACCGAACCAGGAAAACATCGCCGCCCGGGCGGCCCGCGCCCTGCTCGACGTTACCGGGGTGAAGGCCGGCGTCGACATTGAGATTGACAAGCAGATTCCGGTAGCTGCCGGGTTGGGAGGCGGCTCGTCGAATGCGGCGACGGTGTTGATGGGTTTGAACGAGATGCTCGACCTCGGGTTCCCTAGCGCCGAACTGCGGAAAATCGGAGTCACCCTGGGGGCGGATGTGCCCTTTTTCATTTTTGGCCGGCCGGCCTGGGCAACGGGAATTGGTGATGTCCTGGAAGAAGTTGTGGGATTGCCCCGGGTCTGGTATGTTCTTGTGAATCCAGGAATCGCCGTCTCCACGGCCTGGGTTTACGGAAATTTACGGTTGACATCGCCACCGCAGGATCTTAAAATACCGCGGTTTTACGGAACGCCGCAGGAAGCGGTTGCCGTGCTGCACAACGATCTTGAGAGTGTCACGATTCCCCGTCATCCGCAAATCGGCGAGGTTAAGGAAGCGCTACTCGCCTCCGGGGCTTCCGGTGCCCTGATGTCCGGCAGTGGATCGACCGTTTTCGGTGTCTTCAGCGACCAGGGCGAGGCTCTTCGGGCGGCGCAGTCGCCTGGCTTGAAGCGGGACTGGCGAGTGTTTGTCGTTCAGCCGGTGGAAGGCACGGGGACGATCGGCGGCTGAAGGCTTTTGCAGATTTTTGATTGGGGCGTCGCCAAGCGGTAAGGCACCGGATTTTGATTCCGGCATTCCCAGGTTCGAATCCTGGCGCCCCAGCCATTTTTAATACGGGTTGCGCGCTGCCCGGTGTGCAACCGGCATAGTGCCGATGACGGTGGTGTTGTCGACCGGCCTATCTATCAACAGGTCATGGAGTCCATGACCTGCAGTTATTTCGTCCCTGCGAGCAAGGAATTGTCGTTGTGAAAAAGATCAAGATTTTCTCCGGTAACTCCAATATCCCCCTGGCCCGTGAGATCTGCAGCCATCTGTCGGTGCCTTTGGGCGCCGCCAAGGTCCGGTCTTTTTCGGATGGCGAAATCATGGTCGAGGTGGGAGAAAATGTTCGCGGCGGCGATGTGTACATTATTCAGTCGACCTGTGCTCCTGCCAACGACCATCTTATGGAACTGCTGATCATGGTCGATGCCCTGAAGCGCGCCTCGGCTGCCCGTATTACCGCCGTGATACCCTATTTCGGTTATGCCCGCCAGGATCGCAAGGTGGCCCCGCGCACTCCCATCACCAGTAAGCTTGTTGCCGACCTCATTACCACCTCCGGTGTGGACCGGGTACTGACCATGGATCTGCACGCCGGTCAGATTCAGGGTTTCTTCAATATCCCGGTGGATCATCTGTACGCCGCACCGGTAATTCTTCGGGCTGTTACCGAACGCTTCAAAAAGCCGTTAGTGGTGGTCTCTCCCGACGCCGGCGGCACCGAGCGGGCCCGGGCCTTTGCCAAGCGCCTTGATGCCGGGCTGGCCATCATCGACAAGCGGCGCAGCGGGCCCAACGTTTCTGAAGTCATGAACATTATCGGCGAGGTCGAGGGGCAGACCTGCATTATCGTCGACGACATGATCGATACGGCCGGAACCCTGTGTCAGGCCGCTCAGGCTCTCAAGGACAAAGGTGCTGCCAATGTCTACGCCTGCGCTACCCATGCGGTGCTTTCCGGACCGGCTCTGGAGCGTATTGGCAGCAGTTCCCTGAAGGAGGTTCTGGTGACCAACACCATACCGGCGGAAGGCAAGCTGGAAGCCTGCAGTCGTTTACGGCAGTTGTCGGTGGCCGAGCTGCTGGCCGAGGCCATTCGGCGGATTCACGGCAACGAGTCGGTTAGCTCACTCTTTGTATGAGACCGGCGGCAGATCTGCCGCACAGCACGTTCACAGCAATGTTAAGATGCGTAAAGGCATCGTTATTCTAACGGAGGATGGGTTATATGGCACAGGCGGAATTGAAGGTAAGTACGCGGGAAAGGCTCGGCAAAGGGGGCGCTCGCAGTCTGCGTCGTGCGGAGATGGTCCCTGCGGTCGTTTATGGCAAGGACTTTCCCGCCTGCGCGCTGAGCGTCGACCCCAAGGCGCTGCGCAAGGCGCTGGCGACCGAGTCCGGCTTGAACACCCTGCTGACCCTCAAGGGCGACGGCCCTTTCAGCGGTAAAGTGGTAATTATCAAGGATCGTCAACTGGACGCCGTTTCCGGTGAATTGCTGCACGCCGATTTCAAGATTATCGACCTGGCAGCCAAGGTCAGCGTCATGGTGCCGGTCCATACGGTGGGCAAGTCTGTCGGCGAAAAAGAGGGCGGCAATCTGTCGATCATACGTCATGAACTGGAGGTGGTCTGTCTGCCCAATGCAATACCCTCCTCCATCGATGTCGACGTGAGCGGATTGGCGATTGGCGATACGTTGCATGTGAAGGATCTGCATCTTGCTGAAGGCGTTGAGGTGCCCTACGATAGAAACTTTACCATTTTGACCGTTACCGGTCGTATGGCTGAAGAGGAGGAGGAGGAAGCGGCCGAAGAGGAAGAAGCTCTCGTTCCTGAAGCTTCCGATGAAGCCGAAAACGACTAGTCGGTGCTCTTTTGAAACTGCTTGTCGGTCTCGGCAATCCGGGGCCGGAATACCGGGGAACACGGCATAATGTCGGCTTTATGGTGGCGGAAAAGTTTGCTGCCCGATCCCATATCGCCCTCAAGAAAAAAGGCTACCAGGCCCTCTATGGTGTAGGCCGACGCGCCGCCGAGGAACTGATGGTGTTGCTGCCGCAGACCTTCATGAACCGCAGCGGCGCCAGTGTCGGACCGGCTTTGCGCGCCCGCAGGCTGGAGGCACGGGATCTGGTGGTGATCCACGACGAAATCGACCTGCCTTTCGGAGCCCTTCGGTTCAAGGTTGGCGGTGGGCATGGCGGTCATAACGGCCTGCGGGATATAAGTTCGGCTCTCGGCAGCGGCGATTTCGTGCGTCTGCGCATCGGCGTGGGAAGGCCTCCTGCCGGCGGCGATGTGTCTCGTCACGTTCTTCGTGATTTTTCTCCCATCGAAAAAAGTCAATTGGATGATCTGCTTGTGATTGCGGCAGAAGCCTTGGAAATGCTCCTCGACCAGGGAGTTTCCGCAGCGATGAACGCATTCAACGGGCGGGATATTTCACATTAATTTCAGAGAGGGAAGTGCTCACCATGGAACTGCAAGCGTACGCACCGATTCTGGGGGCGGTTGGTTTTCTGATCGCCATTGTCATGTACAATGTCGTTAAAGTCCAACCTGTTGGCAATGAGCGCATGAGGGAGATTTCCGACTCCATTCATGCCGGCGCCATGGCTTTTCTCGGTCGTGAATACCGGGTACTGGCGCTGTTTGTCGTACTGGTATTCTTTTTGATTGCCATGGGCATGGACTTTCAGACCGCCTTTGCTTTTCTTGGCGGCGCGATCTGCTCCATGACCTGCGGCTTTATTGGCATGAAGGCCGCGACACGGGCCAACGTCCGGACTACCGAGGCCGCCCGTCAGGCGGGCCAGGCCAAGGCGCTGCAGGTTTCCTTCAATGGCGGCGCCGTTATGGGTCTTTCCGTTGCTTCTCTCGGTCTGGTCGGCGTGGGTGTAGCCTATATCTTCTTCGGCAGCCCCGAAACGGCCAAGCACATCAGCGGCTTTGCCATGGGTGCTTCTTCCATTGCCCTGTTCGCTCGTGTCGGCGGCGGGATCTACACCAAGGCGGCTGACGTTGGTGCCGACCTGGTTGGCAAGGTCGAGGCCGGCATTCCCGAGGATGATCCCCGCAACCCGGGCGTCATTGCCGACAACGTCGGCGACTGCGTTGGCGACACCGCCGGCATGGGAGCCGACATCTTTGAATCCTATGTCGGTTCCATTATCGCCACCATCGCCATTGCCGCCGCAGCCGGCAGCGGGCTGATTACCCAGTTGGGTGGAGGGTCCGGAAACGGCGAAACCATTCGCGCCGCCGCCATGTCCCTGCCCCTTATTCTGGCCATGGTGGGGCTGGTCTTCTCTATCGTGGGCATCGGCTCCATGAAGTTTCTCAAGGGCATGGATCCCGCCAAGGCCCTTCACTACACGACTTTTGTCGCCGCCGCCGGTTTTCTGGTGGTTGCCTTCTTCACCATCCAGGCTTTCGGTCTGAGCGTCGGTATTTTTTACGCCATCCTGGC
>PWVL01000192.1 GCA_003561875.1 Desulfuromonadales bacterium | reverse complement strand
GCACCCGTATCGAAACCGGTCTGGATATCCTGCAACAACTGCGGGGCAACCTTACCGGGCTGGCCCTTCCCCAGTATGTCATCGACAGCCCGGGGGGCCGAGGGAAAATCCCCCTGCTTCCTGAATCCCTGCTGTACCTCGGTGATACCGCCCGGTTGCGCACCAGCAGCGGCGCAATCATCGATTTTCCCAACCGTGAAATCTGAGCTGCCAATCCCCGTCCGGTTGCGGCAGATAAACTCACAACCCGATCCTTGCCCCGGCCTGTTCGACGGCCAGTTGCCAGAAGGCCCGCGCCACCGGACGCTGCAGATTGCTTTTGCTGGAGCAGAGTCCGACCACGTAGGGGTTGAGGCGTGGAGCTTTTTCCAGGATGCGGACTTCGTCCCGAAACGGGCTGCGGGAAAGGACCAGTTCTGGGACGATGCCAATGCCGCAACCAAGCCGGACCATGGCGATAAGGGCCTCGTTGCCGGAAACTTCGGAACTGATATTGGGCAGGATGCGCCGCTCTTTGAGCCACTGGTCAAGGCGCTTCCGGGAAAGTCCCTGTTGCGGCACCACCAGCGGCACCCGGGACAGATCGATAAGGCCGTCCCGCAACGGCAGGCCGCTGCCGGCGCCGAAAGGCGGAGCGATGAACAACAGCGGAGTGTGGAGCAGGGGG
Source organism: Desulfuromonadales bacterium (assembly GCA_003561875.1). Lineage (GTDB taxonomy): Bacteria > Desulfobacterota > Desulfuromonadia > Desulfuromonadales > Syntrophotaleaceae > SLLR01. Next base: position 15,974 of record PWVL01000192.1, on the reverse strand, counting down.
AGAAATTTCAGCGACGCCCGATGACGATCGGGCAGAGCGGCTACCGCCAGGTCGATTTCACCGCTCTGGACCAGGCCGACGGCCTGTTCGGCCACCCCCGTGCGCAGTTCCAGCTGCACCTCCCGATAGGCCTGGCGAAAAGACTCCAAAAGCCGCGGTAGCAGACTGTAGACGGCGGTCACCGAAGCATAAATGGAGAGACTGCCGGTCAGATCATCGGCCTTTCGCAGGGCGCTGCGTACGGCCCGCCACTCCTGGACCGCGCGACGGGCGTAGGAGCGAAACTGTTCTCCTGCCGGGGTCAGTGACACCCGTCGGTTGTCGCGCAAAAACAGGGGCTGGCCCAGTTCTTCCTCAAGGCGTTGAATGGTGCGGGTCAGCGCCGAGGGGCTCAGATGGCAGGTTTGGCTGGCTCGACCAAAGTGGCGCAACTCGGCAAGGGTCAGAAAGATCTGCAGATGACGGGTGTCCATCGAAACGCTCCATGTTGTTAATTTTGCAATATGGTGTTCACAACAAATCAATTTACGCAATAACTTTTTTGCCGTATCCTGTGCCTACATGACCTAAACCATTCACCACTGAGAAGGAGATAACCGATGGGACAGAATTACTTCAATTCTCTGCCGCTGCGCCGCCAGTTGCAGGAACTCGGCTCCTGCCGCTTCATGGAAGCGGAGGAATTCGCCAACGGCTGTGAGTATGTCAAGGGCAAAAAGATCGTCATCGTCGGTTGCGGCGCCCAGGGTCTCAATCAGGGTCTCAACATGCGCGACAGCGGCCTCAACGTCTCCTATACCCTGCGTAAGAGCGCTATTGACGAGAAGCGCCCGTCTTTCCTCAACGCCACGGAAAACGGTTTTGCCGTAGGTACCTATGAGGAGATGCTGCCCACCGCCGACATCGTCATGAATCTGGCTCCGGACAAGCAGCACACGGACGTTGTCAACACAGTAGTGCCGCTCATGAAGAAGGGCGCGACTTTCTCCTACGCTCACGGCTTCAATATCGTCGAGGAAGGCGTCCGGATTCGTGCAGACCTCACCGTCATCATGGTAGCCCCCAAGTGTCCCGGTTCGGAGGTGCGGGAAGAATACAAGCGTGGCTTCGGCGTACCGACCCTGATTGCTGTACACGGTGAGAACGATCCCAACGGTGACGGCCTGGAGATCGCCAAGGCGCTCTGTTCCGCCCAGGGAGGTGATCGCGCCGGGGTTCTCGAATCCTCTTTTGTCGCTGAAGTCAAGTCCGACCTGATGGGCGAGCAGACCATTCTTTGCGGCATGCTTCAGGCCGGATCCCTGCTCTGCTTCGACAAGATGATCCAAAACGGCATGGATGCGCCCTACGCCGTCAAGTTGATTCAGTATGGCTGGGAAACCATCACCGAGGCCCTCAAGCACGGCGGCATCACCAACATGATGGACCGTCTCTCCAATCCGGCCAAGCTGGCGGCTTTCGAGCTGGCCGCCGAACTCAAGCTGATTCTTAGGCCCCTGTTTGAGAAACACATGGACGACATTTTGTCCGGTGAATTTTCCCGGAACATGATGGAGGACTGGGTCAGGGATGATGTGAAGTTGCTGGGTTGGCGGGAAGAGACAGGCAAAACCGTTTTTGAACAGACCGACGCCGCCGGCGAGATCTCGGAACAGGAATATTTCGACAAGGCGATTCTGATGGTGGCCATGGTCAAGGCCGGCGTGGAGCTGGCCTTTGAAACCATGGTCTCCGCCGGTATCGAGCCCGAATCGGCTTACTACGAGTCGCTGCATGAGACTCCGCTGATCGCCAACACCATCGCCCGTAAAAAGCTTTACGAAATGAACCGTGTCATTTCCGATACCGCCGAGTACGGTTGCTATCTGTTTGCCCATGCCTGTGTTCCCCTGCTGCAGGATTTCATGGCCGGTATCCCGATCGACTTCATTGGCAAGGGTCTTGACTCAGGCGACAACAGCGTGGACAACAGCACCCTGGTGGCGGTCAACGCTGAGATTCGCTATCATCTCATCGAGGAGGTGGGCCAGCAGTTGCGGGCAGCCATGCAGGGTATGCAGGCGATTTCCCGATAGAGCCTCAATACAGAAGGGAAAATCCGTCGGCAACCTGGAAGGGGCCGGTAAGACCGAAACCCGGTTAAAGCGTAACGACGGGAGAAAAGCAGAGAGGGGCGGACCGGATTCAGCGGGCCGCCCCTCTGCGTTTAGCCGATTGCTGCGAACGGGAGAAATTTTTCCAACGGGAGTTGACAAAGACGGAGAAGTGAGTACACTTAACCAAATCTAATCTTTCTGGCGGTTTCCTATAATCGAGTGAGGTCTGAAGAGGTGATTTACTACTGTCCGTTAGCTTTTTCACGGGATTGCAGCAAGGAGAAATGTCAACTGCACGGAACGTCCCGCTGCGTAGACGGGCAATTGCAGGTCAATATCAGCGATCGGGACAGGGGCCGTGCGGTTTCCTGTCCTCGTTTCGCTGGCCCCAATTGCAACAGCGACGACTGTTCCCTGTGGGGAACTCCCCAGTGCGACAACGGCTTCGTCAAGATCTACATGCATCTTTGATTGCCGTTCTGTCACTCCGCCCATGGCTTTAAACACACCGTGGCGTAAGGGTGGGGGCGTGTTTGTGCCGTCATGCAGCCATGAGAACCGCTTTTCCCAAAGGGAAAGGCGGTTTTTTGTGTTGGGTGCGCCAGGCCGTTAAGCAGTTCTGTGAATCAACAGGAGTCGGGGGCTGTGGCGGCGTCTTACAGCAGTTCCGGAGGGAATGCGACGACCTGGTCGATGCTTTCGGCATCGGTAAGCAGCATCACCAGTCGATCGAGTCCCAGGGCGATGCCGGCAGCTTCCGGCATGGCGGACAATTCGGCAAGGAATTTTTCCGGCACCGGGTAGGGGGGTTTGCCCGCTTCCCGGCGAAGAGTTTCTTCGATGTCGAAGCGACGGCGTTGTTCTCGGACATCGGTAAGTTCGGAAAAAGCGTTGGCCAGCTCCATCCCTGCCACATAAAGTTCGAAACGTTCGGCGACCCCGGGGCGGGTCGGGTGGCTGCGCGCCAGAGCGGCCAGTTCGGTGGGATATTCCGTGAGAAAAGTCGGCTGTAGCTGTCCCAGATGCGGTTCCACGTGCAGAGTCAGTTGTTCATCGAAGTGCCCGGCGACGAGGGCCTCGGCCAGATCCAGCTGCGCATGTCGCCGAAAGGCCTCGGCTACGGTGAGACGCTCAAAGGGGCGCGACAGATCGATGTTGCGGTTTCCGTAGGCAAGGCGGCCTGAGGGCACCAGGAGGCGCAACAGTTCTTCACATTCCGTCATCAGGTGATGGTAGTCGCATTCGGCGGCATACCATTCCAGCATGGCGAACTCAGGCAGGTGCCGCGCACCCCGCTCCCCCGCCCGCCAGCAGCGGCAGATCTGAAAAAGGCGTCGGTAGCCTGCCGCCAGCAGGCGTTTCATGCACAACTCGGGGCTGGTGTGCAGAAACCATCCGTCGCTGCCGATGGGGTCGATATAGGCTTCGGGAGCGTTGCCCGGTGTACGGTGGGGGGTTTCCACCTCCAGATAGTGCCGTTGAACAAAAAAGGACCGGATCGTCTGGACGATCCGGGACCTTTGCTCCAGCCTGGGACGCTTGCAGGTCAACGCCCAGTTGCCTTCCATATAAGTTACTCCTTAACTCGGGTTACATACTCGCCGGTGCGCGTGTCGATCTGAATCAGGGTGCCTTCCTCGACGAAGGACGGAACCTGCAAGGTGTAACCGCTTGCCACGGTAGCCGGCTTGTTGTTGCCGGCGGCGGTGTCGCCCTTGACCCAGGGCTCGGACTGGGTGACCCGAAGGTTGACGAAGTTGGGCAGGGTGATGCCGATGCCGCGTTCGCCGAACATCAGGATCTTGACTTCCATGTTGTCTACCAGAAAATACTTCTGCTCGCCAAGGGCTTCCTCAGGCAGAGTTACCTGCTCGTAGCTTTTCTGATCCATGAAGACATAGCCGGACTCGTCCCGGTAAAGAAACTGCATATCGCACTCCTGCAGGGTCGCCGGCTCGAATGTCTCGCCCGAGCGATAGGTGCGGTCAAACAGGGAGCCGCTGATCATGTTGCGCAGTTTGCATTTGTACAGGGCCTGTCCCTTGCCGGGTTTGGTAAAGTCGAACTGGACGATGACGTGGGGCTCGCCATCGATCATCAGCTTGGTTCCCTTGCGCAGGTCGGAAGTGCTCAGCATGGATGTTCTCCTCTATAAGATTAAAGGGACACGGTGATTTCTGAAAAGGATCGCGGAAACGGGGCATTAAATCACAACAGGGGGGGGTCTGTCATGGAAAAAGTCCGCCCCGGCCGGCTTGCCGGAAGCTGGTGGCCGTGTTATCAATAGACCAGAGGGGGCTTCGAAGAACTTGTCCGACGCCGGGGAGATTCCCGGAGAAAGGAAGGCTTCCATGAAGGCCTGCCGACGTCGAGGACCCGACCCGTGGATTCGCTCTCTGCGATACCTGGCCATGGCCGGCTGGGGGGCCTTGCTCTGCGCCTTCATTGTCCTGAGTGAGGCCCGACCTCAGGTGGAAACCTTCTTTGACCGGGTTTACGGCATTCAATTGCAGCAGCAGTGGAATATGGATCTGGCCCGTTACATCCTGTGGTTGATGGTTGCGGGCCTGACACTGAGTCTGGGGGGCCTGGTCATCAACAGCTTCCGCCTGCGCCGCCGCACCGACGAGTGGCGCTTTTCGCTGATCTTTCTGGGCATTATCTGCCTGACCGGCATCCTTCTGTACCGGATCAACTTCCCGTGATTTCAGGCAAGGTTCGGTTGTTCCATCAGTCCTCTCGCGCATCGGTCTGCCGCTGCCGGATCACAAACAGGCTGATTTCCGGCGGCGCGAGAATGCGCATGGGAGGTCCCCAGCTTCCGGTTCCCCGGTTGGTATACAACCAGCCGCCGCCGGGGAGTTCGTACAGCCCGTTCTGTAAAGGGTAGGGGATCGCGGTGAGCAGATTGAAGGGGAAGATCTGACCGCGATGAGCGTGTCCGGACAATTGCAGATCGAAAAGACCGACGGAAGACTCTTCAACGACGGGGCGATGTTTCAGCAGCAGAGTAAACAGGCCCTGGGCGTTATCGGCCAGGATTCGCGCCTCATCGGGAAGCGGGCCTCCCTCCGGATCGTCCATGCCGACCAGGGTCAGCTGACCCGCCGGCGAAACGCCTTCGTTGCGCAGCAGTATAAAGCCGCACTGCTCGAGAAAGTCGAGAGCGTGGTCGAGTCCGGCATAGTGTTCATGGTTTCCGGTGACGGCGTATTTTCCCAGGGGCGGCTCAAAACGGCGTAATGATTCGCTGAGCGGCATGAGATGATCCATCTGGCCGTCGACGATATCGCCGGTGGCCACCAGTAGATCCGGCTGCAATCGCTGCAGTTCGGTCAACACCGGGGCCAGAACTTCGCCCCGATGGAGCAGGCCCAGGTGCAGGTCGGAAATCTGCGCAATGCGCAGTTTCTCGCGGGCGGGGGGCAGTTTGTCCGAGACCAGGTGGATTTCTTCGACGCGCAGGTCCGTCGCTTCATAGACCCCGTAAAGACCGGCCGCCAGGGTCAGCAGCAGCACCAGAGCGGAGACGGCGGGACGATGCAGGGTCAGCAGGGGCAGGTTGGGAAGCAACCGATGCGTCCCCAGGGCCAGCAGATGGGCGACGGCCACCAGCAGAAACAGGCAGAAAGCCAGAAACAGCAGCCCCATCCAGCAATAGCTGACCCAGGCCAGAGAGCGGGCCGCTGTCGGGTAGCCGCTGCGATCGAGCAACCGAATCACCAGGGGCGCCAGAATCATCAACCCCATCCAGCCCCAGATCAGGCTCGGCAGGGCGGTATGGGAGGACAACAGGGGATGCATGCCCCAGAAGACCAGGGCGTGCATCAGACCGTAAACGGCGACAAAGGTCAGAATGAAAAGGATCATGGCAATATCCCGTGGTGAATCGGGGCCCGGTTGGAAAAGCGCGTTTTGTTTTGTCGGTTAAGGCAAAGAGCGCTTGAGGGCAATCAAAATCTGCGGCTTCAGAACTCCACACTCTACCCGTCGGCGGGCGGCCCGGGCCGGTTCTTCTTACGGATACCCCCCGTGACCAGTTCGATCCGCCGGTCCTTGTAGAGTCCGCCCACCGCTTTTTTGAAGAGTTTCTTGCTCATGCCCAGGGCCTGTTTGATCTGCAAGGGGGAGCTGTGGTCGTCGAGGGCAAGAAATCCCTTTTGATCCAGGGTGTCAAGGAGGATTTGGGCGGCCGCTTCGACCTCTCGAGCGCCGCCGCGGCGCAGGGTCACGTCAATTTTGTGGTCTTCACGAATCCGCTTGACATAGCCTTTGAGCCGGTGACCCCGGCGCTGGCCGGGCAGCAGTTCGTCCCGATAGAGCAGGCCGCCGTAGCGATGATTGATGATCACCTTGGCGCCGAGTTCGGTAAATTCCCAGAGCAACAGATCCACTTCCTGACCTTCCTGCAGGTCCACGGGCGCTTTTTTTAGATGGCGTTCAACTCGGGCTGAGGCCACCGTCCGCCACTGGGAATCGAGATCGAGTTTGACCACGTAGCTGCGGCCGACCCGCATCGGCTCCGACTGCTCGCGATAGGGAACCAGAACGTCCTTGTCCAGGCCCCAGTCGAGGAATGCGCCGTGGCGGGTGACTGCGGTGACCTTCAGCAGGGCGAACTCACCGACCTGGGCCTTGGGGCGTTTCAGGGTGGCGGCCAGTTCGCCCTGACTGTTGCGGTACAGGAAAACCTCCAGAGGGTCGCCCTTTGCCGCGGCGGGCAGCGGTTCCGACACCGGCAGCAGAACCTTGTGAGGTCCGGCCTTGAGCCAGGTGCCCTGTTCGTCGATATGGTGGATGGGAAGGCTGTTCATGCGGCCGATATGGTACATGAGGAACTCCAGGGATCGTTGAAGGAACCGGGGCGGATCCTCTATGCGGAGGAAGGCAACGGTTGTTTTCCCAACCTGTGCCGATTGATCCGGAGCCGGAAACGGTGCGCATTCGGTGGCGGGTTTGTTGTTGGGAGCAATGCTCCGCCGCGCAACCGCCAGCCGCGGGTTTCGAGGTTTCATTTACGGGATGACGCGTTGCGGACATTATCACAGAAGCCGGGTACATCGTCAAAAAATTTGCCCGCCCTGCGGCCGTTTTTTGCGGCCGGAAAGGCAGAATATGGGTCCTCAGGAAATTCATCGAGACAGGTGCGGCAGTTTTGAACAGGGGCCGATTCGGCCGCCCAGCGAAGCGGGGAGTCTGCTGTTGCGGGTCAGCCGTAACTGCCCCTGGAATCGCTGTACCTTTTGTCCCTTATATCGGAATCAGGAATTTTCGCTGCGGCCGTTGGTCGAGGTGTTGGCGGACATTGACGCAGTGGCGGCGCAGGTGCGTCAACTGGGCCGTGCAGAAAAATCGGTGCTGGAGTCCCCGGGGCTGCTGCGGGCGTGGCACGATCAGCTGCCAGGTTCGGAGCAGGCTCCTTTTCGGGCCGCGGTGCACTGGCTGCAGAACGGACAGGAAGCGGTGTTTTTGCAGGATGCCGATGGTCTGGCGGGGGGGTACGAGCGGATGCTGAAGATCCTCCGGCATCTGCGCCGGCAATTTCCGCAGATCGGGCGGATCACCTGCTACAGCCGTTCAACGACGGTGATCGGTTATTCCGAGGCGCAGTTGCGGTCTTTGGGTGAGGCAGGGCTGAACCGCCTGCACCTGGGCATGGAGTCGGGCTCGGACCGGGTTTTGCGCCGGGTGCGCAAGGGGGCGACCCAGAAAGCGCACATCGAGGCGGGGCAGCGGCTGCGCCGCGCCGGCATGGAATTGTCCCTGTACCTCATGCCCGGCCTTGGCGGGCGGGATTTGTCGCGGGAGCATGCGCTGCAGAGCGCGGCCGCCCTCAACCGCATCGACCCGCATTTCATCCGCCTGCGGACCCTGGCCGTGCCCCCCGGAACGCCGCTGGCCGAAGATCTGGCCGCCGGCCGGTTCATTCCCTGCGACACGGCGGACATTGTGGCCGAACTGAACCTGTTCATCGAGGCCTTGGAAGGTATTCACAGTGTTGTGGTCAGTGACCACGTGCTGAACCTGTTCGAAGATCTGGGCGGACGCCTGCCTGAAGAGAAGGAGGCGATGCTGGCCATGCTGGCGGCCTTTGCAAAACTCGACCCCGAACAGCGGAGACTCTATCTGCTGGGCCGTGCGGCGGGCTGTTTTCGCGGTCTGCAGGATCTGCACAATCCCCTGCTGCGGGCCGAGGCGGAAAATCTCGCCCGGCAGTTGGATGTGACGGAGGAAAACCTGGAAGCGGTTTGCGGCGCACTGAGGCGGCGCTACATCTGATCGGCTACGGTGCGATCCGTGGGGTTCAGGTGTGCTGAAAGGTCACCGTGACGTCCTGGCGGTGGGCGGCGTCGATGCGCCACAGAGGTCGGTCGGTAAAATTGCACAGACGGGCCACGAACACGTCGGGAAACTGCTCGATGCGAATGTTGTAGATGGTCACGCTGTCGTTGTAGTACTCCCGACGGTCGGCAATCATGTCTTCCAGTTCGCTGATCCGTTGGCTCAATCCCAGAAAGGCGCTGTCGGCTTTGAGATCGGGGTAGCGTTCCACCACCATGAACAGGGAGCGCAGGGTATCTGTAAGCAGATTCTGGGCCTGCAGGGAGTCTTGTTCGCCCTGAGCATTCTGCACTATTGAGCGCGCCTTGATCACGGCTTCGAGGGTCTTCTGTTCGTGCTGCATGTAGCCTTCACAGACCTTGATCAGTTTGGGCAGCTCGTCAAAACGCTGCTTGAGCAGAACGTCGATATTGCTCCAGGATTTTTCTATGTTGTTCTTGAGATTGACCAGGCCGTTGTAGATGGTGGTGGCGTAGATGACCACAACCAGAAGAACAAACAGCATTATGCCGAGCGGGATCCAGATGGCCATGCGAACCTCCAAAAAAAATAAGAAAAATCAGTTGAGTCCGAAATACTTTACCAGCATCACCAGAGCCCAGGCAACGGCAAACAGGGCCATGACAAAAAAAGGCAGGCTGTAGAGTCCGTAACTGCGGGTCAGGTGGGCTTCCGAAGCGGTTTCGGCGATGATAAAAGGCAGGGAACGTTGTTTCGGATGGACGATGACTACCCGGTCCCGGGTTCCAGCGGCGGTGTTGTGCTGTTTCAGGCTCTGGCGCAGCAGCTTTTCTTCCACCTGCTTTCGGGCCGCACTCCATTCCTGTTCGCAGATCTGCCCGTCACCGTTCTGGTCGTACTGCCGCATCGCCGCCGGGTCTGCTTTCAATTCCCGCAGAGCTTCGACCAGCCGTTCCCGCAGGGAAGTACGTGGTGTTCTGTTTTCGGTGGCGTGGCCGAGAACGTAGAGCCACCGACCTTCGGCAATGATTTCCTCGACCCATTTCTGATTCCGATCGACGGGACTGGAGCGCTCCAGCATGAGAATCTGCTGGCCGCTGAATCCTTCCTGGCGGCTGCGGGGACGTACCGAAGCCCTTGCCGGGTCGACCAGTACCCGGCCGGTGTCGTCTTCGAGGTAGAAGGGCACATGACCGCTGTCGCTGGAACTGCTCAGCTTCCAGCGGTTGTTGCGATCCCGGCGAAAGCGGCGCAGCCGGTAGTAAACGCAGGGTTGCTGGCTCATGGGGGAAACCAGGGCATATTTGCGTCGTGCCCGGCCGTGTACCTCAACCAGGCCCAGGGCCAGAGAGCGGGTTTTACTGGTAGGGGTGTTTTCGACCCGGCGCTTCAGGCGCAGGAAGTGAAATCCCCACCACAGGCAGATCCCGGCCAGGACTGCCGGCAGCAGACCGGTGCGGATGGCATGTCCCGCAACAGGCCGGAGCGGGCCGGGATTTCCCAGCAGCAGGAACACACCAAGGCCCAGCAGGCCGCTGCCGATGGACCACCACTGCGGGCGGGAAAGGCCTTGGGATCGGGGGCAGGCCGGAGGCTGGGGAAGGCCGCCCCGGGGTTCAGGCGGTGGCGGCTGCGGCGCGGACTCTTCACGAATCTCTTCCAGAAGTGTCACAACTGCCGGAGGTTGCATCGGCGGCGGTGTTGGTCGCGACCGGCTGGACTCCGCAGCGTCGACCGGCCTGTGGGAACCGTACGCCTGCATGCGGCATATGAGCCAGCCGAAGCGGCTAAAGCTGTTCAGATTGAGTCTTTCCCAATGGACCCCCTCGGTGGCTTTTTCCACCTGACAGCCGGGAAGTACGGCCAGGCCGAAATCCAGCGACAGAATGCGGGGTTCGACGATTCGCCCCACCTGCTCCAGAACAACCTGCAGGTTGCGGGCGGCGCTCGGGCTCATGGTCTCTCCCAGCCCCCGGGGATCAAATCGACCGGGCAGAAGGCGCAGCGCGTTACAGGGTTCGTCGTCTTCATCAAGCAGATAAAGGTCAAGCACCGGCCGGGCCAGCAGGATAGCCTGCCGCAGGGCGTCGTCACTGATGGGACGGGCCCGGTCGACACCGTTGTAGACCTTTTGCGCCATCAAATGCTTGAGGGCCTTGTCGATGACGGTGCCCGAAAGATCTCCCAGCACCGCCACCAGACGGCTGTCACTCTGAACGGGAAGCTGCTTTTCGGCGGTGAACAAGGTCAGACCGGTTTTGTCGAGCTGAAGGCTGCGCAGACGGGTCGGCACCAGGCGCGGCGCTTCTACGGGCAGCAGCCAGCAGCGCCAACCACGGCGAACCAGAATGTCGGCAGCGGGCCGCAGAAGCTCTGCGGAGCCTTCACTGATCAGGTTGGGGCCGCGACCGATGAGACGCTGCCGTGTCCGGTAGAGATCGAAGCCCGGCCGGCCTGCCAAATCGGCAATCAGCGCGTCCAGTTCTCGGCTCCCGGCGGCAACGCTCTCAACGATGAGCAGGTGTGGATGGTTGGATGCGGTCATGGAGCGGTCGATTTCTGCAGGCACCGATGGGTGCCGGATTCACGGAGCAGACGTCCCGGGGAACAAAGAGTCGTCAACCTCCTTTGATATCATGGTTCGGTGGCCTATGCCCCTGGCGGTGTGGGATTATCGCATGGGCAAAGAGCAGGGACAACTGCCGTTGCCGGTTTTTTTTGAGCCGACATGAATAAAAAAACGTTTTTTTCCGTTGTCCGGTATGTAATTCGGCCCGTCGCGATTGTCTCGCAGCGCGTTTTTGTGCTAAATTTCCCCGGTTTTCACCCCAAGATTCGTCACAGGAGAACATCAATGCCCACCACTGCAGATCTCAAACGTGGACTGGTGATTCAGATCGAACAGTCTCCCTGCCTGGTTCTCGACGTCACCGCCCAATCCCCTTCCGCCCGGGGTGGCAGCACCCTGTACAAGACCCGATACCGCAATCTTCTCACCGGACAGGTGCTGGAAAAGGCCTTTAAGGGAGGAGATCGCATCGACGAGGCCGATTTTGAACGTCGCAAGGGGCAGTATCTCTACCCCGCCGGTGACGGCGGCGTGTTCATGGACCTTGAAAATTACGAGCAGTACGAACTGGCCGGCGAGATGTTTGAAGGTGTCAGCAACTATCTGCTTGAGGGCATGGAACTGCAGCTGGGACTGTTTCAGGGGCAGGTGGTGAGCATCGATCTGCCCCTAACCGTTCAACTGCAGGTGGTGGAAACCGCCCCTGCGATCAAAAAGGCCACGGCGACCGCCCAGACTAAAGAGGCGGTGCTTGAGACCGGTCTGCGGCTGCAGGTTCCCGGGTATCTTGAACCTGGCGAGAAGATCAAGGTCGACACCCGTGAGTGCCGTTTCATCTCCCGGGCTTGAGCCGGTTTTTTCCCAATTTTTTGAGACTGCTCCCCCCGCCGGGGAGACAATCCCGTAATTTTCCAGGGATTCTGAACGGAATCACCTGTGCTAATGGGAAGGAGAAAAATTTGCCCTCCGGAATCGGAAGACTCATCAGCGATATTCAATCTTTTGTTTCTCGTCACGATCAGGATTACAGCGGCTGGGACATCGGCGTCACCACCGATCCCCTCACCCGCCTGCTCGAAAAGCACCAGATCGATGTGAATGTGGACCTGTGGCTCTGCGGCGAGACCTTTAGCGACAAGGAGGCCAATTTTGTTCTGCGCCGCTTTGTCGAGGAACTGGGGATGCAGGGGCACTATGACGACAGCGCCAAGGGCCGTTTTGTCTATGCCTACCGCATGAGCGACCGTACCAGGCCTTGATAGGCCCGGTGTCTTGAAGAACCGCTTTGCCGAAATGAATCCGTCGAGGGTTTGCACGAATCAAAGCGATGCGGGGAAAGATAGCTGATGATCTGGTTGGTTTTGGTTGTCCTATCGCTGGCTGCCTGGCTGCTTCTGTGGCTGGGGCACGGCGGCTTCTGGAAAATTGTCCCCCGGCTGCCCGACTCCGAGCTCTGTACCGGAACGGGCCTGTGGCCGGCGGTGGATGTGGTGGTGCCGGCCCGCAATGAAGCCGACGTGCTGCCGGAGACTCTGCCGACTCTGCTGGATCAGGATTATCCCGGCCGCCTGCGGATATTTCTGGTGGACGATCACAGTACTGACGGAACCGCCAAGGTGGCCCGCAGCATCAACGCGCCGATTCTGCGGGTTCTTTCCGCGCCGCATCGCCCTTCACAGTGGACTGGTAAACTGTGGGCCCTGCAGCAGGGGGTTGCCGCCAGTCAGGCAGAGGCCGCCCCGCTGCTGTTGTTTACCGACGCCGACATCGGCCATCCCTTCGACAGCATTCGGCGTCTGGTGGCCCAGTCGGTGACCGGTGACCAGGATCTGGTGTCGCTCATGGCCTGGCTGCGTTACGAAGGTTTCTGGGCCTGCCTGCTGGTGCCGGCGTTTGTGTATTTCTTTGCCATGCTTTACCCCTTTAAGCGGGTTGGAGACAGCCGTCGCCGCACCGCCGGCGCCGCCGGCGGTTGCGTATTGGTGCGCCGGGCCGCTCTGCAGCGGGCCGGGGGCCTGGAGCGTATTGCCGGTGCGCTGATTGACGACTGTTCCCTGGGGCGACTGATCAAGCGTCACGGGCGGGTCGGCGGCGGTCGAATCTGGCTCGGTTTTACCCGCGATGTGGTCAGCCGCAGGTCCTGCCGGGGGCTTGCTCCGGTCTGGCGCATGGTGGTGCGTACCGCCTTCGTGCAGCTGCATCAGTCCTGGTGGCTGCTGGTCGGAACGGTAGCCGGCATGGTCCTGCTGTTTCTTGTGCCGCCTCTGGCCGTGGGTTTCGGGATTGGCTGGGGCGTTTTCGGCGGGGGCTGGTCCGGCCTGCTGCCCGTTTTGGTTGGGGGGGCGAGCTGGTTGATTATGGCCCGCACATTCGCACCCATGATCCGCTGGTATCATCTGCCGTCAATGCTCAGTGCACTGCTGCCGTTGGCGGGGGTTGTCTATACTCTGATGACCATCGATTCCGCCCGCAGGTTTGTGCTGGGTCGCGGCGGTTCCTGGAAGGGAAGAACCTACTGAAGTCGCCGGTCTTGGCTGCCGAAGGAACCTTGCCGTCCTGACTTTTCTCAAGACAACCTTACCGCCTCCTTCACCTTGATCAGATAGTCCCGAGTCTCCCGGGGCATGCGCTCCATGCCGCGGCGCTCCACGTTGCCCATGCCCCAGTTGTAAGCGGCCAGGGCGCGATCGAGGTCGCCGTCAAAGCGATCCAGCAACTGCCGAAGGTAGCGGGTGCCGCCCATGACATTCTGCTCCGGGTCAAAAGGGTTGTCGACACCCAGATCCCGGGCTGTGGCGGGCATGAGTTGCATCAGGCCCTGCGCCCCAACAGGGGAGACGGCGTTGGGTCGAAAACTGCTTTCCGTCTGGATTACCGCACGAATCAGCTGCGGCTCCACGCCGAAACGTTCGCTGGCCCGGGCGATAATGTTCTCCAGGCGCGTGCCGGACGAGGCTCTTTGCGACGGCGCTGGAGTCCGGGCGGTTGCTGTTTTGACGCCCTTTTCGCGCTCCGCCGAAGAAGGGGCCTTGACGGGCCGCTCGTGGGTTCGAAAGTTGTCGACGCTATGCGAGTTGCGATTTCGGAGAGGTGGCCCGCCAGAAGTAGAAAGACCCGGTCGAACCTGTCGCAGCAGGCTCGGAAAATAGTCCCTGCTTGAGCCGGAATATTCATCCAGCAAACCCCGGTTCAGGGTCAGGGCCAGCAGCCGCGCCTCAAGATCCGCCTGCGAGGGACCGGCGGCGAATCTTTGCGGAGGAACTAGTAGCTGATCCAGGCGGGCGGCGAAGCTTCCGTTTTGTTCGGCCGTTTTCGCCAAAGGACGGCGGACGGTGGAAGAAGGCTGGCCGGATTGGACGGCAAATGTTTGCAGGCTCATGCAGCGCTCCTTGAACTGGTCAGGGGCGGTCGGATCGAAGGCCGTTGCAGCAACAGGCTGCCGGGCAGGGGCCGGCCTGTTATTGTCCATCGGCCCACGACCTTGATTCCTTTAGGGGTCACGTTGTTTTCTGCGTTTTTTCTGACGTCGGTGGTTCTCCGCCTGCCTTAACCATGCTCAAACATAAGGTGCTTATATTGATTGGTTATTTCCGCCGTATCAGCAAGTGTCGCAACGTGTCAAACTGTCGACCGGTAAGGAATGCCCACAAAAGGAGTTTTTCGAACAGTTGACAGTCCCCTTCGGCAAGGGTAGAAATTCCTCTGTCCCTGTCGAACGGCATCGAACTGTTAATGGCTACCGGGAGGTTTGGCATGGGTTCCATCGGGTTGGCTTTCGGATTGACCCTGATTGCGGGGCTGAGTACGGGAATCGGCAGCCTCATTGCTTTTTTCGCGAAACGTACCAACCACCGGTTTCTGTCCATAGCAACAGGATTTTCCGCTGGGGTCATGCTCTATGTTTCCTTTGTGGAAATCTTTTTTGAAGCAGGGGAAACCCTCACCGGAATCTATGGCGAGGTTCTGGGACAGTGGGTCAATACCGGAGCTTTTTTTGCCGGCATGTTGGTGATCGGGCTGATCGATGCCCTGGTTCCGTCGGCGATGAACCCCCACGAGGTGCATTCTGACGCGGAAATCCGACCGCTGAGAAACGAGGGGGCCTCGGCTCCGGAAGCGTACGTGGACAACCAGGGTCTGGAAAATAAAAAACTGCTGCGCACCGGTTTGTTTACCGCTCTGGCCATAACTCTGCATAATTTTCCCGAAGGTCTGGCGGTTTTTTTGTCCGCATTGGAGAACCCGACGGCCGGGATCGCCATTGCCCTGGCCATCGCCCTGCACAATATTCCGGAAGGGGTCAGTGTTTCGGTGCCTATTTACTATGCGACGGGTAGCCGCTGGAAGGCTTTCGGCTACTCCCTGCTGAGCGGGCTTGCCGAGCCCTTCGGCGCGGTGATCGGTTATCTGGGCCTGCTGTTTTTTTTCAGCGGCCCGGACGGGGGAATTCCGCCCCAGGTGACCAGCGTGCTGCTCAGCGGCGTGGCCGGAGTGATGGTGTACATCAGCCTTGACGAGTTGCTACCCACCAGTCGGGCTTACGGCAAGGGACACGACACCCTGCTGGGACTTTTGGCCGGGATGCTGGTAATGGCCCTGAGTCTGCTGCTGCTTCTCTAATTTTGATTTATTGATCGGTGGCCTGTCTCTGGAGGGATGGTATGACCTGTGTGGACGCTGGAAGAGAACCGGAAAACCCGATCCTGCCCGCTCAACTGGCTCCGCGCCGGGAAATTTTCGGCTGGGCCATGTTTGATTTCGCCAACCAGGCCTATACCCTGCTCATCATCACCGTGGTGTTCGGCGACCTCTTCACCCGGGTGATTGTTGGCGATGGCCCGGATTATCGGCTCGGCAACCTGCTCTGGAGCCTGTCGCTGGCCATGGGTTATCTGCTGGTGGTGGTCTGCTCACCGCTGGCCGGAGCGATCATGGACTACACCGGAACCAAGAAACGGTTTCTGTTCGCCAGCTACGTGCTTACTGTAGTGGCGACCGCCACTCTG
>PWVL01000071.1 GCA_003561875.1 Desulfuromonadales bacterium | reverse complement strand
GCTTCCGGCGATTGCCCGCTGAAGCTGCCAGCCACGGCCCGGTAGATGTAGTCGAGAGTCCAGCCGGCGACCACCGAATAATAAGAGAGAATGATGAAGGCGGCGCTCACGCTGACCCAGCCGGTGCAGGTCCAGAAGGATTTTCGACCTTCCAGAGCAATAAAGGCGCCGACTGCATCCCGCCGCGTATGGCGGCCGATCATCAACTCGGCCATCAGAATGGGCAGGCCGACCAGGGCGACGCAGAGCAGGTAGACCAGAACAAAAGCACCGCCGCCGTTGAGGCCGGCGATGTAGGGAAATTTCCAGATGTTGCCGAGGCCGACGGCACTGCCGGCGGCGGCCAGTACGAAGCCCAGGCGGGAAGCCCACATGGCTCTGGGTTGCTGAGAATTCATGACGGTCCTAACAGCGTTCACCGAAGATGGCGGAGCCGACGCGAATCAGAGTTGCGCCTTCTTCAATGGCGACCTCAAAGTCGTGGCTCATACCCATGGAGAGTTCCTGCAGCGCGACGTTGGGAATGTTGCAGTTGCGCATCTGCGCGGCCAGTTCTCGTAAACGGCGAAAATAGGGCCGGACCTGTTCCGGATCCTCGAAGTAGGGAGGCAGGGCCATCAGGCCCCGGACCTTCAGGTTGGGCAATTCAGCCACCTGGCGCAGCAGAGTTTCCAACTCTTTTTCGTCGGCTCCGGCCTTGCTGGTTTCGTCACCCAGGTTCAACTGCAGCAGGATATCGGCCACCCGGCCGATTCTTCCCCACTGACGGTCGATTTCCTTGGCCAGCGAGAGGCGGTCGACAGAATGGATCAACTGAACTTTGCCCCGCAGGTATTTAACTTTGTTGGATTGCAGAGCGCCGATGAAGTGCCATTCCACCCTGTCGGACAACTGATTGAATTTGTTATTGAATTCCTGAGCGTAACTTTCGCCGAAAAGAGTCTGTCCGGCTTGCCTTGCGGCTTCGATCATTGTCGCCGGCTTGGTTTTGGAGACGGCCACCAGGCGGACATCTGCGGGGTCGCGCCGGACTCTTCGACAGGCCTTGCCGACGCGCTCCTGAATCTGCTGAAGGTTTTCTGGAATGCTCATGACTGCGCTCCCGAACCGGGTATGTGGAAAAGGGGCTGACCGGGTGCGGTCGCCAGACGCAGGGCACCGAGGCGTTCCAGCGCCGATACCACCTCGCATAGAGGCAGACCGACGACATTGCTGTAGCTGCCCTCGATGGCCGGAATCATAAAGGCGCCACAACCCTGAATGGCGTAGCCACCGGCCTTGTCAAAAGGTTCGCCGGTGGCAATGTAGCCCTCTATCTCGCTCTCTGTCAACTTTTTGAACCGAACCCGGGTAACGACGACACCGGCTTCGAGCAGCTGCTGGCTACGATCATAGAGGGCGTATCCGGACAGGACCTGGTGTTCACGGCCGGAAAGAGAGCGAAGCATGGTGGCCGCCTCTGCGGCATTCCGGGGTTTGCCAAGGACGGCTGCGTCCCGCAGGACGACGGTGTCGCTGCCGAGAAACCAGCGCCCTTGAATACCCCGGCGACCAGCGACTTCCAGGGCTTTTTCTCGGCTCAGGCGCAGCACGTGATCACGGGGCGACTCTCCCGGCAGCAGGCTTTCATCGATATTGCTGGGCACAACCTGAAAGTCTACGCCCAGGGAAAGCAGAAGCTCCCGTCGTCGGGGAGAGGCAGAGGCCAGTACCAGCGGGGAGGAATTTTGCGATGGGCGGCCGGGCAGGTATTCTGGGGGCATGGGCTGTCCGGAAAAAAAAGGTGTGGCGCGGATCAGAGAAATACGATCTTTTCATTGCGCACTGAGTCTTTACAGACCAGCGCCCTGCCGCCACCGTCGGCAGAGGCTTTGCCGAGCGCGTTGCGTGCCGATTGCAGCAGCAGTTCGTAGGAGGCACCGTTGTCGGGGTAGGATGCTATCCCGCAGGAGAATGTCGGCAGTGGATCCTTGTCCCGGTTACATCGCTGTTCGTACAGACGTTCTACGATGCTCAGGCCCGTATCGCTGGTGGTGCCGGGCAATAGCACCGCGAACAGATTGGCCTCAAGACGGCCGACGACATCCATTTTGCGCAACAGCAACCGCAGGTGTTCGGTCATATCGCGGGCCTGTTGCCGCAGATGGTGGCCTGGCTGGTCGAGGCTCAGCAGCAGCAGGGTCATATCCTGTTGCTGGCGTCCGCAGCGACAGACCTCCTCTTCAAAACGGCGTCTGAACATGGCTTTGTTGTAGACGCCAGTTGCCGGGTCGAGGGCGGCCTGGTCCCGCAATTTATTCATCTGATGCTGGTGCCGCAGCCTTTCGATGAGTACCGCGCTGGGGCCTGTAAGAGCGGTGAGCAGCTCCATGTCTTCGTATGCAAAAGGGCGGGCGTCTTTGTGGTCGGCCAGGCAGATTACGCCGTGGTGTTTACTCCCGGCGGACAACGGAGCGCATAGAAAGGAGCCGCTTTTATAGCGGGGACGGGGCGGTGTGCCGATGCGCGGATCCCGTTCCATGTCCTCGACCAGCAGCACTTCCCCGTCGCGCAGTACCCGGCCGGCGATTCCCTGATCGGCCGGTACGCTGAGGTTGGTTGCCATGGCTCGATTCATGCCGATGCTGGCCATCAGGTGCAGTTTCTGTCCGGAACCGCTGAGCAGCAGCATGGAAGCTTTTTCAGCCGGAATCCGCTGCACAATATTCCTGAGAATCTGACGACAGAGTTCTTCCGGCCGGGACAGGGACAACAGGTGGCCGAACTCCTTACTTTCAAAAGCCGAAATCTGAGACGTCATGGGCGAATCTCCCAGGCGTTGCAAACGGCTGCCGATGCGTTCCGCCAACAGGGTGAGCAGTTGCAATTCATAGGACGAAGGAGCGGGGCCAAAGCAGAGCAGAGTGCCGATCTGCCGGTCCTCGCAGCTGAGTGGCAGACAGGTGATCTGTTCGGGGTCTTCAGAGCCATTGCCGCCCTGTTGGTCCTGCTGCGGCGTGTCGGGTGGCCAGCTTTCAAGACAGGCGAGCTCGGGATCTTCGTCTCCGGGAACCAGCAGAGAAACGGAACGGGGGCCAAAGGCCGGTTCCAGCAGGCTGTTGATGGCGTCACGCAAGGTGGGCCAGTCCTTAGCCTGGCCCAGAACCCGATCGGCCCGATAAAGGGCGTCAATCAGGGTTGTGTCCAGTCCCGTTGCAGCGGGTTCCGGATCGCGGTGAAGTTCCGCCGGGGGGAGCAGCTTGTCCAGGGCCGTAGCACCGGCGGCCAGCAATTCGGCTTCCGACATGTGCGGCAGGCGACTCCACCGTTCCAGCAGGGGCAGGGCGGGGACCTGGTTGAGGCTGGCCAACTCTTCCAGATAGGACAGATCGATCCGCTCACTGCGGGTTCCGCCGACCAGCAGGTAGGCCCGCTCGCCGCCAGAGTCACGGCAGGGAACGAGGCAGTGGCGCATTTTCCCCGGGCACTCAATCACGGTCGGTTCTTCCGAGCTTTCGCCAAGTCCCAGGCGGGCAGCCCGGCGGGCGTAGCAGGCTGGGTTGCAGAAAGGATTCTCGCCGTTTCCGCAAACCGCAGCGTCGGGCTTGTCGCAGACCTGCAGCAGAAACTTCCGGTCGTAGAAAGCCAGACTCAAGGCTTGCAGTTCCGGCACCCGGGCCAGACGTTGCAGCAGAGCTTCGGGCGGTTCGGTTATGGAAAGGGAACAGGCCATTGGATTCCAACAGCATAACGGAAAAGAAACTGAAGATCGACTGGTGACAGGCCCCCCGGCGGCGGGCGAAGCTTCGACCGGTCCTCTTCGCAGCGAAGAACTTTATGCTCCAGGGATTATTGCACAAAACAAGCCGTCTTGAAAACGGCCTTTTAGAGGGCTCGGTTGACTAATCCGGTCAGCTGGACTGACAATTTTCGCCACCAGGGGACGATATCCGTCAGTGCTCTTTCGGCCATGGCCAGCCGCCGTTCACGACGTTTCACGCGGTCAGTCGAGAGAGGCGGAAACAGTCCGTAGTTGACATTCATAGGTTGAAAATTCTTTGGGTCGGAGGCATACAGATGGCGCAGCATGGCACCCAAAGCGGTACTTACGGGAGGGAGAAAGACAGGCTTTCCCAGGTGTTTTGCAGCGGCAAAGAGTCCAGCCAGCAGGCCGGTGGCTGCCGACTCCACATAACCTTCGACGCCGGTAATCTGGCCGGCGAACAAAAGGCGGGCGTCGCCCCTGAAGCCGAGTTCCGGAGTCAGACAGGTGGGTGCGTTGATGAAGGTGTTGCGGTGCATGCTGCCAAGGCGCGCAAAACGGGCATTTTCAAGCCCGGGAAGAGGGCGGAATATCCGACGTTGTTCCGGGTAGGTGAGTTTGGTCTGAAAACCGACCAGATTGTAGAGGGTGCCGTGGAGATTGTCCTGACGCAACTGCACGACGGCGAAAGGCTCGCGGCCGCTACGCGGATCGATCAGGCCGACGGGTTTCATCGGACCGAAGGCCAGGGTCATGTCACCTCTTATGGCCATTTCCTCTACCGGCATGCAGCCCTCAAAATGAATTACCTTTTCGAAGTCCCGCCCAGGAACCTTGTCGGCGGTTTTAAGCGCTTCAACAAAGGCCAGGTATTGGCTACGGTCGAGGGAGCAGTTGAGGTAGTCGTCTCCGCCTCGCCCGTAGCGGGAAGCTCGCCAGATCACGGAAAGATCGAGGGAGTCGGCCTCCACCACGGGAGCGATGGCGTCATAAAAATAAAGCTGTTCGCTGCCGGTCAGGCGGCCGATGGCGTCGGACAGGGACGGCGAAGTCAGCGGCCCGGAGGCGATGATAACCCGCCCTTGTGATGGAATTTCGGTGACTTCCCGGCGTTGAAGGTCAATCAGGGGATGCCCTGCGATGCGTTCGGTAATGCAGGCCGAAAAAGCTTGTCTGTCGACCGCCAAAGCCCCTCCCGCGGGCACTCTGGTGGCGTCCGCCGCATCCATGAACAGGGAACCACAATAGCGCAGTTCCTGTTTGAGGCAGCCGACGGCGTTGTTCATGGCGGTGCCCCGCAGGCTGTTGGAACAGACCAGTTCAGCCAGGTCGGGAGACAGGTGGGCTTCGGAAAAGCGCCGGGGCTTCATCTCGACCAAAGTGACGGGGCATCCGGTTCGGGCGATCTGCCAGGCGGCTTCGCATCCGGCCAGTCCGGCACCGATAACGGTTATCGGGGGTGTGACAGACACCTCTGGATCTCTCTTTCGCGGCAGCAGAATGCCGCTTTTTAAAGTAAAACCGACCGGATGGGTCATCCGGTCGGTCTGGAGTGCTTTATGTCGGTTTTTTTTTGGCCGCCGTCCTGGCGGTTGCGGGGTTTTTCTTTGCGGCAGGGGTTTTTTTGGTGGTTTTCCCGGCCGGTGACGGTTTTTTCTTCGGCGGCACCAGGACCTGTCTCCAGTCGCAGTTCTCCTGGGGGCATTTGCGGTAGGTTCCGTCCCGCTTGCTGATCTTTTCCACGATGACAGGAAAGCCGCACTGCGGACAGGGTACGGCGATGGGCTGATCCCACAGGGCATACTTGCAGTTGGGGTAACGGTTGCAGGAGTAGAAGACTTTGCCGTAGCGGCTCTTTTTTTCTTGCAATTCGCCTTCATTGCATTCCGGACAGGGAATGCCGAGGGATCTGGGTTTCACCAGCGGCTGAATGTTCTTGCAATCGGGGTAGGCGGAACAGGCGTAAAATTTTCCGTAGCGACCGTCCTTGATGAGCATGGGAGCGCCGCATTTGTCACAGCTCTGGTCCGACATCGCTGGCTCTTCCCGGGCAGCGCCATGCAGGGCTTCGGTGTAACGGCATTCGGGAAAGCCGCTGCAGGCCAGAAAACGCCCGGCGCGGCCCAGTTTGATGACCAGCGGCTTTCGGCACTCGGGACATTCCCGGTCGGTTTTTTCCGTTGTCACATCCTGTTTGGAAATTTCGGTTTCCTTTTGCTTGAGCAAACGGATGAAGGGTTTCCAGAAATCTTTGAGCACCGGCTGCCAGCGGACTTCGCCCCGGGAGATGGCGTCCAGGTCTTCCTCAAGCTGAGCGGTGAAGTGGTAATCGACGTAACGCTCGAAATGGCGACTCAAAAGGTCGCTGACCACCATGCCGACGTCTTCCGGAAAAAAGACCCGTTTTTCCAGACGGGCGTATTTGCGGGCGGTCAGCGTGTTGATGATGGAGGCGTAGGTGGAAGGTCGACCGATGCCATATTCCTCCAGGGTCTTGACCAGCCGTGCCTCGCTGTAGCGGGGCGGCGGCTGGGTGAAGTGCTGTTCGGGCAAAAGTTTCCGGCACGCCAGAAGCTGCTTTTCCTGCAGCGGGGGCAGCATGTCTTCTTGGGATTCTTCGTCATCGTCGCTGCTTTCCGTGTACAGTTTCATGAAGCCGGGAAAGCGAACCACCTGTCCTGAAGCACGCAGGGTGAATCGGTCGCCGGCGCTGAGATCGACACTGGTGGCGTCCAGCAGGGCCGCAGCCATCTGCGAGGCTACGGCGCGCATCCAGATCAGGCGGTACAGGCGGTACTGGTCGGAACTAAGGTAGGTCCTGACCTGCTCTGGAGTGTTGGCGATGGAGGTGGGTCGTATTGCTTCATGGGCTTCCTGGGCGTTCTTTGCCTTGTTCTTGAAAACCCGGGGTTTTTTCAGGGCGAACTCCACTCCGTAGTCGCGGATAATGATCTCTCTTGCTTCCTGCCGGGCAGTTTCGGAGAGGGCTACGGAATCGGTACGCATGTAGGTAATGAGCCCTTCGGCACCGCTGCCGATGTCGACTCCTTCGTAGAGTTTCTGGGCCAGACTCATGGTTTTGCGGGCGGTGAAGCCGAGTTTGCGGCTGGCTTCCTGCTGCAGGGTACTGGTCGTGAAGGGGGCCGCCGGTTGCCGTTTTTTTTCGCTCCGTTTGATGGTGGCTACCTGAACGGACTGCCCCTGCAGTTCCGACACCAGTTGCGCGGCTTGATCTTTAGATGCAATATCGAATTTTTTCAGAATTCGACCGTCCACGGCGTAAAGCCGGGCACGAAAGGCGTCGCCCTTTTCGGTCTGCAGGTCGGCCTCAATGGTCCAGTATTCCTGGGACTCAAAGGACTGGATCTCTTTTTCCCGATCACAGATGAGTCGCAGCGCCACGGATTGTACCCGGCCTGCGGAGAGCCCGTAGCGGATTTTTTTCCACAGAAAGGGGGACAGATTGAAGCCGACCAGATAGTCGAGAATCGAGCGGGCCTGTTGGGCGTCGACCAGGTTGCGGGAAATATTGCCAGGATGGGCAACGGCTTCACGAATGGCGTTTTTGGTAATCTCGTTGAAGGTAACCCGCTTGACCTGAGGTCTGGCACCGGATTCGTCAATTCCCAGAGCTTCCAGCAGATGCCAGGCGATGGCTTCGCCTTCGCGGTCGGGGTCGGTGGCGAGGATCAGTTCGTCGCTTTTTTTTGCTTCCTTGCGAAGCTGTGCGATGTGTTTCTGACTCTCGGGGAGAATGTGGTACCGGGGCTGAAAGTCGGCTTCCACATCCACCGATCCTTGTTTACTGGGCAGGGCCCGAACGTGACCGTAGGAAGCCAGTACCTTATAGTCGGGGCCGAGAAATTTCTCGATGGTTTTCGCTTTTGCGGGGGATTCGACGATCACCAGGGATCTAGCCATGAACGCCTCGTTAGGTTGTTGGCAGAAATCTGCAAGGCCGCAAGAAGATAGCGGGCAGGGCCGTAAGCAAAACGGGCTGCGGTGACCCGCAGCCCGTGACCGCCGCTAATGGTAGAGACGGGTCCAGTCGTCGTCCATGAAGCAGTCCACCTCCCGCAGCCACTCATTGTGCGATTGAGTCAGCAGGGTCAGGGCGGTCAGGTTTTTCACGTCGGAGAGGGACACTTCGTCTTCGCAGGACTGGACGGCCTTTTGAATAATTTCTTCCTGGGCGGCCAGGTCGAGGATTCCCAGGCCGCGAATCTGCGTCAGAAAGCCGCGCCCCTCGCAGGAAATGGCGAGACATTCCTCCGCGGTGAAAATACGCTGGCTTGGAATAGTCAGAGGTTTGGTCTCGACAGGACCGGTTTCCATGGAAAAACTCTCCATCCAGTGAAAAGCGGCATCGATCTCCTCGGCCTCAAAGCCCGAAGCGAGGAGTTCCTCGACGATGTCGCTGCTTGAGGGAAGCCGGTTTTCTTCGGCGACGTGCTGGGCGATGATGCTGACGATGGCCAGCACCCGCTCTTTAAGGGAGTTCCCGGTCATAAACCTCCGCGTTGCCTTGGGGTCCTTTGGCGGATATAGCGTGTCCCGGGGAGTTGGGTTGCGCCCCCCTGCAGTTCCAAGTGCAGTAAAATAGATGAAAGCTCCATGGCTGTCAAGCGGCATTTCCGGGCGATTTCGTCCACGTGCAGCGGTTCTTCACCGAGAGTTTGATAGACGGCAAGCTGCTGTTCGTTCAGGGATTTCGACAGCGGATCGTCGGTGCGCAGGGGCACGCTGCCGGCACGCTCCGGCCACAGAACTTCCAGAATGTCCCGGGCTTCGGTCACCAGATGTGCGCCTTCCTTGAGCAGCCGGTTGACTCCTCTGCCGGTTCGGGAGTAGACCGGCCCGGGTACGGCGAAGACCTCCCGGCCCTGCTCCAGGGCGAAATCGGCGGTGTGCAGGGAGCCGCTCCGTTCGGCGGCCTCGACGATCAGAACGCCCTGCGCCAGACCGCTGATGATACGGTTGCGTCCGGGAAAGTTTCCCGCCAGTGGTGGCGTTCCGGGGGAATGTTCCGACAGAATCGCGCCCGTTGCGGCAATTCGCTCGAACAGGCCGGCGTTTTCCGGCGGATACACCCGGTCGATGCCACAACCAAGGATCGCCACGGTGTGGCCCGTCTCCAGGGCACCGAGGTGGGCGGCGCTGTCGATGCCTCGGGCCAGGCCGCTGACGACGGTAATGTCGCGGGAAGCCAGCTGTGCACAGATTTCCGTCGTCAGGCGGCGGCCTGCTGAAGAAGCGCTTCGAGCACCCACGACGGCAAGGGCCGGCTGATCAGGCAGGCGGCCCCTCACGTAGAGAAGGGCCGGAGGGTCGTAGATGTTGCGCAGCAGGACGGGATATTTTTGATCCTTGAAACTGATCAGCGAGACACCCTGATCTTCGAGGGTTCGAGCGGCTTTCTGTACGTCGGGATCATCCACCATGGGCAGGGCCGCAACGACCGCTGGGCGAATGCCGGCATTCTGTCGCCAGGCAGTCGGTCCGGCGGCGAGAATCGCGGTCGATGTTCCAAAGGTCTCCATCAGGCGCATCAGCCCGACCCTGCCGAGCCCTGGGGTCATGTGCAGACGCAACCAGTCAAACTGTTCCTGATTCATCGCTCTGTGGGCCTGGTTGGAATGAAAAGGGGGATTGAACCACTATTCAATCCCCCTCCTGGAGTCGGTCTTCGCTGTCGTCTTGCCTGAGTGCCGCAAAGGTTTTTAGTCCATGGCGGTGACGACGCGGTCTCCCGCATAGATGGCATCCGTTGATTTCAATACCAGGGCCGCTGCCGTATCCGGCTGGGTGCTGACCACTACCGCTGCCCCCAGGAGAACGTCGGGCAGGGAGACGCTGTGACCGCGCAGGGCCGATCGGCTGGCCTGGCGGGATCGGGAGATGTACAGCATATTGCCCTCCTGCAGGCCATCCTCGTAGCCGATGTCGACAAAAATCGTATCGAACTGGCTGAGGGCCAGTTTTTCATTTTCGCCCCCGAGAATAACACCGTGTACAGGCGCCTCAGCCTTTTTCAGGGTGACTTCCTGCAGCGGAAGTTGGCTGGGGATCAGGCGGTCGCCGCGGGAGATTTCCTTTTCGCTGCTGAGCACCAGGGCGGTGGCCACCGGCGGATCGACAGCGTCGATGCGCACCTGACCAACCACGGCGACCTGATGGCCCAGTGTGCGGCGGGTGTTGGGATGGCGGATTCGGTCGCCAACGGAAATCAGCGTGTAGAGATCGCCCGGCTGGAGGTTTTCGATCCCGTCCATTTTGATGAAAACCGTGTCTCCTTCCGCCATCATCAGGCGGCTGTCGGTGGTGTCGACAAGAATCCCGGCAGTTTCCAGCTCGGCAAGAGTAACAAACCCCTCGGCCTTGCCGGAGGTTTTGATCACCAGTTCCGGCTGGACTTCAGGCTGCACCGGTTCTACTTTTTCAACGTCGGGCTTGACCGGCTCGCCTTCGGTGGGCAGAAATACAATGCGGCCATCGTAAACAGCAATTTTCTGGCCCGGATAGATCAGGTGGGGATTGGTGACGTCGGGATTGTGCGACCAGAGGTTCGGCCAGTAATAGGGGTCTTTTATGAAGCGTTCCGACAGCCCCCACAGGGTATCCCCCTTTTTAATGGTGTAGATGGTGGGTTCGGCCTGAGCCGTAGCGGCAAGAAGCAGCAACAGCAGACAGCCGAAAAACAGGGCTTTGTGAATGTTGGACATAAGGACCCCCTATTTATGGGAACAGAGTGAGATTCACTAAAAGCCGGGGAAAATCGCTGGTCCCCGGGAGATTCAAATGTTCGCCCTGGCCCTGGCTGCCGCCTGACTGTCGGGATAGCGCCGTAGCAGGAGCTGCCGTACTTCCTCGGCCTGGCCGCTGTGGTTAAGTTTCTGCAGGGCAGGAATCATGCGTAGCAGAGCGTCGGGTGCCTTGCTGCTGTCCGGGTATTGATAGGCGGCCTTTTCAAACTCCCGGACCGCCTGCGGAAAGTCGTCGAGGGCATAGTAGCATTCTCCGAGCCAATATTGAGCATTGCCGGCGAAGCTGTTGCCGGGGTAGTGGCTGACAAAAGCGCTGAAGCCGGTAATGGCCTGCGAATAGCGGCCGGCGGCGTAGTCGGCGAAGGCCTGCAGGTAGAGTTCCGTCGGTGATCCCACGGGGACGATCGGTCCGGTCAAATCCGGTGTCGGTTCGGTCTTTTGCCAGCCCCGAGTGTCGTTTTGCGCAACCCGTTGCTGCAGTTCGACGGTGGCGGCCTGTTGTTCCTCAAGCCGGGACTCCAGCTGCAGAAGCTGCTTTTCCAGCTGTTCGATGCGACGGCTCTGCTGTTGCTGAATGCGGCTGAGGCGAGTCACATCGCCCGTTTCGCGGGAACCGCCGAGGGGCGCTGTGGAAGCAGCGCAGCCGCCGAGAGCCGCGCCTGCCAGTAGCAGACAGATGAGGCGTGTGGTGAGAGTCATGGCGATCCTTGAAGATTTGACAAACTGTCACGTAGTTGTAAAAATACTTCTGGCTAGAAAAATTATAGGCTTTTTAGACACTTGTCAAGAAAGAATAGACGCTTTCATAAACCAGGCCGGTTGCGGGTTGAGGTTTTTTTGCGCGGAACGTCGCCGACTCCGCCCCTGTCAGGTTGTGACCATCCGGTCAAGAAAGGCGCTGATCAGAGGGGTGAACTTTTCCGGTTCGATAAGGAAGGAGTCGTGACCATAGTCCGATTGAATCAGATGGTATTCCACCGGCTTCGCAAGTTTTCCCAGCAACGCGACCAGATCTTCGGTTTGCTGCGGCGGGTAGAGCCAGTCGGAGCTGAAGGCGAACCACAGTGAAGGACAGTCGAGGCGTGAGAGGGCTTCTTCGCGATTGGCAAAATTCCAGGCCACGTCATAGAGGTCGAGGGCCTTGGCCAGGTAGAGAAAGGCGTTGGTGTCAAACCGGTCGATGAAATTGCGCCCGTTATAAGCAAGATAGCGCTCTACTTCAAACTGGCCGAAAAAGTCGAACATGCCGTCTCGGGCCGAAAATCTGCGACCGAATTTTAGATTCATGGAGGTGTCGGACAAAAATGAGATGTGACCCACCGCCCGGGCCAGAGCCAGCCCGTCGGCCGGGGGATGTTCCGGCTTGTAGTTGCCCCGCTTCCACAGGGGGTCGTTGAAAATGGCCTGCCGGGCCAGGGCATTGAGAGCGATGGCCATGGGGGAGGTGCTGCCGGTGCCGGCGATGGGAATGATGGATCGGACCGTTTCGGGATACAGTACACCCCACTCAAGGGCCTGCATGGCCCCCATGCTGCCGCCGATGACCGCCAGCAGGGTGTCCAGCCCGAGCCTCTCCATAAGCAGTTTCTGGGCGCGGACCATGTCGCGGACCATGATGACCGGAAAAGACAGTCCGTAGGGGCGTCCGGTCCGGGGATTGAGACTGGTCGGGCCGGTAGAGCCGCCGCAGGAACCAATCACATTGCTGCAGATGACAAAATAGCGGTTGGTGTCAAGAACCTTGCCGGGGCCGATCATGTCATCCCACCAGCCCGGCTTGCGATCTTCGGGGGCGTGACGGCCGGCGGCGTGGGCATCCCCGGTCCAGGCGTGGGTTACCAGAATAGTGTTGGCGCGGTTCGGGGCGAGATGCCCGTAGGTCTCGTAAGCCAGGGTCAGGGGGCCCAGAAGACGTCCACTCTCCAGGGGCAGTTCCCTGTCGAAGGTCGCATATTCGGTTGTGACAATGCCTACGGACTGATCCAAGATGTTCATCGGTCTCCAACAGAAAACGGCCCCGTAGCACTCAATGCAGGAGGGGCCGTAATCCGGGACATGAAGCCATTTCATGCCGCACGCGACGCCATCCTCATCTTTCCCCGTACGGGGCAGGAATTAGCACCTGACACTCGCGCGAAGCGAACCGGTTGCTGTGGTTTCTCAGGGCCTTACCCTCCACCACTCTCGATAAAGATGTTGCAGATTGTCAGCCTGGGACTCTACAGGAGTGCTCCCTTAAAGTCAACTGGCTTTCCCCGCATGTCCTGTGACGGTGCCATCAGGGCGGGGGCAGCGGTTGGTTCTGGCGGGCCATTTCCGACAGTTGGGCAAAGGTGTAGCCGTTGAGGGTCGCGGTCAGTTGTTCTCGAGCATTCTGCCAGACCCGTTGCACCGGACAATAGTTTTCCCGCGTGCAGTTTCCATCCTTCAAGAGGCACAGATTCAGGTGGAGCGGGCCCTCTTCGGCTCGTATTACGTCCAGCAGGGTGATGGTATCGGCGCTCCTGCTCAGATAAAATCCGCCTCGAACCCCTCGCTGGGAGCCGACAATCCCGGCCTTGATCAGGGGTTGCAGAATTTTGGTGAGAAAGGCCGGAGTCACTTCCTGTTCCCGGCATATGTCCTTTTTCAGCACCGTAACACCAGGCGGTTGCATGGCCATATGCAGCACCGCGCGAATGGCGTATTCCGTCGCCCTTGTAATGACCATTGAAAAAACCTCCGGAATTGGTAAATATCGGCAGCCAGGCGGGGAGCAGAAGGGTTACTTTAATCCGTTACCTGTACGGTAATGAATATAGCTTGTGGCCCGGTTTGTCAACGCTCAAAAAGACGGTGTTTTAAATAGTTGGCCAGCTGCTGCGGTTGACGGTGCAGGAGTCCTGATTGCTGCGAACCGGAGCTTGAGGTTCGTGGCTGGGGGTGCTGGTGGCAAAAGGAACAATAGAAGAAAGGATGACTGTTGTCTGTTGACGGGCGCAAAACCGTAAAAACGGCGCTGGTGGTGGGACGTTTCGCTCCCAGCCCGACGGGCCCCCTGCATTTCGGCTCGCTGGTTGCGGCAATCGGCAGCTACTGCCTTGCCAGGCAGGTCGGGGGCCGCTGGCTGGTGCGCATGGAGGACCTTGACCGGCTACGGGTGGTGCCGGGGGCGGCGGATGAGATTCTGTGCACTCTGGAAGCCTGCGGAATGGTATGGGACGGACCGGTGCTGTACCAGAGTCGTCGCACTGCGCGCTATGAGGCGGCTCTGGAGCGTCTGCGCGGGACCGGACTGATATTTCCCTGCGGCTGTTCCCGCAAGGAGGTCCTGGCCAGTGCTCCCCATGCGGGTGAGGAAGGGCCGGTCTATCCGGGCACCTGCCGGGAGCGGATCGCTTCGGGCCGGCGTCCTCGGGCGCTGAGGATACGGGTTCCCGGGGACCGGGTCTGTTATGTCGACGGCGTGTTCGGTCTCCGGGAACAGCAACTCTCAGCAGCGGTTGGCGACTTTGTGCTGCGGCGGGCCGACGGGCTGTTTGCCTACCAGCTGGCGGTGGTGGTGGACGATGCCGAGAGCGGTGTGACCCAGGTTGTGCGGGGGGCTGACCTGTTGTCGTCGACGCCACGGCAGATTTTTCTGCAGTCCTGCCTCGGATATCCCGTTCCGGATCATATCCATCTGCCTCTTGCGCTGGCGGCGGATGGACGTAAGATCAGCAAACGCGACGGCGCTGCGGCGGCTGTCGGAGCGGAACTGTGGAAAGCCCTGCGGTTTCTCGGGCAGCCGGTACCGAAGGCTTTGTCCAAAGCTCCCCCGGGGGAAATTGTCGCCTGGGGTGTGGAACATTTCCAGTTACAGCGGGTGCCGGCGGCTTCCGCTGCAACCAGTTGCCTGACTACCAGTTGGACGAAAGCGTAAAGGGAAGGGTCGGGCCGGTGCGAACGCCCCAGTTTTCGCTGCGGCTGTGGAGGCCCACAGAGCCGCCCAGATCCCACATCCATTTCCCGACGAACATCTGGATGCCGGCCTTCAGGGAGCAGCGGTGTTTAATGGACTGGTTGCCGGCCATGCCTTCCACAGACAGAAGACCGTGAAGCCGATTACTTATCAGCGGCTTTTGAACCCCGACGGCGTAGCGAACGGAATCGTCCTGCCCGCTGAAGCCGCGACGGGGTTCGCCAAGAATGGCCAGACCAAGGTTGAGATAGGTGGAGACTTTGGAATAATTGCGAGAAGCCAGAAAATCCATAAAAAAGTCGAACTGATTCGTGCCGAAATCGTCCTGAAAGCTGGCGTTGGGGAGTTTGGTGGCGAGGCGCAACGCCATGGCCGGAAGACGCGGCGATTCCTGACACAGGCGCATTTTCAACCCAACGGTCAGGTCGCCGCTGCCCCACTGATTGCTCCGCCCTTTCTTTTTCAGGTGCAGATAGCTGTAGTGCAGTTGTCCCTCGACCCGTTCTCCCAGTCCCAGGTTGAGGCTCAGACTGGGCAACGCGCTCAGACGGCGCCGGAAACGTAACAGCGCAAGGCAACCTCCTGCAGAAAAAGCAATAAATGAGATGACAATGACCACAAAATTTGCGTAAATTTACCTATCTTGAAGACGGCTGTCAATGGAAGCGTCCAGCGAGGTGCGACTTTTCTGCAAATGCGTCGAAATGGCCGTCACGGCGAAAACCAGAACGGTAAAGGGAGGAAGGCTTACATGTGCAGAGTTTTTGCGTTGGTGTTTTTGACCATGTTTCTCGCGGCCTGTGGCGCCGGAAGTTTCAAGGTCGACAAAGAGGAATATCGCCAGCAGGTGCGGACTCTCGGGGTAGTGCCGCTACTGGTTGATGGTTCCGCCCCCCTGAAGCATCCCCAATCCCGGGAAATCATCGCGTTGATGCGGAATAACAGCGTCGGCCAGCATGAAGCTCTGGTGGAGATGCTGAAAGAGAAAAGGGGATATTTTGATGTGCGGCCGGTGACGGGCTCCGCGCAGGGTTTGTTTGAGCGACTGGTGCGAGGGCGGACCTGGCAGGAGGGACGGCACGGGCTCTACCATCACTATCGCTACAACCCGGAGGCCGTGGCCGAAATAGCCCGCCGCGAAAATGTCGACGCTCTGCTGGTGATCATTCTCAATGGTGCGGTGCGAGAGGAGCGCCGTTGGGATCGCACCCGCGTCCGTTATCTGGAGGCTCCTTACAGCAGTGTGCTGGCAACGGCTGCAGTAGTTCTGCCTACGGGCGAAATCCTCTGGGAGCACCAGGGAGCAGAGTCGTTCCTCGACTTGCAGTACCCGGCTTTTGATGAGGCACATCACAATCTGAGTGATGAAGTTGCCCTGCATTATGTCACCCTGGCCGGTGTGGAGCGCCAGTTTCAGGTTGCCGGACGCAGATGGCTGCGGGGCACAGAATTACCTCAGCCCTATCAAAAACTTTTCGATCGGTTGCGTGCCGAGCTTCGACCCGGCAGGCTGAATCCCTTCAGCGCCAGGCCGGCGAGCGAATAAGTCTTATAGCGGGCCGGGCGCCTTTGGTGTCCGGCCCGCAGAAAAATAACTGATTGACAGGAACTCTTGTGCTGGGGTAGAAGACTAGTCACGAACTGATTGCCCATCCATATAAGGCGGTTTGGCCGCAAGTCCCTTCAAAAGCCATTCATTTCAGAACATCCGAGACAACTCGATTTCAATTTGAATAATTGCAGAGATGAATTTAACTAAGTGAGATAATCAGGCCCGTCATCTCGACGAACTGACCGGAAGAGAGGCGTCCGGCATGCCGGGTGAAGCCGAAAGTTCCCGCAGCGAACCTTTCCACTATTGAACCAGAACTGCAGCAAAGCCCGCCGGCGCGGCGCTGCCGCACAGGAGTGCCCGGCAACGCTCCGTGGTGAAGGACCGCGGTGGACAGACGTCCAAATTGCACCCTCTCCGGGTGAGGAGAACACATGAACCTGAAAGAGCTGAAATCAAAAAAAATTGCTGACCTGGCTCAAATCGGCAAGGAGCTGAAGCTGGAGGGTGCTTCGGGAATGCGCAAGCAGGATCTGATCTTCGCGATTCTTAATGCGACGGCCGAAAAAAACGGGGCCATCTACGGAGAGGGAGTGCTGGAAATATTGCCGGACGGCTTCGGATTCCTGCGGGCTCCGGACGCCAACTATCTGCCGGGGCCGGACGACATCTATGTGTCGCCATCCCAGATCCGCCGCTTCAATTTGCGTACCGGCGACACAGTGGCCGGCCAGATTCGTCCGCCCAAGGAAGGAGAGCGTTACTTCGCTCTGCTCAAGGTTGCCGAAGTCAATTTCGAAAATCCGGCGGTTGCCCGGGACAAGACGCTCTTCGACAATCTGACCCCCCTCTATCCCGAACAGCGCATTATTCTCGAGACCGATCCGGATAATCTGGGCATGCGCGTGATGGATCTGGCGACGCCCATCGGCAAGGGACAGCGCGGTCTCATCGTGGCGCCACCCCGGACCGGCAAGACCATGTTGCTGCAGAACATTGCCAACTCCATCACCACCAACCACCCGGAGGTCTACCTCATCGTTCTGCTCATCGATGAGCGGCCGGAAGAGGTTACGGACATGCAGCGTTCGGTGAACGGCGAGGTGATTTCCTCGACTTTTGACGAACCCGCCACCCGCCACGTGCAGGTGGCGGAAATGGTCATCGAAAAGGCCCGCCGTCTGGTGGAGCACAAGCGGGACGTGGTCATTCTCCTCGACTCCATCACCCGTCTGGCGCGAGCCTACAATACGGTGGTACCGCCCAGCGGAAAAATTCTCTCCGGCGGAGTGGACTCCAACGCCCTGCACAAGCCCAAGCGTTTTTTCGGCGCAGCTCGTAATATTGAAGAAGGAGGCAGTCTGACCATCATTGCCACGGCGCTCATTGATACCGGCAGCAAGATGGACGAGGTGATCTTTGAAGAATTCAAGGGGACCGGCAATATGGAACTGCAACTGGATCGCCGGCTGGTGGACAAGCGCACTTTTCCCGCCATCGACATCAATAAATCGGGAACCCGCCGGGAGGAGCTGCTGCTCGACAGCACCACCCTGCAGCGCATCTGGTTGCTGAGAAAAGTACTGTCGAACATGAATGTGGTGGACAGCATGGAGTTTCTTCTGGAAAAGCTTTCCGCCTGTAAAGGCAACCAGGCATTCCTGGATTCCATGAATCAATAGGCGGCGCAAAGAGCGGGGGGAGAAAAGGCTTGCGGATTCCCTGCCGAGGTGCTATCAAATAGGCTTCGCTTTTTTGAACATAAAACAATCGCCCTGTACAATGCCAGGGCCGCAAGGAGAGCATACCCATGAAAGACGGAATTCACCCTGCCTACGAAAAGGTCACGGTCAACTGCCACTGTGGCTATTCCTTTGAAACCCGTTCCACCAAGAAGGACGAAATCGTCACCGAGGTGTGCTCGGCCTGCCATCCCTTCTTTACCGGCAAGGAAAAACTGCTGGATACCGCCGGACGCATCGAACGCTTCCGTAAAAAGTACGCGAAGAGTAATTAGAGAGGGCAACGGCCTTTGGGGGCCGCTGATTTCTATGGAGCCGCAGCACTCGAGTGCTGCGGCTTGTCCGATTTTTTCGACTCGACGTTTCCGGCGACGGGGGGAACGCCCCGGCTTTTCGGGCCGGAGATTCACCGAGGGGCCATGTTTGTTCAGCTAGTGCAGCATACTCCCGAGCCCGAACAAGTAGTGGCGGCGGCGGCCAGACTCTGTTATTCGGACGCTTCCGTCGACCGGCTGTTGGAACAGAGCCCGGAAGAACGCTCCCGACTGCTGGAGAAGATCCTGGCTCTGGGGCACCTGTCGGTGCTGGAGCATGCCGCTTTCACTTTTGCCGTCGAGGGTATCAGTCGGGCCTGCTCCCACCAGCTGGTTCGTCATCGTCTGGCTTCCTTTTCACAGCAGAGTCAGAGGTATGTTTCCCATCGGAAACGTTTTGCCGCCGTGGTGCCGCCGAGTATCACCGCACGTCCGGAACTGGAGCGGCGTTATGCGGAGCTGCTGGACCAGATTCACGGTTTCTACCGGGAGCTGGTGGAAGCCGGAGTGCCGGCGGAGGATGCCCGCTTCGTTCTGCCCAATGCCGCTCAGACCAAGCTGGTGCTGACTATGAATGCTCGGGAACTGCGCCATTTTTTCAGTTTGCGCTGTTGCCATCGGGCGCAGTGGGAGATTCGTGAGCTGGCCTCGGCCATGTTGCACTGTGCCCGCGCCGCCGCGCCCCAATTGTTTGCCGGGGCCGGCCCCGCCTGCCTGAGCGGTCCCTGTCCCGAAGGCTCGTTGAGCTGCGGCAAGCTGGAGCAGGTGCGGCGGGAGTTTGCCCGGCCCGGTTCTGCGGCCAAGGAGTCCTAGCTGTTGGATCCCGTGTTTGAAAAACTTGAGGAAGTGGCGGATCGTCTGCGGGAGGTCGAGGGCCTGTTGTCCGATCCTGCGGTGGTTTCCCGGCAGGAAAAGTTTCGGGAGTTGACCCGGGAACACGCGGAATTATCGCCACTGGTGGAGACCTTTGCCGATTATCGCCGGTTGTGCGACGAGATTGCCGGGCACCGGGAGCTGTTGCAGGAGAGCGATGCGGAACTACGGGAGATGGCCCGGGAAGAGTTGCCGGCTCTGGAACAGCAGCGGCGGGATCTGGAACAGAAATTAAGGCTGCTGCTGTTGCCGCAGGATCCCAACGACGGCAAAAACGTGATTCTCGAGATTCGTGCCGGTACCGGCGGTGACGAGGCGGCGTTGTTTGCGGGAGATTTGTTTCGCATGTACAGCCGCTATGCCGAACGTCAGGGCTGGCGGGTCGAGATGTTGAGCTGCTCCGAATCCGATGCCGGCGGCTTCAAGGAAGTCATCGCCATGGTCAGCGGCCAGCGGGTCTATTCCCGACTTAAATTCGAAAGCGGCACCCACCGGGTGCAGCGGGTCCCTGATACCGAAACCCAGGGACGCATCCATACCTCGGCCTGTACCGTGGCGGTGCTGCCCGAGGCCGAGGATGTGGATGTGGACATCGATCCTGGCGACTTGCGGATCGACGTGTTTCGCGCTTCTGGTGCCGGCGGCCAGCACGTGAACAAAACCGAATCGGCGGTGCGGATCACCCATCTGCCGACCGGGGTGGTAGTGGCCTGCCAGGATGAAAAGTCCCAGCACAAGAACAAGGCCAAGGCCATGAAGGTCATCAAGTCGCGGATACTCGACAGCCTGGTGGCGGCGCAGAACGCCCAGATGGCTGCGGACCGCAAGACCCAGGTGGGCAGCGGTGACCGTTCCCAGCGCATCCGCACCTACAATTTCCCCCAGGGCCGCTGCACGGATCATCGCATCGGCCTGACCCTGTACCGGCTCGAAAACATCATGCAGGGAGAAATCGACGAACTGATCGATGCTATCAGTACCTTCTTCCAGAGCGAGGCTCTGGCCGGGCAGGAGCACTGAACGTGCAGCCGGCCTGGACGGTACTCAAAGTCATTCAATGGACCACGGGGTATCTTCGGGAAAAGGGGGTTGAGGGGGCCCGGCGCGACGCCGAGATTTTGCTGGGGGCGGTTCTGCAGCTGGACCGGGTCGGCTTGTACCTCAACTTCGACCGGCCACTTGAGGCGGCCGAACTGGCCGAATACCGAGCGATGGTTGGTCGCCGGGCGCGGCGGGAACCGGTCGCCTACATCCTCGGTCGAAGCGAATTCTGGTCGCTGCCCTTGTGTGTCAGCCCGGACGTTCTGATACCGCGACCGGACACGGAAGTTCTGGTGGAAGAGGCTCTGGGGAAAATGGTCCCCGGCGGCCGGGTTCTCGATGTTGGCACCGGCAGCGGGGCCATCGTCATTGCTCTGGCCCATGAGTTTTCCGATGCCCGCTACCACGCTATTGATCTTTCGGCGGCGGCTCTGGAGCTGGCTCGGGAAAATGCCCGCCGCAACGGTGTTGAAGGTCGTATCCATTTTGAACCGGGAGATCTGCATCACCTGCCTTGCGGACCCTTTGATCTGATCCTTTCCAATCCGCCCTACATTCCCCATGAGGAGTTGGCGGAGCTGCAGCCCGAGGTCCGTGATCACGAACCGCATCTGGCGCTGAGCGGCGGTGTCGACGGCCTCGACTGCTACCGCAGCCTGACGGCCCAGGCCGGGCACTGTCTCGCCGA
This sequence comes from Desulfuromonadales bacterium, assembly GCA_003561875.1. Classification (GTDB taxonomy): domain Bacteria; phylum Desulfobacterota; class Desulfuromonadia; order Desulfuromonadales; family Syntrophotaleaceae; genus SLLR01. Next base: position 25,288 of record PWVL01000071.1, on the reverse strand, counting down.
GGGAGGCTGGCTGCTGCTGGAGGTCGGCATCGGTCAGGCCGATGGGGTACGGCAACTGCTGGCGACAGCGGGGCTGGTGGAAATTTTCTGCCGGGAGGATTATGCCGGGATTTCCCGCGTCCTGGCCGGCCGCCGGTCGGTTGGTCGGGACAACCTGTCGGCTTAACCATTTCATTAAAGTACGGGATCGAGATCTTTGGAAAAAATCATCATTCATGGCGGACGGCGACTCGCGGGGCAGGTTCAGGTGAGCGGGGCGAAAAACTCCGCCCTGCCCCTGCTCTTCGCTACGCTGCTGGCCCCTGGAGTCCATCGTCTGGGCAATGTCCCGGCACTGCGGGACATCGGCACGGCGGAGCGCCTGTTAAAAGCTTTCGGGGCCCAGGTGGATCGGCAGCAAAACCAGTGTACCGTCGAATCCACGAAGATCGACAGTGTCGAGGCCCCCTACGACCTGGTGCGGACCATGCGCGCCTCGGTTCTGGCTCTGGGGCCTCTGCTGACTCGCCTCGGGCACGCCCGGGTAAGCCTGCCCGGCGGCTGCGCCATCGGTGCCCGGCCGATCAATCTGCATCTCAAGGGCCTGGAGGCCATGGGTGCGCGTATTGAATTGGATCACGGCTACGTCGAGGCCCGTGCCAAACGTCTCAAAGGGGCGCATATCTATCTGGATGTGCCGACGGTTGGTGGCACCGAAAACCTGATGATGGCCGCGGTTCTGGCTCAGGGCACCACGGTTCTGGATAACGCTGCCTGTGAACCGGAAATTGTCGACCTGGCCGAGGCTCTGCGTGGCATGGGGGCCCATATCGAAGGGGCGGGAAGCGACCGAATCGTTGTCCAGGGCGTGGATGCCCTGCGACCCATGGATTTTACCGTGATGCCTGATCGTATCGAAGCCGGAACCTTCATGGTGGCCGCGGCCATCACGCGAGGCAACGTTTTGGTGCAGGGCGCCCGGGCCGAACACCTGGAGGCTCTGATCTGCAAGCTGCGGGAGGCCGGAGCCGAGGTCACTGAAGAAAACCGGGGTATTCGGGTCAAGGGGCCACGGCGGCTAAGTTCCGTCAATATTCGAACCAGTCCCCATCCGGGCTTTCCCACCGATATGCAGGCTCAGTTCATGGCCCTGATGGTGCTCGCCGACGGCACCAGTACCATCAGCGAAAACGTTTTTGAGAACCGCTTTATGCATGTTTGCGAACTGCAGCGCATGGGCGCCGACATCGCCATTGAAGGAGGACGGGCCACGGTCAGGGGGGTCAAGAGCCTGCTGGGCGCTCCGGTCATGGCCACTGACCTGAGGGCCAGCGCCAGCCTGGTGCTGGCAGGTCTGGCGGCGGACAACACTACGGAAGTGCGGCGCATCTACCATCTGGACCGGGGATACGAGTGTCTCGAAGAGAAGTTTCGCCAGCTTGGCGGTCGCATCGAGAGAGCTGTCGAGTGAGCCCGGAGGACGCCCACAGGATATTTTTTTATGAGTGATTTTATTACCTTCGCCCTGCCCAAGGGACGTATCATGCAGGAGTCGATGGAGCTTTTCGGCAAAATCGGCATTACCTGCCCGGAGATGGCCGGTGACAGTCGCAAGCTGGTTTTTGAAAACCGCGAAAGCCAATTGCGTTTCATGGCAGTGCGCGCTACGGATGTGCCTACCTACGTGGAATATGGCTGTGCCGACATCGGCGTAGTGGGAAAAGATACCCTGATGGAACAGGACAAGGACCTCTACGAGCCTCTCGATCTCAAGTTCGGCTACTGTCGACTGGTGGTTGCCGAACCCAGGGCGTTGCTGGACGAGGATGATCCGAGTTGCTGGTCCAACATTCGGGTGGCCACCAAATATCCCAACATCACCGAGCGCTACTTTGCCGCCCGGGGCGTACAAGTGGAGCTTATCAAGCTCTACGGTTCGATCGAACTGGCGCCGCTGGTCGGTCTGGCCGAACGTATTGTCGACCTGGTTTCCACCGGTGCGACTCTGCGGGACAACGGCATGGTCGAAGTGGAGACCATTGCCGAGATTACCAGCCGCCTGATTGTCAACCGTGCCAGCCTCAAAACCAAGCATCAGCGCATCAGTCAAATCATCGCCGATCTGGAAGGGGTGGTCGCCGCGCAGCCGTCCATCCCCGGTTGAGGATTTTCGGATCGCCGGAACGTCTGTGGGAGAAGAAGTCATGATCGAGTTTCTGCGCTTTGCCGACGCCGGTTTTGAAGAGGCATTGCAGCGTATCGTGGACCGCAACGAGGAATCTCCGCCCGGCATTGAGGAACGGGTGGCGGAGATTGTGGACCGGGTTCGTCGTCAGGGGGACCTTGCCCTGTTCGACTATACCGCCCGCTTCGATTCCCTGCAGCTCAGCGGGGAGACGGTGGCGGTCTCGGCGGCGGAGATGGATCGAGCCTGGCAGGCCGTCTGCGAACGCTCACGAGAGTGTCTGCAACTGGCGGCTGATCGCATTGAAGCCTTTCATCGCAAACAGAAGCAGGAATCCTGGATTTCCATGGATGAGCCGGACATGCTCCTCGGTCAGCTGGTCAGGCCTCTGGAGCGGGTTGGCATCTACGTGCCTGGGGGTACGGCCAGTTATCCTTCCTCGGTGCTCATGAACGCCCTGCCGGCCAGGGTGGCCGGAGTCTCCGAAATCATCATGGCGGTTCCCATGCCTGGCGGCGAGATCAACCCCCACGTTCTGGCCGCCGCGCGGCTGGCCGGAGTCGACCGCATCTTCAAGATAGGCGGAGCCCAGGCGGTGGCCGCCCTGGCTTACGGCACCGAAAGCATACCGCGAGTCGACAAGATTACCGGACCCGGAAATATCTACGTGGCGACGGCCAAAAAACAGGTCTTCGGCCAGGTAGACATCGACATGATCGCCGGACCCAGCGAAATTCTGGTCATCAACGACGGCAGCGGTGATCCGCGACACATCGCCGCGGATCTGCTTTCCCAGGCCGAACATGACGTGCTGGCGGCGAGTATTCTGGTGACGACCTGCGAGGCCTTTGCACTGGCGGTTCGGGAAGCTCTGGCTGAGCAACTGGCCGCCTTGCCCCGCCAGGAGATCGCCCGTGAATCTCTGGCCCGCTACGGGGCTATCGTGGTTGCCGCCGACCTTAAGGAGGCCAGCGCTTTCAGCAACCGCATGGCTCCGGAGCATCTCGAACTGGCGGTCGCCGACCCCTTTGCGCTGCTGCCCCGGATTCGCCATGCAGGGGCCATTTTCATGGGACATCATACTCCGGAGGCGGTCGGTGATTATCTGGCCGGGCCCAACCACACTCTGCCAACGGGCGGCACAGCCCGCTTTTTCTCGCCCCTCGGAGTGGACGATTTCGTCAAGAAATCGAGTCTGGTATCCGTAAGCCGTGCCGGTCTGCAGCGGATCGGCGAGGCCGTCGCTCATCTGGCGGAACTGGAAGGGCTGACCGCTCACGGCCGGTCCGTATCCCTTCGTCTTCAGCCGTAAACCCGCCGGCTGCTTGTTCCGTCCACACGGGCACAAGCGGCGTCGGCCATCGGGAGGATAGCAATGATGCCTCGCAACGCGACTATTGAACGACAGACCGCAGAGACCCGCATCCATCTGGCTCTGTCCCTGGACGGTACCGGCCGCGGGGATATCGCCAGCGGCGTGGCCTTTATCGACCATATGCTGGTGCTGTTTGCCCGCCACGGTTTTTTTGATCTGATGGTGAGGGCCGAAGGTGACGTCCAGGTGGATGCACATCACACGGTGGAAGACCTCGGTATCTGCCTGGGAGAAGCGGTCAAGCAGGCCCTTGGCGACAAGCAGGGCGTGCGGCGCTACGGCCGCTGCACCATGCCCATGCACGAGGCCCTGGCGACGGTGGATCTGGACCTGTCCGGGCGGCCTCACCTGGTCTATGGTCTTGACCTGCCCAAGGCCAAGGTCGGGGATTTTGACGTGGAACTGATGGAAGAGTTTTTCGTTGCCTTCTGCAATCATGCCGGCGCCAACCTGCACATCAACCTGGCCTACGGCAGCAATTTGCATCATATCATCGAAGCGGTTTTCAAGGCCTTCGGCCGAGCCCTTGACGAAGCCGCCGGCCGGGATGAGCGGGTGGTCGGAGTCATGTCCAGCAAGGGGAAACTGGAATAGCATGATCACGATCGTCGATTACGGCATGGGCAATCTGCGTAGCGTGCAGAAAGCCTTTGAAAAGCTCGGATTTGCGGCCGAGGTGAGCGCCGATCCGCGGCGGGTTGAACAGGCCGAAAAGCTGGTACTGCCCGGTGTTGGAGCCTTTAAGGACTGCATGGACAACCTGCGTCGCGGCGGCTTTGTCGAGGCCATTCTGCGGCAGGTCGCCAGCGGCCGTCCGTTTCTCGGTATCTGTCTGGGCCTGCAGTTGCTGTTCAGCGAAAGCGACGAATTCGGCTGCCATCCCGGCCTCGGCATCATTCCCGGCCGGGTGAGGCGCTTTGCCGAAGATCTGCAGGTTGCCGACGAGCCCCTCAAGGTGCCCCACATGGGCTGGAACCAGATTCGCATCGAGCGGCCGGCCCCCCTGTTTCACGGCATTGCCGATCAGGCTTCGGTCTATTTTGTCCACTCCTATTATGTGGTTCCGGAGGATGAAGGGCTGGTGGCGACCCGTACCGAATACGGCCTTTCCTTCTGTTCCAGCATCTGGCGCGACAATGTCATGGCGACCCAGTTTCATCCGGAAAAAAGCCAGCAGGTCGGGTTGCATATGCTGCAAAATTTTGGAGATCTGTAAATGATTGTGATTCCGGCCATCGACTTGAAGGAAGGGCGCTGTGTCCGTCTGGAGCAGGGTCTCATGGACAAAGATACCGTCTACAGCGACGATCCGGCGGGTCAGGCTCTCTCCTGGCAGGAACAGGGTGGGGAACTGCTGCATATCGTCGACCTGGACGGCGCCTTTGCCGGCGTTCCCCGCAACCGCGACGCCATTCGCAGCATAATCGAGGCGGTTTCCATACCGACCGAACTGGGCGGCGGGATTCGTGATCTGGCTACCATTGAGACCTATCTCGAACTCGGTGTCAGCCGGGTCATTCTCGGGACTGTGGCCAAGGAAAATCCGGCTCTGGTGGCCGAGGCCTGTCGGTTGTTCAGCGGCCGGATCGTGGTGGGTATCGATGCCCGGGACGGCCTGGTCGCGGTGCGCGGGTGGGCCGATGTCACGGAAAAACGAGCCACGGAACTGGCTCGAGAGATGGAAGACTATGGTGTCGAAGCGATCATCTACACCGACATTGCCCGGGACGGCATGATGCAGGGGCCGAACATCGAGGCCACCCGGCAACTCGCCGAAGCCATTTCCATACCGGTCATTGCTTCCGGCGGGGTTTCCTCCCTGGATGATATCGTGCGGCTGATGGCTGTGGAACATGCAGGAATCAGCGGGGTGATTACCGGCAAGGCCATCTATACCGGCAGTTTGAGTCTGCGCGAAGCGGTAGCTCTGACCCGCCGCGCGTCCTGACCGACGTGGTCGACGGCGAATCCGCCTTTTTCACCGGACTTTGCGGACGGCCGCGAGGACTTTTCAAGCGGTCGCTCCCCTTGTAATGACGGGGAATCATTCTTATCTTTTCAGGAACGCCATGCTTTGCAAACGCATCATACCCTGTCTCGATGTCAAGGACGGCCGGGTGGTCAAGGGCGTGCAGTTCGTGGGGCTGCGGGACGCCGGTGATCCGGTGGAAGCGGCGGAAGCCTACGATGCCCAGGGCGCCGACGAACTGACATTCCTCGACATTACCGCTTCAAGTGACAAGCGGGGCATTTTGCTCGATGTGGTGGCCCGTACGGCCGAACGGGTCTTTATGCCCCTGACCGTCGGCGGCGGCATTCGCGAGATTGCTGACATTCGCAATCTGCTCAATGCCGGAGCCGACAAGGTTTCCATCAACACCGCTGCGGTCTACCGCCCGGAGTTTGTTCGTGAGGCCGCCGAGCGTTTTGGATCCCAGTGCATTGTGGTGGCAGTGGACGCGCGCCGGATTCCGGGCAGCGATCCGCAACGCTGGGAGGTCTACACTCACGGCGGTCGGACGGCTACCGGCATCGACGCCGTTGACTGGGCGGAACGTATGGAAAGTTACGGAGCCGGGGAGATTCTTCTCACCAGCATGGATTGCGACGGCACTCGGGACGGATACGATCTGCCCCTGACCCGTACCGTCAGCGACCGGGTACGGATTCCGGTGATTGCTTCGGGTGGTGTCGGCAACCTTGACCACGTCTGTCAGGGTCTTGTCGAAGGCGGAGCCAGCGCCGCTCTGGCGGCGAGTATCTTCCATTTTCGCGAACATACCATCCGCGAGTGCAAGGAGTATCTGCACCGGCGGGGGGTGCCCGTGCGGCTTTAACCGGGGAGCAACAACGTGTCGATTGGGGGTCAGGTACATTTTGGCGAATCCGGCAGGATTCCCGCTATTCTTCGAGACGCGCGCAGCGGTCGGTTGCGGGAGGTGATTTTTGTCACCGCCGAGGCACTGACCCGGATCGAATCCAGCCGTCGGTTGCCGGGCTGTTCGACCGAAGGGCAGCCGGGGCCGTTGGTTGCGGAGGCGCGTCTGAGCCGCCGTGGCGACTGCCTGCTGTTGTCGGTGGTCTATGACGATTCCGAACCGGAGGGTTTTTCCCGACTGCTGTGGCAGGATGCGGCACCCGATGGTACCGAAGATGATATTCTGGATGCCGTCTACCAGATTATTCAGCAGCGTCGCCATCAGGCTGCGGACAGTTCCTATGTCGCTTCCCTGTTTGCCAAGGGACTCGACAAGATTCTCGGCAAGATCGGCGAGGAAGCCACCGAAACCGCCGTTGCCGGCAAGGGGGGCGACCCCGACCAGGTTGTCAGTGAAACGGCCGATCTGATTTTTCACGTTCTGCTCCTGCTCGCCTATTACGAGCTTCCTCCCGAGCGTATTTATGCCGAACTGCGGCGCCGTTTCGGGGTTTCGGGGTTGGTCGAAAAGGCGTCTCGCGGCCGCTGAACAGCGCGGTGAGAACCGGTCGCGGTATCAGTCTGCCGAACGGGATTCGACGCGTCGTCGCCGGTCCGATTTTTCATCAGAGAGGATATTTCTTCCATGAATCTCAATCAACAACTGAACCAGGCGATGAAAGAGGCCATGAAGGCCAAGGACACGGAGCGCCTCAACGCCATTCGACTGATTCGTTCGGCGATCAAGAACCGCGAAATCGAACTGCGCGAGGAACTTGACGACCAGGGCGTCATCGCCATCCTGTCGACACTGGTCAAGCAGCGCAAGGAATCGGCCCAGGTCTATCGGGACAACCAGCGCCCGGATCTGGCGGAGAAGGAGGAGGCCGAGTTGGCCGTGCTTCAAGAGTTTCTGCCCGAGCCCTTGACGGACGGGGAACTCAAGACCCTCATCGATGAAGTGGTTGCCGAGTTGGGCGCCGCTTCCATGCGGGATATGGGGCCGGTGATGAAACAGGTCGGCGAAAGAGCTCAGGGTCGTGCCGACGGCAAACGGGCCAGCGAACTGGTCAAGGCGCGTCTGGCCGGCTGATAGGTTTTCAGGGTGGTGGCGTGAATCTTTTCGATATCGCTTTGCTGCTGGTGGTGGCAGGATTTGTGCTCAAGGGGCTGTGGCGCGGTCTGTTGCGGGAGCTCTGCTCCCTGCTCGGGCTGTTCGGCGGCGTCTATCTGGCGGTGCGTTATCATGCCCCCCTGGCCGCATTGCTGAAGGAGGCGGCTGGCTGGCCCCGCGAGCTTTGCCTGGTGCTGGCCTTTGCCGCTTTGCTGTTGCTGACTTCGGTTTTTTTCGGCCTGCTCGGGTTCCTGCTGTCTCGCTTTGTCAGCCTGATCTTCCTGGGCGGATTCAATCGCGTGGCCGGTGGGCTTTTCGGCCTGGTTCAGAGCAGCCTGCTGCTGGCCCTGCTGTTGTTCGGTATGAGCCGGGTAACTCTGCCGGAAGCTGTTCGAGAGCCTTTTGACCGCTCGCTGCTGGCGCCGCCCCTGGTGGATTTTGGAGCTGCTGTGCTGCAACAGGGGCGTCAGGTCCTGGAATCAGGGGAGGTGGCCCTCCTTGAAGGGCGTGCGGGCGAATCCGCAGATTCGAGATTCGGAAAACCATGACCGAGGAATCCCTGCAGGTTCTTGAATACGACAAGGTCCGGACCCTGTTGTCCCGTTTCACCAGTACCCTGCCGGGTCGAAACGCGGCTCTTGCTCTGGAGCCCCTGCAAGACCGGGCGATGGTTGCCGAGTCCCTGGCCGAAGTCGGTGAGTTGCGCCGGTTCCTGCAGGAGGTGGGTCGGCCGCCGGTGGGCGGATGCCGGGATTTGCTGGCGGCTCTGGCCCGACTGCGTACCGAAGGCGTCTGGCTTCCCGTCGAACAGTTACAGGAGGTGCAGAGCAGCCTGGAAGCCGCCCGGGAGTGTCGTGAAGCACTGGCTGAGCGTACCGGTTATCCCCTTCTGTCGGTTCTGGCAACGGGTCTCGATCCTTGTCCGGGGCTGCGCCGGGAGCTTGCGGAAAGCATCGGTGGCCACGGCGAACTTCTGGACAGTGCATCCTTTGCCCTGGGCGATTTGCGCTATCAGTTGCGGCGTTTGCGGGAACGGATTCGCAAGACCCTGGAGGACATGCTGCTGTCCGATCGCTATGAGGGCGTGTTTCAGGACCGTCTGGTGACCGAGCGCAACGGACGCTATGTGGTGCCGGTCAAGGTCGATCATCGCGGCCGCATCAAGGGCTTTGTCCACGACGAATCGGCCAGCGGCCAGACCCTGTTCGTGGAGCCGACGGCGGTCCTTGACCAGAACAACGAATTGCAGGGCCTGCAGCGAGCCGAGCAGCGGGAGCTGGAGCGCATTCTGCGCCGTCTGGCCGACAGCGTGCGACGCCACAGCGAGGCGTTGCGCGGCAATCAGGGGATTCTGGCGCGCCTCGATCTGCGAGCCGCCGCCGCCCGCTTCGCCGATCTCTGCCAGGGCGCCGCGCCAAAGCTGTGCGACGAACCGCTCATCGAACTGAAGGGCGCCCGGCATCCGCTGCTGCTGTTTGAAGCGGACGGTACTGCGGTACCCGATCAGGCGGTAGCCATCGATCTGCTGCTGCCGGCGGACAAGGACACATTGGTGATCAGTGGTCCCAACACCGGGGGCAAGAGCGTAGCGCTGAAAACCGCCGGACTGTTGGTGCTGATGATTCGCTCCGGGTTGCACGTGCCTTGTCGTCCCGACAGCCGGGTCTATCTTTTTGAACGAATATTTGCCGATATCGGTGACGAGCAGAGCATCGAGCAGAGCTTGTCCACCTTTTCCGGCCATCTGTGCCGCCTGCGGCAGATTCTTCAGCAGGCCGGTGGCGGGTCGCTGGTTCTGCTCGATGAAGCCGGTACCGGTACCGATCCGGCGGAGGGAGCGGCGTTGGCCATGGCGGCTCTCGACGCGTTGCGAGAAGCGGGAGCCAAGACCCTGGTGACCACCCATCTGAATCTGGTCAAAGGTTACGCCCTGCTCGAAGAGCGGGTGGAAAATGCCGCCGTGGAGTTCGACGAGCAAACCCTGCAGCCAACTTACCGGCTGCATTACGGCATTCCGGGGGCGAGCAAGGCTTTTACCATCGCCCGCCGTCTCGGCCTGCCAGAGGCGCTCCTGCAGCAGGCCGAAGGCTATCTCGGCGAAGGGGAGAAGGCCGGACTGGCCCTCATGGAACAGATCAACGAGCAGCAGCAGTTGTTGTCCCGCCGTCTGCAAGAGGCCGTGGAACTGCGGAGCCGTGCGGACCAGGACCGGGCTCGGCGCAAAAAACTGCTGGACGAGTTGGAAACCCAGCGCTCGGCTCTGCTGGACAAGGCCCGCCGTCGTGGGGAAGGACTGGTACGGCAAGCCGAAGATCACATCAAACGGGTGTTCAAGGAGTTGCCTCAGACAGAAGCCGACGCCGCCACCAGGGCCCGGATCTCGGGCCAGTTGCGGGAAGCCCGCGAAGCGCTGCGGCCTGTGCCGATGACCGCGGCACGGCCTTCGGCTCTGCCCCGGAATGTGGCTGTCGGCGAGTTGCTGAAAATTCCGGCCCTGTCCGGTGAAGGCGAAGTGGTCCGGGTCGCCGGCAGTGAGGTGGAGTTGTCGGTACAGGGCAAGAAATTGCGCCTGCCCCTGAAGGCGCTGGAGCAGTTTCAACCACGCCGCTTCGCCCGCCGTAAAACGGACGGCGGCAAGATTAGCAGCCGGGTGGAGCGAAACAGCGTTCAGCGGCGTCTGCTGCTGGTGGGCAAACGGGTTGATGAGGCCCTGCCGCTGCTGGACCGTTTCATTGATGACGGTCTGCTTCAGGGAGTTGCCGAGATGGAGGTGGTGCACGGCTGCGGTGAAGGGATTCTGCGCCGGGCGGTCCGGGAGTTTCTGGCCGGCCATCGGGAGATCGCGGCGTTTCATGCCGCCGACCAGGCCCGCGGTGGCGACAATGTGACGGTTGTCGAACTGAGGAGGGTATGACAGGGCGGATCGGTGAGGAAAAACTGCAGGAAATCCGCGAACGCATCGACATGGTCGAGCTGGTGTCCTCTTATCTGCCGTTAAAGCGTTCGGGGGCCAATCATGTGGGGTTGTGCCCATTTCACAATGAAAAGACAGCTTCCTTCAATGTCAGTGCGGCGCGACAGATGTTTCATTGCTTCGGCTGTGAAGCCGGAGGTGACGCCTTTTCCTTCCTGATGCGCATGGAGGGGCTCAGCTTTCTCGAAGCGGTCCACCGTCTTGCCGAACGGGCTGGAGTGCTTATTGAAGAGCAGCCCCGCTCTCCCGCCGAAGAGCGCCAGATTCAGGAAAGGGAGACCCTGTTGCGGTTGAGTCAGGCGGTGGCGGATTTTTATCACCGGCACCTGCTGGATGGCGAGGAAGGGGCGGCGGCCCGCCGTTATCTACGGCGTCGGGGTTACCAGGGCGAGACGGTCCGGCAGTTTGGCCTCGGCTACGCTCCCGACCGCTGGCGGGTTCTTGGCTCCTACCTGACGGAGCAGGGCTTCGATAGCCGTTTGGCCCGTGAGGTTCTCGGCCTGATTCGCCCGGGGAACGACGGCCTGCCAGATTACGATCTGTTTCGGGGTCGGCTGATCTTCCCCGTTCAGGACAGTCGTGGCCGAGTGGTGGCTTTTGGCGGCCGTGTGCTGGATAAGGGCCTACCCAAATACATCAATTCGCCCGAATCGCCCATCTACCACAAGAGCAAGGTGCTCTACGGTCTGTACCAGGCCAGAGAAGCCATGCGCTGTAGCGGAACCGGCATCGTGGTGGAGGGTTATTTCGATCAGTTGGCCTTGTACCGGGCCGGGTTTCGCAATGTTGTGGCAACCTGCGGGACAGCTCTGACCGTCGACCAAGCGCAATTGCTGAAGCGCCACTGTAATAAGCTGCTGCTGTTTTTCGATCAGGACGAGGCCGGCCGCAAAGCCACTTTTCGCGCCATGGAGGTGGTGCTGGCGGAAGGTTTTTCGGTCGCGGTGGTCGAGCCGGACTGCGAGGGCGATCCCGACTCCTTTCTGAGCAGCCACAGCGCCGAGGCTTTGCAGCACTGTTTAGATGCGGCCCGTCCGGTACTGCAGGTTTTTCTCGATGACTGTCTTGCCCGGCATGGCGACAGTATCGAAGGCAGAGCCCGGGCCGCCGAGGAATTGATCGGGATGCTGGTCCTGTTGCCAAATGATCTGGAGCGGGATCTGTATCTGAAGGAACTGGCTCGGCAGACCGGCATTGACCCGGCTCTGCTGCAGAGAAAACTGGCGGCAAAGACCGGCGCTGCCGGCAGCGCGACCCCGCGCAGCGCTTCGTCGCTGTCTACGGTACGGCGCCGTCCCGAACTCCTGCCGACTTCGCCCGGCAGCGAGGATAAAATTCAGGAATGGCTATTGCAGCTGATGAAGAGCAGCGGAGAGATTCGCCGGCGGGTCGCTGAGGCGACTCCGGAAGCTCTGTTTGAAGATGACAATCGAAGAGCCGTTGCCATCGCCCTGCTCGCCAGTTGTGACGGAGAAGGCGGTCTTGACGAGGATCGGCTGCTCAATGCGCTGAGCGAAACTCAAAAGGAGCTTCTTTCGGGTATCATAGTAAAAGACGACCCGGCGCTTGTGGAAGATGTGTCGCGTATTTTCGAAGATTGTCGGCGGGCGCTGGAGCGGGAACGGCTCAGGGAACGTTATCGGCAGCTGCAGAGCCGGATTGCGGAGGCGGAACGAGCCGGCGATGGTGTGGCCCTGGCTGCTCTGCAGCGGGAATCGCTGGATATTTCGAAACGGATCAGACAGCGCCGGTAGGCGAGGTGTGCAAGAGGTTGTGCCCGCCCGTCGACAAAGGATCGGACTCGGATTTGCCGACCGGGAGGGGTCGCTCCTCTGTATGTCGGGATCAACGGTTGCCCGTTTCCACCAGAATAGCGCCGCGTTTATTGGGGATTGATCGAAGGGCGCGGGCATGACCTTTCTGTGTTGCAAATCGACAACGACCCGGTTTCCGGTCGAAGTTAATCGAGAGGAGAAATAACGCGCATGTCCAAGAAAACCGGCATGGAAGAAGTGCAGCAGCTTATCGACCTCGGTAAGGAAAAGGGCTATTTGACTTATGATGAAGTCAATGACTTTCTTCCAGAAGGGGTGGTTTCTTCCGATCAGCTTGACGACATGATGAGCATGTTCGGCGAGATGGATATCGAGGTGATTGACTCGGAACGCAAGTCCGCCATCAGTGACAAAAAGGTCGTCGACGGCGACCTGGATGAGGAAGAGGATGCCGAAGACGAGACCGAATACGAGGCCGGTGTGCTCGGCCGCACCAGCGATCCGGTGCGCATGTATCTGCGGGAGATGGGACAGGTTTCGTTGCTGACCCGGGAAGGCGAAGTGGAGATCGCCAAGCGCATCGAGGATGGCGAGGCCCTGGTCACCCGAGTGATCATGAAGACACCGATTGCTTTCAAGGAAGTGCTGATTCTTGGCGACAAGCTGGCCAGGTATCAGATCGGAGTGGCTGAAATTACCAAGGAGTTCGAGGAGGAGGAAGGCAGCGAAGTCGAGGAACGGCAGCGCCAGCGGACCCTGGAGCTGATGGCCGGAATTCGCGAGAAAAACGATCGTTTGATGGCCCTCCGCGAACAACTCGCCACGGCCGGCAAGGAACAGAAACAGGCACTGCTGGCCGAGGAGCAGGATATCAAGGCCGCGACCGGCGCTTTGATGCGGGAGATCCGTCTCAAGGATTATCAGGTCGCCAAGATCGTCGACCGGCTCAAGGAGTTGGCCCAGCAGGTTAAAAAGGGCATGACCGAAATCAGTGCCTGCGAAACCGAGTTGAATCGGCCCTTTCGGGAGATCAAGCGTCTGCTCCGCCGGATGCGCAAGAGCGACGAGGAGGCCCGATTGATTTCCGAAGAGCTCGATGCGCCCATCGACACCTTGCTTGGGGTGGAAAAGCGGCTCAAAAGCGCCCAGCGGAAATTCAAGCGGGTTGAAGAAGAATCCGGCTTTGCTCCCGAGGAGTTGCTGGCGTCCCTCAAAGAGGTGCAGAAGGGCGAGTGGCGGGCCAAGGCGGCCAAATCGGAACTGGTGGAGGCCAACCTGCGGCTGGTCGTCTCCATTGCCAAAAAATACACCAACCGCGGACTGCAGTTTCTGGATCTGATCCAGGAGGGCAACATCGGCCTGATGAAAGCGGTGGACAAATTCGAATACCAGCGGGGATACAAATTTTCCACTTACGCCACCTGGTGGATACGGCAGGCGATCACTCGGGCGATCGCCGACCAAGCCCGAACCATTCGTATTCCCGTACATATGATCGAAACTATCAACAAGCTGATTCGCACCAGTCGCCAACTGGTACAGGAGATCGGCCGGGAACCCCTGCCAGAGGAGATTGCCGAGCGCATGGAGTTGCCCCTTGAAAAGGTTCGCCGGGTGCTCAAGATCGCCAAAGAACCGATCAGTCTGGAAACACCCATTGGCGAGGAAGAGGATTCCTCCCTGGGGGATTTTATCGAAGACAAGGGGGCGGTTTCGCCTCTGGAGGCAGTCATCACCGGAAATCTTTCCGACCAGACTTCGCGGGTTTTGGCGACTTTGACTCCTCGGGAGGAAAAGGTCCTGAGGATGCGCTTTGGGATTGGTGAAAAGTCGGACCACACCCTGGAAGAGGTGGGTCAGGATTTTGCCGTGACCCGCGAACGCATTCGGCAGATTGAAGCCAAGGCATTACGCAAATTACGACATCCGAGTCGTGCCAAGCGGCTCAAGAGCTTTGTTGAAACCAGCTGAAAATCCTTGACAGGACCATGGTGACGAAGTAATCTAAAAAGCCGATTTTCGGGCCTATAGCTCAGTTGGTAGAGCCACCGGCTCATAACCGGTCGGTCCCAGGTTCGAATCCTGGTGGGCCCACCAAACGGAAAGCTTATGTGTTTACTACGCAACCTGACTTAAAAAACGAAGTTCCGAGAGTGCAACGCAAACCGTTGCACTCTTCGTTTTTCCCCCTCCTTGCTGCCGATAAATGAAACAACGTATTGCTCGCATCCACGATCTGCTTGGCCTTCTGAATGTTCTATACCCCCCATCTCTGGCGGAGGAATGGGACAACCCGGGGGTCCAGGCAGGGGATCTGCGGGCCAGAGTCAACAAGGTTCTCGTCTGTCTCGATCCTTCCGAACACGCCCTCAGGGCCGCCGCCGAAGCCGGCGCGGAGGCCCTCCTCTGTCATCATCCGCTGCTGCTCAAACCCCTGCGCAACCTGACCCTCGAAACGGAAACCGGTCGTATCCTGTTTGCCGCCATCCGGAACCGCATCGCCGTGCTGGCCGCTCATACAAATCTTGATCGGGCCGCCAACGGACTCAATGACTGGTTTGCCACCGCATTGGGGCTTGAATCCTGCCGCCCTTTGCAGGACGGAGACGCCTCTCTGGTCAAGGTGATCGTCTATGTTCCGAGCGGTTATGAATCCCCAGTAGCCCGGGCTCTGTTCGAGGCCGGGGCCGGCCATGTGGGTGATTACGACAACTGCTCTTTTCGCAGTGAGGGGATCGGCACCTTTCGTCCCGCCCAGGGCTGTACCCCTTTTATGGGCACGGTTGGAGAACAATCCCGCGTACGGGAGGTGCGACTGGAAACGGTCATACCCCGGGATCGGCTGCAGCGGGCCGTGGATCGCATGGTGCGGGCTCATCCCTACGAAGAGGTTGCCTACGATCTGGTGCCGTTGGCCAATCGGCGCACCGATTGCGGCCTCGGCAGAATCGGGCGGCTGGAGGAGCCAAAGACTCTGCAGGACTTTGCCGGGACGGTCAAGGAGGCCCTGCGGGTGCCGGCCCTGCGGACCGTTGGCGATCCCCGGGCAATGGTCGCCAAGGTGGCTGTATGCGGGGGCAGCGGAGCCGGTCTGCTGAGAGAGGCCGCCCGTCAGGGGGCTGATGTGCTTGTTACTGGCGATATCAAGTACCATGAAGCTCGAGAGGCTGCCGGACTTGGTCTGGCTCTGGTTGACGCCGGGCACTTTGCCACCGAACGTCTGATGATCGGCCCCTTGGCCGAAACCCTGACACAGGCGGCAGCCGCACAGGGTCTGGAGATAGCTTTCGTGACCTATGAAGGGGAGGAAGATCCGTTCAAAATGATCTGAATCCCTTTTTTAATTGCCTTTTTCGAGGTCGGAATGCCCGCACTGAAGAGGTTCGGGTATTCGCATGGCAACCGTCTGGGCCCGCTTATGGGGCAGGAATCCGGTGCCGGACAGGCGCAAGCTTCTACCCTATGACGGCGGAAAGTTTTTTTCTTGAAGCATTCGGGCTTCAGGCAGAACGTACCGGGGAAATTTATGGGAGGCTCAACAGTGGATGACCAGATAACACTTCTGAAAGAATTGCAGGAACTTGATCAAAAGCTCAACCGGATTGATCAGGATCAGCATAACCTTGAGGCCGAGCGCCGGGCGATGGACGCCGAGGTGGTTAGGATTCGGGAAATGATGGAAGCTTTGCAGGAATCCATCTCTGAGACGGAGGGGAAATTAACCGAATTACGCCAGGCCCTTGACCGCGAACAGGCCAATGTGGTCAAGGCTGAAAAGCGCCTGCCGGAGATTAAGACTCAGAAGGAATATCTGGCGGTGCTGAAGGAAGTGGATGCGGCCAAGAAAATGGTCAGGGACCTGACGGAACAGTCCGCCCAGAAACGTGCCGAGATTCAGGGTCTGCAACAAGAGGTGGAGGAAAAGCAGCAGACCGTGGATGCCCTGGAAAGCCAGAGCTTCGAACGTCGCCGTGAGATCGAGGAGGCTCTCAAATCCTTTGAGGGCTACCGGCAGAGCCTTGCGGAGCAGCGACAGGCCCAGCTTAAACCGCTTCCCAGAAATCTGCAGCGGAACTATCAGTTACTTGTGGAGCGTCGGGGCGGCATTGCCGTCGTCGAGGCCCGCAACGGCACCTGTCACGGCTGCAACATGCACCTTCCGCCACAACTGTTCAACAGCCTGCTGTTGGCACAGGACATTAAAACTTGTCCCCACTGTAATCGGCTGCTGTTCGTGGTCAGGGACGCCTGAGCGGGTTTCTGAAGAACAATCTGGCCGGCCTCGTCCCTTTGGAGGAGAGCCGGAAAACAAGGAGTGTGGTCGGACAAGGACAGACGATCGCCGGTTCGCCGTCGCTTCGGCGGCGGCTTACGGGAGGAAAGTCCGGGCTCCGCAGGGCAGGATGGTTCCTAACGGGAACCGGGGGTGACCCCAGGGATAGTGCCACAGAAAGCAGACCGCCTGCCCCCGCTTCGGCGAGAGCAGGTAAGGGTGAAAGGGTGAGGTAAGAGCTCACCAGGCTTGGCGGTGACGTCGAGTGCTTGGTAAACCCCATCCGGAGCAAGGCCGAATAGGGGAGCGTTTGAGGACGGCCCGTCCGAAGCTCCCGGGTTGGCTGCTTGAGACCGTCGGCAACGACGGCCCTAGAGGAATGATCGTCGCTTCGCAACGGGTAACCGAGGTGGAGTACAGAACCCGGCTTATGGCCTTGTCCGGCCACTAATTTTGCCAACGGCAGGCTTTGCGCTGCCGTTTTTCTATCGCGGAACTCCATGACCGAAGCCCTTGCCAGCCAATGGCAGACCTGCCTGCAGACCGTTGCCGCCGAATACACCGGCCTGGAGCAGGAGGAAAAAGACTGGATAGCGTCGGAATTGTCCCACATCACCCGGCTACAGCGGCAGCTTGACGCTCTGTTCCGACGGGGCAGGGGCCCCGACTTCTGCCGAAAATGCCAGGGGGCCTGCTGCGATCAGGGCAAGAACCATTTTACTCTGGTCAATCTGCTGGCCTTTCTGGGCGCCGGGGATGAGCCGCCCTTTGCTGATTTTTCCCGCCCCTGCCCCTTTCTTGGTCCCGACGGCTGCCGCCTTGAAGCCACCCGTCGCCCCTTTAACTGTATCACCTTTGTTTGTGAGGGGATTCTTGATTCACTGGGCGAGGCGGGATATGATGAGTTCCGGCAACTTGAAGGGAAACTACGGCGCCGCTATCTGAGTTTCGACCGCCGCTATGCCGGTTCCAGCCTGCGCGGGCTGCTGATTCGAAGCTCGTCCCTGGCCGGTCGCCCTTATCTGGTATTCCCGTCAGTGCACCTCCACCGATAAGGACGTTCCATGGAGATACATTACGGCCGTCGAAACGGCCATATTGACGAACTTCTTGACGATCTCATGCGCCAGGCTGATGTCCATCATCCTGAAATGATAAGGGAAATGCTTATCAGTGTGCTTAAAGCCGGCCGTGAAAACGATTACCTGGCGGATCTGAAGCTGATGCGCACCACCATGAAAGAGATGCGCTACACCAATAAGGTTTTCGGACCTTATCGGCATCGAAAAAAAGTCACTATTTTCGGTTCGGCCCGAACCGAAACCGACGACCCCCTGTACGCCAAATGCGTGTCGTTCAGCGAGAAGCTGGTGGAACGTGGCTACATGGTAATCACCGGCGGCGGTGGCGGCATCATGCAGGCCGGCAACGAAGGAGCCGGCCCGGAAAACTCGTTTGCGGTCAACATTCGCCTGCCTTTTGAGCAGGAGACCAACCCGGTCATGTCGTCCAGTCAAAACGTCATCACCTACAAGTATTTTTTCAACCGCAAGGTGGCTTTTCTCAAGGAAGCTGCGGCGGTGGCACTGTTTCCCGGCGGCTTTGGCACCCTTGACGAGGCCATGGAGACCCTGACTCTGACCCAGACCGGCAAAAACCCGCCCATTCCCCTGGTCCTGATCGACGACGAAGAAGGCGGTTACTGGGAGAAACTGCTCCAGTTTATCAAGGATCCGCTGCTCAGGCGGGGTTTGATCTCGGGGGAAGACTTCAGCCTTTTCACCATTACCCGTTGTGCGGACGAGGCGGTACGGGTGATCGACGAGTTTTACCATGTCTATCACTCCATGCGGTTTGTCGGCAACACCCTGGTGATTCGTCTTCTGAAGGAACTCAACGACGACCAACTGGAACTTCTTGAGGGGCTGTTTCCCGAGATTCGGGTCGCTGGCAGCCGGTTGCAGATCTCCGGGCCTCTGCCCCAGGAGAAGGATCAGCCCGACCTGCTGCACCTGCCCCGACTGACCTTCGAATTCAATCGGCGCAGCTACGGCCTGCTCAATGCCTTTATCCGACAGATCAACACTTTTTAGGGGTTAAGCTTATGCTCAAGAACTCACACTGTTCCTACTGCGGCCATCCTTTTGCTGCAGATCAACCCTGGCCCCGTACTTGCGGTCACTGTGGCAACATGAGTTTTGTCAACCCCCTGCCGGTAGTGGTCATGCTGGTGCCTGTCGATACCGGTCTGCTCCTCATTCGGCGGGGCATTGCGCCGGGTCGTGGCAAGTGGGCGTTCCCCGGGGGATTTATCGACCTCGGAGAAACCTGGCAGGAAGCCGGGGCCCGTGAAGTGCGCGAAGAAACCCACCTGCAGATCGACCCCAGCGAGATCCGCGAATTTCAGGTGCGTAGCGCCCCGGACGGTACTCTGCTCATCTTCGGCCTGGCGCAGCCACGCACTGCGGAGCAGCTGCCGCCCTTCCGTGCAACGACGGAAACCACCGAAAGGGTCGTGCGCCAGGAACTGCGGGATATGGCCTTTGAACTGCACCGGCTGGCGGGTGAAGCTTTTTTCAACGGCGGTTGCTGTTTGCCGTGATCAAAAGGGTCGCCCGAGGTCGTCTTCTTCCCCGGGATGCTTGAGAGACCGAATTTTCAGCGAAAAGGAGCTTGGGGATGCGGCTGCTGCTTAATACCTGCGCGGAGATTGAAGGGGTTATTGGCGATATCTACCGATATTTTGCCGATCAGGTGGCATGCCCGATAATTCTTCGTGATATCTGGATCAAAATGGCGGAGGATGAAGACCGGCACGCCCGGGATATTCGGTTTTTTGCTCGTGTCAACCTCGACAAAGCGCAGGTTCTGGAAAAGCTCTCCCGAGTGCAGGCCGATCAATACCTGGCCCGGGTTCGCAGCATCCTTGCGGGGATTAAAACCTCAGGTATCAAGGAAGAGGAAGCGTTGAGAATTTCGAAAAAACTGGAACAGGACCTGCTGGAGGTGCATTTAAACCTTGCCGTCGAAGTGCTTGATGAGAAAATCGCACGGATGTTTTCATGCATTGTGCAGAACGAAAGGGAACATCTGGCGGAATTCGAAGCCTACATACGTTCAGTGGAAGGCGCGGCGAGATAGCTTGCCGCACAGGCCGGCGAGGGTTCAGGATGATTTTGATTTTTCGGAAACAAAGGCCGGGTCGCAGTCATCTATGCGGCAGCCCGGCCTTTGTCTTTGCTGTGAAGGTCTCCATGTTCAAGCCGAAGAGGTCGGTCTATTTTACCAGACGCAGAATGAAGGGCGCCTTGAACTCCTTTCCTTCGGACACCTTGATGGCGCCGAGAATGCAGATCACGGTGTTGCCGACCCAGGCGGCAAAGATGACCAGAAAGCCGATAAGAATAAGGCTGAGAATGGTGCCGGCGATGGTCACGAAAATAACCGTGATGGAAAGGTTCAAAGCTTCCTTGGCCTGATCAGTGACATACGGATTGTCTTTCTTTACCAGGTAAAAGATCAGCCCGGGCAGAAATCCGAAAAAGATCGTCCCAATCCAGATCAGCAGGGAAAGATTGCGGGACTCCTGATCAGCGACAACGGGTCCGGCGGCGGTTGTTTCGGTACCAGCGGTTTGCTCGGTGGAAGTGGTCTGTTCGTTTTCCATAACGTTTCCTTCCTGAAAAAGAAATGATGGGGGCAAGGCTTTACTTTGAATGAATTCAAGTGACGCTTACGGGTTTTCCCGGCAATCTGTTCAACAGGACTTTATTAGATATATGCCAGAAGGTGGTTCGAAAGGCAACATGTAAGCCGCCATTTGCTTCGATTCTTCTTGATTATTTTCGCGGCCGGGCGGCTGTTGGCGGTGCACCTTGCTCCCGGGATCCGAATAAGTTATATAATCTGTCGACAAACCCCGACAGAACTCCTGGTTGTTGTGACGCAAGCCTACCCGAAAGAGGATGTCATGGATGCAGGTAAGGAAAAAACCGATCAGGTCGAGCCGGAACGGGAGTGCGAGGAGAATTTTGCCGAACTGCTGGAGGAGAGTCTGATCGGCGCTGTTGCGCTTTCCCCCGGACAACAGGTGGAGGCGACCGTGCTGCAGATCGGCCGGCAATGTATTTTTCTCGATGTCGGTCAAAAGGGCGAAGGGATTCTAGACCTTCGCGAAGCCCAGAACGAGGAGGGCAATTCGACGCTGGCCGTGGGCGATCGTATCAAGGCGTACTTTGTCTCCCGCGCCGGCGGCGAGCTGCGGTTTACCACCCGCATTGCCGCCGGAATGGCCGGGGCGGCCCAGATTGAGGAAGCCTGGCGCAGCGGGATTCCGGTGGAAGGTCGCCTGGAAAAAGAAATCAAGGGCGGTTACGAGGTGCGTCTGGCGGGAGGAGTGAGGGCCTTCTGCCCCTTCTCCCAACTGGGTCTTGGTCGCCAAAGGGAGGAGGATAATCCCGTGGGGACAAGTCGGCCCTTTCGCGTCACCCGGTTCAGCGAGCAGGGACGCAACGTGGTCGTTTCCCATCGGGCGCTGCTTGAGGAGGAGAGGGCTCGACAACGCGAATCCTTGCAGGAGACCCTGAAAGAGGGCATGGTGGTCAAGGGGGTGGTTACGGCTTTGCGGGACTTCGGCGCGTTTGTTGATATCGGTGGCATCGAAGGTTTGCTGCCCATTGCCGAAGTCGGCTACGGCCGGGTCGAGGATATCGGTCAGGTGCTGCAGCCGGGCCAGGAACTGGAGGTGAAGGTCAAGAAGCTCGACTGGGAGGCGGATCGGTTCAGCTTTTCGCTGCGGGAGACACTTGCCGATCCCTGGTCCAAGGTCGGTTCCATCTATGTGGAAGGCGGCAGTTACCCGGGCACCGTGGCGCGGGTGGCCCAGTTTGGCGCCTTTGTTACCCTGGAAGACGGCATCGACGGCTTGCTGCACATCTCCCGCCTGGGGGGCGGACGACGCCTGAAGCACGCTCAGGAAGCTCTTCATGCCGGCCAGGTGGTGACCGTGACCATCGAAAAGATCGATTCGGAGCAGCGCCGTATCTCCCTGGTGCCGGTAGCGGCCGGGAGTCAGGAGATCGGCGAAGTGGAGGCTGCACCCGGCCAAAGCTCTTACCAGGAAGCACCGGCCGGCGGTTCCATGGGCACTCTTGGGGATGTGATGAAAGCGCAGCTGGAGAGAAAGAAAAAGCGCTGAGGCCAGTCGATGGCCGAGGAAAATCCTTTGCGTCGTAAATCCGACAATACTGCCGGTTGTGGCAACGCACCCCGGGAGTCGGTCCTACCCCCTCGAAAGGGGGTGATTGTCGCTCATCGCGGCGTGGCCGTCGAGGTTCGTTTTGCTGACGGCGAGCAGCGTCCGGTGCGGGTTAAGCGCAACTCCGGCCACGTAGTCGGGGATACGGTTCTGGTGCGCGGCGAGGCGCTTGAGCGCGTGCCCCGCAGTACCGAACTGCGCCGCCGTGACGGGCGCGGAACGCCGCATCTGGTTGCCGCCAATCTTCATGTGCTCGGCGTGGTGGTGGCGCCTCAGCCGCCGCCGCCCCGAGGATTTATCGATCGTGCGATTGTCGCTGCTCGGGCGGCGGCGTTGCGGCCTCTGATCATCGTCAACAAGGCTGACCTCGACGGGGCCGGGGAACTGGACCGCCACATGCGGAATCTCTACGGGGAGTCCGTTCCGGTTTTTCTGCTCAGTGCCAAGACGGCCAAGGGCCTTGATCCCTTGCGCCGGTTTCTGGCAGAAGGACTTCGCGGGGCGTTTGTCGGTACCACCGGGGTCGGCAAAAGCTCCCTGCTCAACGCCCTCTGCCCTGATCTTGATCTGACCGTCGGTGCTCTGCGCGAGGCCCGAGGTGTCGGCCGTCATACCACCACGGTGGCGACCCTGCACAGGTTGCCCGGCGGTGGCGAGTTGATCGATACCCCTGGTTTCCGCGACTTTGGTCTGGTCGACATCGTTGTCGAGGAGCTGATCGTCCATTTCCCCGGTTTTGAACCGGCGATGATGGTCCGTTGCCGGTTTCGCGATTGTCGACATCGATCCGAACCCGGCTGTGCCGTTACCGCTCTGGTGAGCACAGGCGCCCTGGCCGAAGAGCGCTACCAGGCTTATCTTGAGCTGCTGTCCGAGGTCGATGCGGCGCAGGGTGAGGCGCGTCGCAGGGAGTGGAAGACCTGAGGCGTCAGGTTCTGCGGCAGATGTCCGTTACTTTCCAGATCAATTTTGCAACCGGATCGCCGCTAGTCCCGATCTTCGGTGTTCTGCCCAATCAATGGCGGGATATGGTTTGTCCAGGGGAATAGCAGCGCCACCCCCAACAGAATAGCTTTCCATCCTTTCCCAAGATTGCCCTTTCCAGGAAAAATATTTATCTTCAACGGGTTTTATTTTCTGCCGAACCTGACAGAATAGTTGTAGCCGGCCCCTTACGCTGACTCGCGTCCGACTGAAAATCCGATTACACGGTGCCCTGCTCAATTGAAAAGAAATACAAGGAGTAGCCCATGAACCCTTACAACAGCGACGGTCCCGCTCTCGAAGCGGTGCTGCTGGACATGGATGGCGTGGTCACCGATACGGCTCGGGCCCATGCCGCCGCCTGGAAAGAAATGTTTGATGAATTCCTCCGGCAGTGGAGAGCGGACAGAGGGGAAGTGTTTCAGCCCTTCGATGGGAAACGCGATTACCTGCAGTACGTGGACGGCAAGCCGCGCCATGACGGCGTCATCGACTTCCTTGCGACGCGGGGCATCGAACTGCCCTACGGTAGTGAAGACGACGATCCGCGGCAGCAGACCGTCTGTGGCCTGGCGTACAGAAAAAACCGGCTTTTTAACGAATGGCTACAGCAGAACAGGGTCCGAACCTTTCCCGGCACGCTCAAACTGCTGCGTGATCTGCGGCGGCTGGGGATTCCCATTGCGGTTTTTTCCGCCAGCCGCAACGCCGCAAAGGTGCTAGAAAGCGCCGGCGTCAGCGATCTGTTCGACACCTGCGTTGATGGCGGCGACCTGGCCCGCCTGGGCCTGCCCGGCAAGCCAGACCCGGCCGTGCTGCATGAGGCGGTAAAGCAGTTGGGAGTTCAGCCGGCACGGACGGCCGTGATCGAGGATGCCGTGGCCGGGGTTGAGGCCGGAGCCGCCGGAGCCTTTGGGCTGGTCATCGGCGTGGATCGTGGTGATCACGCAGACGCTTTGCGTACCGCCGGCGCCGATCTGGTCATCAACGACCTGAGCGAAATGCGTATCGGCCCGGATCGTCGAATCATTCTCAAGACCCTGGACAATCTGCCTTCGGTGCGGGAGCGGAAAAAGGAGATTCGCCGCCTGTTGTCGGGCCGGTCGCCGGTAGTTTTTCTTGACTATGACGGCACCCTGACGCCCATTGTCAGCGACCACACCAAAGCTTTGTTGGACGACGCCATGGGCGCCGCCGTAAGCGCCCTGGCCGAGCGCTGCCCGGTGGCGGTCGTCAGCGGCCGCGACCTGGCCATGCTACGCAAACTGGTGGC
Source organism: Desulfuromonadales bacterium (assembly GCA_003561875.1). GTDB lineage: Bacteria > Desulfobacterota > Desulfuromonadia > Desulfuromonadales > Syntrophotaleaceae > SLLR01. Next base: position 1,182 of record PWVL01000071.1, on the reverse strand, counting down.
AATAGACAGCCTGTATTATGCCGGCAGTCACGGGTTTGAAATCGCCGGCCCGAAAGGCCAGGTGACGAGCATGGAGCGCGGCGTCGAGTATCTGCCGCTGCTCGATGAGGCCGAACAGGAGTTGCGCCGAAAGCTGGCGGATATTGCAGGCCATTCCGTAGAGCGCAAACGCTTTTCCGTGGCCGTGCATTATCGCCAGGTGGCAAAGAACCGGGTCGGGGATCTCAAGGCCATCGTCGAAGAGGTGTTGGAACAGCATCCGCAGCTGCTGCGAGGCCGAGGCAAAAAGGTGCTGGAAATCCTTCCCGATCTTGACTGGAACAAAGGCGAAGCGGTGATGTGGCTGCTGGAGCAACTGCAGCTTGACCGGTCCGAAATCCTGCCCATCTACATGGGCGATGACATCACCGACGAATACGCCTTCAGAGCGCTGGCCGAAGACGGCCTGACAATCGTCGTGCGCGGTGAGGATCAGCGCCCGACGGCGGCCGATTACGCCGTCGCCGACATCGAAGAGGTGCGCGGTTTTCTCGCATGGCTGACCGGCATCCTTGGCGAGCCGACGGTTTCCGGGGAGGTTGCAGATGACTCACGATGAATGCCAATGGACGCTGGTCTACGACGGGTTCAATCCGAAGCAGGAAGGACTGCGCGAAGCCCTTTGCACTCTGGGCAACGGCTACTTCGCTACCCGCGGCGCCGCCCCCGACAGCTGCGCCGACGGCACCCATTATCCGGGCACCTACATGGCAGGCGGCTACAATCGCCTGACTTCCACCGTAGCCGGGCGTGAAATCGAAAACGAGGACCTGGTCAATCTGCCTAACTGGTTGCCTCTGACCTTCAGCATTGACGGGGAGGGGTGGTTTGAGCTTGAGAACATGGAACTGCTGTCCTTTCGGCAAAGGCTGAATCTGCGTTGCGGCGTGCTGTACCGCAAGTTGCGGTTTCGAGACCGAGCCGGCCGCACAACGCGCTGGCAGGAACGGCGCCTGGTCAGCATGGCCAATCCTCACCTGGCGGCGCTGGAAGTCCAACTCACCGCCGAAGATTGGTCGGGACGCCTGACGGTGCGTAGCGCCCTGGACGGCGCCGTCACCAACAGCGGCGTGGAGCGTTACCGCAAACTGGAAGGCCGTCATCTTGAACCGCTGGAGGTGCAACAGGCCGACGACACCCTGC
>PWVL01000066.1 GCA_003561875.1 Desulfuromonadales bacterium | reverse complement strand
TCTGGATCTGTCAGGGGAGGATTGCCGGGTGATCGCCGATTTGCATCTTATTACCATAAAGCCTGTCCTTTACGTAGCCAATGTGGCGGAAGACGATCTTGACGGTACCCATGACTTCGCCGTCAGGGTGCGTTCCCATGCACAGGGTGAAGGAGCCGGATACGTCGCCATCTGCAGCAAGATCGAAGCGGAACTGGCGGAGCTTGAGGCGGAAGAGAAAAAAGTTTTTCTCAGTGAACTCGGCCTTCAGGATGCCGGTCTGGATCGCATGATTCAAGCCGGATATCAACTGCTCGGGTTGATTACCTACTTTACCGCCGGCAAAAAGGAAGTTCGTGCCTGGACGGTTCGCGATGGGTGCAAGGCGCCCGCCGCTGCCGGTGTTATTCACACGGATTTTGAAAAAGGCTTTATCCGTGCCGAAGTCATCGCCTATGCTGATTACATCGCCTGCGGCGGCGAAGCCGGTGCCCGGGAAAAAGGTTTGATGCGCCTGGAAGGCAGGGAATACCGGGTCAATGACGGGGACGTGATGCATTTCCGCTTCAATGTCTGATCTGCCCCTTCAGGTCAAAAAGAATAAAGATTGTCAATCCGCGCCGATTGTGGTACTAAACATAGTTCTTTTTAAGCGGGCATGGTGCCCACTCCTTGCTCCGAACAGACTTCGGGGCTATTAACTCGAGAGGAGAAACTCGACAATGCGTACCTACGAACACATTTTTATTGTCCATCCGGAGGTCGTTGGCGACGAATACGCCGCCCTGCTGGATAAGTTCAAAACCATTCTCACCGGCCAGGGTGCCAACATCCTCAAGGTGGATGAGTGGGGAGCCCGTAAACTGGCCTATCCGATAATGAAGCAGACCCGGGGCAGCTACGTTCTGATGGTCTTTGAGGCCGGCACCGAAGTCATTAAGGAATTCGAGCGTCGTCTGCGCCTGGACGAAAAGATCATCAAATTCCAGACCATCCTGCTGCCCAAAGGCATGGAGGCGGCCGCTGCAAAGGCAGAAGCCGAGGCAACCGAAGAAACAGCGGCAGAAGAAGAAGAGACCGCCTGAGCCTTCAATCAGGATGCTGTTCTCAAAGTCAACTTTCCCAAAGCCGCGGCGCGGTGACGAAGTGAGTGGACGCACTCCGCCGAGGGCGCGAAGAGGTTTCGCGGCCCCTTGATTGCTGCCAGGGAGTTTTGGCGACGCATCCATTTTTATCGAAAAGGAATTTTTATATGGCTTTCCAGAAGAGCAGTCCCGCCACCGGTGGCAAAAGTGCCACCTTCCGTCGTCGTTTCACCCGTCGCAAGGGTTGTCGTTTCTGTGGGGACAAGTCCCTGGTTATCGATTATAAAGAGACTCGCAACCTGCGCTACTTCATTTCCGAGCGGGGCAAGATCGTGCCGCGGCGAATTTCCGGCAACTGCGCCGACCACCAGCGCAAGGTCTGTGAAGCGATCAAACGTGCGCGCAACATCGCCCTGTTGCCTTTCGTCACCGGTCACTCTCTCGACTAAGGTGTCGGCACCGGCGGGAGGATCAGGGTGAACGTAACGGGCATAACCGGTCAATGCATTGCCGCCGTTCTTGCGACCCTGCTTCTGCAGGGCGCCGTCGGCATGGTTCCCTTCGGCATGCTGGCGGCCCTCCTGGTGCCCCTGCCTGCAGCTTATGTGGGCATGCGCCATGGAACCGGTGTTGCCGCACTGATCGTGGCCTTTGTGGTCCTGACGGTTGCCGGGCTGATGGGGACGGCTGCCGGACTCGGGTATCTGATTCCCTTCGGCCTTCCGTCCCTGTTGCTGGTGCTGTTTCTGAAACGGGGCCTGGACTGGGATCGGGCCGTGGCCCTGAGCCTGGTGCTGCTGCTGGTGTTGGGCGGTCTGACCCTGCAGGGTCTGGCTGCCAGCCGCCAGACCGGTGTCATGGAGATAGTAGGCGGATACCTGCAGAGTGAAGTTGAGCAGGCCCGGACGATTCTTCGCGAGATGGAACTTTCGGCCAACCAGGCCGGTCAACTTGATGCGGCGTTGCAGGATATGCAGGGGCAGTTGCTGCAGGTTTTTCCCGCGGTGGCCCTCGTTGCCTATGCTGTGCTGCTGTTCTGCACGCTCATCGGCCTGCATAAGCTGGCCCGTTCCCGCTACCGGATTGCCGGTGTGCCCTTTGACCAGTGGAAGGTGCCGGAAATCTGGATCTGGGGACTCATTCTGGCGGGAGGCGGCGTCCTGTTTTCTTCGGGACTGCCGGCCATTGCCGCCCGTAACCTGCTGGTGCTTATGCTGGCTGTCTACTTTCTGCAGGGGTTGGCCATCATGCGGTTTTTTTTCCGTGCCCGACGGATTTCGCCTCTGATGAGAACCCTGGCCTACGTACTGTTGGCCGTTCTCAACCCTCTGCAGGCCCTGGTGGCCGGACTCGGCATCTTCGATATGTGGATCGATTTCAGAAAACCCCGAAAAACGAAGGATTAGTTTTTTTCCTGGAGGAAGCGATGGATATCATTCTGGTAGAAAATATTGATGGTCTTGGGAACATTGGCGAACAGGTCAGTGTCAAGCCGGGCTACGCACGTAACTATCTGGTGCCTAAAGGATTGGCGGTTGTGGCCAGTTCCCGCAACGTAAAGGAACTGGAGCACCAGAAGCGTCAGCTCGAACGCAAGGCTCAGAAGGTGATGCAGGCCTCGGAACTGATTAAAAACAGGATCGAGGCATTGGGCTGTGAGTTCACCCTGCGGGCCGGTGAGGAAGGCAAGCTGTTCGGCTCCGTGACGACCATGGAACTGGCCGGCAGAATGGCCGAGTCCGGCATCGAAGTCGATCGAAAAAAGATTCAGCTCGGCGAGCCCATCAAAAATCTGGGTGAATACGAAGTACCGGTCAAGCTGCCCGGCGGCATCGTGGCGACTCTTAAGGTTTCCGTGCTTGCCAGCGAAGAGTAACAACCGTACCTGCCGCGGGAAGCGGTCTTCCTTTCCGCGGCAGGTGTAGTACCCTCAGTCGGACTCCAACATGCCTGAACAGTCGTCTCACCGCCTTCCGCCGCAAAGTCTTGAGGGGGAAATGTCCGTTCTTGGGGGTGTTCTTCTTGAGAATGACGCCCTCAACAAGGCCCTTGAGATCCTGCGTCCCGAAGATTTTTACCGGGACAGCCACCGCAAGATTTTTTCCGCGCTGATTGATCTTTCCGACCGGGGTGAACCGGCCGACCTGGTTACCCTGACTGCTGCCCTGCAAAAATCCGGAGATCTCGATACGGTTGGCGGCAGCAGCTATCTCGGCGTACTGGTCGATTACGTTCCGACGGCGGCCAACATCAGCTATTACTGTCGGCTGGTTAAGGAAAAGGCGCTGGCGCGCCATCTGATTCACGTTTCCACTGAAATCGCCACCCGCGGTTACGATGGCGGTGACATTGAACAGATTCTTGACTGGGCGGAGAAATCAATTTTTGAGATCAGCGGTCTGAAGAGTCGTCCGTCGTATTTTTCGACCCGCGAGATCATGCAGGAAACGTTCAAAAATATCGAGAGGCTGTACCAGCGCAAGGAACTGGTTACCGGAGTTCCCACCGGTTTCACCGATCTCGACACCATAACTGCCGGGCTGCAATCTTCCGACCTGGTCATCATTGCCGGCCGTCCTTCCATGGGCAAGACCGCGTTTATTCTCAATATCGTCGAGCACGCCGCTGTACGGGCCCAGCCGCCGGTACCCACCCTGGTTTTTTCTCTGGAAATGAGCAAGGAACAGCTGGTGCAGCGGATGTTGTGTTCCGCTTCCCGGGTTGATGCCAGTCGTCTGCGGACCGGGCATCTGGTGGATTCCGACTGGGGAAAGCTGACAGACGGCGCTGACCTGTTGTCTTCGGCCCCCATCTACATCGACGACACGCCGGCGATTACCGTGCTTGAGTTGCGGGCCAAGGCCCGCCGGCTCAAGGCCGAACGGAATCTCGGGCTTATCGTGGTCGACTATCTGCAACTGATGCAGGGACACAATGCGGAAAGCCGCCAACAGGAAATTTCCGAGATTTCCCGATCTCTCAAGGCGCTGGCCAAGGAACTCAATGTTCCGGTCATTGCCCTGTCGCAGCTGAATCGTTCGCTGGAAAACCGAACCGACAAACGCCCCATTATGGCCGATTTGCGTGAATCCGGCGCGATTGAGCAGGATGCCGATGTCATCATGTTCATCTACCGTGAGGCGGTTTATTGCGAGGACTGCAAAAGTCGCGACAGAACCTGTGAGAAAGGGCATGAAAAAGATGCCGAGATCGTCATCGGCAAGCAGCGCAACGGCCCTATCGGCACCGTTCATCTGACCTTTCAGGGACAGTTCACCCGGTTTGAAAACCAGTCCAAGCGTAAAGAAGGATTCTGAGCTTCTGATCTTTCGCCAGGCAGGTTTTCGCTTCAAATAGAAGAGCCCCGTTCCATTGGAACGGGGCTCTTCTATTTGAAGTCGGAGGGGTTCTTGCCGCTGGGGATCCTCCGGCTCTGTCTTAGCTCGTTTTCATCCGGAAACGGCCCTTTTCCGCTGTAGCGGCGTCAATCTGCAGGTTTGCTTGTGACTCGGACCATCCCTGGCCCTCGCCCTTCGGGCAGCCAAGGGCTGTCCATTTCCTCTATCCTGTGGAAATGTGCGGCGTACCGATGTACGCCTCCGCGCAACCCTTTGATTTCCTTGCCACAACGAAAAATTGCTCGTTTCCCATTTGAAAACTGCGCTGTGTCCATCCG
>PWVL01000083.1 GCA_003561875.1 Desulfuromonadales bacterium | reverse complement strand
TTCACAACCTGGCGCAGGATGCACCTTGCAGCTTTCCTGGTCTTTCCTCTGGTGATTATCCATGCCCTCGTCCTTGGTTCGGCCGTGACAAGTTATCGATTGTTACACGCTCTTTTTGTGGTTTTGTTCATTTTGTATTTCGCAATCGTATCGCACCGGGTATACCGCCTCGCGGCGGGAAAGTAAGGGCGGCGGAAAAAACGCTGGTGTCGAACAAACAGGCAATTCCTTGGAGTGCAAGTGGCGTAGGTGAATCTCAACCCGTCAATTTTAAGCCGGTATAAACTTGGAGGGTGAATACATGCACCGTTTGCCAAATTGTCCCCATTGTGATTCGTGTTTTGCTTACGAAGAGCGCGGTGTTTTGGCCTGTTCCGAATGATCGCATGAATGGAATCCCCAAAATTCACAACAAGAAGAGCAGGGGCTGGCCGTCAGGGATTCCAATGCCAACATTCTTCGGGATGGTGATTCCGTGACCGTCATCAAAGACCTGAAGGTGAAGGGCACGTCCCTGGTTGTCAAAGTGGGTACCAGGGTGAAAAACATCAAGCTTGTTTCGGGGGATCACAACATTGACTGCAAAATTGATCGCATAGGACCCATGAAGCTCAAATCGGAATTTGTCAAAAAGGGATAGATGGAAACCGTGGGCCGCATCTGCGAGGGAAACAACCGGCTGGGATTTCATTCGGGGGATTTGGGCATGGCGCAGAAAAAATCCATCGCCGCGCCAAAGCGGAAGCTCTGGGCACGGTTTTTCGACCGCTCTGAGGTTCCTCTGGCGGTTTATGCGGCCCTGTTTGTGACGATGGCGCTGCTGTGGATCTTTCAGAATCTGCATCCGGATGTAACCCTGGGTTTCTTCACCGAGTTGATGGGGGCGGCTTTTACCCTGTTCATCATCGACACCTTGCTGGTTCGATCGAAGCTGAAGCGCTGGAAGATTGTCCAGGAACATGTTGACTACCTGATTGCACGGGACGTAAACCGGTTACGTGATGGTCTGGCCGTGCGTGCCTTCGCCTTTGATCCGGTGATCACTGCAGCAAGTAACGAAGAGCAACTCGGTGCGGTTCGCGAACAGAGGGCAATACTGCTTTCGGAGATGGAGGAAAAATCGCCGGAGGAATTGGTGTCTATTCTGTCGACGGAAAATCTTTTTACAGAGGATACCAGTTGCTACCTGGACGAGAAGGCAAGCGCGCTCTGGAATGTTTTCAATATGCGATATTCCGAGTACATGGATCCGGAACTGGTATCGACGTTGATTCGTCTGCACACCCATATCAAGGATCTTGATGGACATATCCGCCAATATGCGCGCGCCGCGAGGTTTCCCGAAGACAGTTCGTATTATAAGACGGTGGGCTTGTGTGGAGCAAGTGTGAGTATTCGGGAAATACTGAAAATGGTCAATGAGTTGAAGCGAAAAGGTTATTCCGAGACAGCAAGGATTGTCAGTAGCTGAAGGACTGATTTCACCTTTTTACCTGTATCAAAACAACCTGCTGGGGAGGAAGTCATGCCGAAGATACTTTTGCTGTCTTTGCTGCTGTTGTGCGGTCTTGTCACGCTGGGTGAAGCGCGCCTTGTCGCGACAGGAGTCTCCGAAGGCATGGCCTACGAGGTCGAGGAAGTCGCTGGTGGCCTGGGAGTGGTCTGGGGTCTGACCTTTATTGCAGAAAACGAGATTCTTTTGACCGAACGGGAGGGTCGCCTGCAACGACTGAATCTGGATTCGGGAGAAACAACCCCGGTTCGCGGAGCGCCGCAGGTTTGGCACAGGGGGCAGGGCGGACTGCTGGATGTGGCTGTGCCGGCCGACTTCGTACAGGGTGACTGGATCTATTTCACCTACAGCAAAGATGTGGGCGGCCAGGGCGCGACAACCCTGGCTCGCGCTCGTCTGCGGGATGATGCGCTGGTTGATTTTGAGAATCTTCTGGTAACGGATTCGGCTACCGGGACTGCTCGCCATTTCGGCAGTCGAATTGCATTCGACGAGTCCGGTCATGTGTATTTTTCCATCGGTGATCGGGGTGTGCGAGCCACCGCCCAGGATCGCTCTAATCATGCCGGTACCATTGTTCGGCTGCATCGGGATGGCTCCGTGCCCGCCGACAATCCGTTTGTGGAGGGGGAAGGGTTGCGGGAAATCTGGTGCTACGGGCTGCGCAACACCCAGGGCCTCTTCTGGGATCGGGCTACCGGCAGGCTCTGGTCCAACGACCACGGTCCCCGGGGTGGCGATGAAATCAACCTCATCCGTCCCGGTGCCAATTACGGATGGCCCGTGGTTTCTCACGGCAAGGAATATTGGGGGCCGGTCGCCGTTGGTGAGGCCACCAGCAAACCGGGCATGCAGGATCCGGTGAAGGTGTTTACCCCTTCCATCGCTCCGGGAAGTCTTATTGTTTATTCGGGCAAAGCCTTTCCCCGCTGGCGGGGCCATCTGTTTTCCGGGGCTCTGGCCCTCAGGCACCTGAACCGGGTTGTTCTCGATGGCGAGGATAAACCGGTTGCGGAGGAGCGGCTCCTGACCGGTTTGGGGGAAAGGATTCGACAGGTCGTTGAAAGCCCGGAAGGTTGGCTGTATTTTTCCACCGACAGCGGCAAGGTTTTCCGTATTCGGCCTGTCATTCCGGCGTCTTGATTCTCAGGGCCTGGAAGTTTTCCATCTCCATCCCAAGACAATCCTCTCCTGCGCTCGATTCGATCTTTTGATTTTCTGTCTTCGGCTGCCCTTCCTTCTGTCCCGTGGCGGGCGATTTGTTGTTTGCCCGAATTACGTTATATTTGACCTGCCAGGATTTATCGGCTTTTGTGCTTCCCCCAGTAGCACAAGGCCTGAGTTGACTGGCAGATCGGGAGGATCGATATGAATCAGGAAAACGCATCCGCAAAGGGCAGGCGCGCACAACTGTACCGGATGGTGATGAAAGAGCATCTTTGTCCCTCTGGACTCAAAAGCAAGGATTTGCTGGAACGTCGGGGATTTTTTGTTGAGGATCACCACTTGACCTCTCGTCAGGAGACGGACGCTTTTAAAGAAAAACACGGCGTGACCACAACACCGCAGGTATTCATCGACGAGCAACGCATTGGCGGCTATGAAGCCTTGCGGGAGTATTTGGGACTGGATTCTCCGGACGAGGAAGGGGAAACCTACGAACCTGTCATTGCTCTTTTCGTCACGGCATTTTTGATGGGGTTGGCGGTCAGCTGGGCGGCGACCGGAGGCTTGCTGAGCGCCAGGTTGCCGGAATATTTCGTGGCGATCTCCATGTGCCTGCTTGGACTTCAGAAGCTCAAGGACGTGGAGAGCTTCAGCACCATGTTTCTTGGCTACGATCTGCTGGCTCAGCGTTACCTGCGCTACGGCTATGTGTATCCCTACGCGGAGACCATCGCGGGAATTTTGATGCTGGCAGGGGCGCTCATCTGGCTGGCTGCGCCCCTTGCCCTGTTCATCGGTACGGTGGGTGCGGTCTCGGTCTTCAAGGCCGTTTATATTGACAGGCGTGAACTCAAGTGTGCCTGTGTCGGTGGTGACAGCAAGGTGCCGCTGGGGTTTGTATCGCTGACTGAAAACCTTATCATGGTCGGCATGGGACTCTGGATGCTGTTTCGTACCTATGTGCTTTAAGGTTGTAATGCCCGATTATTCACGTTTGCATGAGGATTCGGAGAGCAGCTGAGGAAACATTCTTTCACGAGGTGCGTAATGGAAAAGATGAAGCAATGTATGGATCGGTGCAGACTGTCTCCTTTTGTCTGCATCTTCCTGGGTTTGCTATTACTGGCTGTCGGTTATTCGCTTGATCCGGAGACGTTGAGGAAAATCTGGCTCTGGGTCTCTTTTCTGATGGTTATATGCGGAATCATTATGATCATCGCATTTAATGTCCTGGCTAAAAAGTAAAAGTTCCCGTCACAAATGGCCACAGATGCGACTTGAAAACCGCCCTGCCAGGAATCTGGAATTCCACACCGAGAGAAGGAGAGTGAACAATGAATAACGCCCCGATCAAACTGAGCGAATATGAGGCGATTTCCAAGACCGTCCAGCACTATATTGATGGCGCCAGGTCCGGTAGAGGCGAGGACATGAAGCCCGCATTCCACGAGGAAGCAACGATCTTTGGCTACGTCGGTGCCGATCTGCTGGCCGGCCCGATACAACGCCTCTTTGACTGGAATGATCAGAATGGCCCGGCCACAGGAATCCAGGCCCGGATCGCCAGCATCGATATCATCGACACAATTGCCACGGTGCGGCTGGAACTCGACAACTGGACCGGCCATCGCTTTACCGATCTGTTTACGCTTCTTAAAGTCAATGGGGCATGGAAAATCATGAACAAGGTTTTCCATCTGCATCCCTGAGAGCCTTTCAGGCAGGGCAACCCGTATCGGGTTGCCCTGTGCCGTGAATGCAGGTCTGCACGAGTGAGCAGGACAGGTGAAACGACGGCATAAAAGCTCAATTTTACAGTCCACCGGGGAGCCTGCAAAGGCTTCCAAAAAACTCAAGGGATATGCTTTCGGAATAAACAGAGGGCAAATCCCTTTTTTTTTTTACACTCCCTGCCGCTGCTGCTCAAGTCCGCAGGTTGGAAGTCTGTTTTCGCTGCACCGCGTCAGCAAATTAATGTCCCGGGATTTAGTGCCGCTATAATGTAGGGGCGGCATAATATCAACTGGGGAGGATGATACGAGATGAGAGTGTGGCCCGGTGAACCTTATCCCTTAGGCGCT
>PWVL01000080.1 GCA_003561875.1 Desulfuromonadales bacterium | reverse complement strand
GTGCGGCGTACCGATGTACGCCTCCGCGCAACCCTTTGATTTCCTTGCCACAACGAAAAATTGCTCGTTTCCCATATGAAAACTGCGCTGTGTCCATCCGGAGTTTCCGGATGGACACTAGTTCGTCGGTTTGTAGCGTGCGGGTAAAGCCGAGGCATGTCAGTACACGTCACTCGAGTTGGCGTTGCCTCCCAGATTGGATGGTCGGGAGTTTGTTTCGGGTGGTTCCAATTTCATCAAATCAACAACTTTTTCAAAGGCCAGTGCTATAGCGACCTGTTCCAGTTCCGGCAGCTTTTGCAAAGCCATTTCGAGGGATTCCTGCACCGGTGATGGTGTGCTGGCAAGAAATTGCCGGCCTTTTTCTGTGGCAGTAATTGTAACGCTGCGGCGATCCAAGGTACTGCGCACGCGCCGGACAAGGCCTTTGTCCTCCAGGCGATCGACAATGCCGACGATGGTACTAGGGCTGAGACAAGCGATCTGGGCCATCTTTTTTACCGATAAGGACGAATCTTCCTTGAGGGCGGTCAGGCAGACCAGTTGCGGCCCGGTAATCTGGTGACAGGTGTCCAATTTTCTTGAATGCAGCTCAATGGCTCGAATGATTTGCCTCAGGGAACGAAATATTCGCAGTTGGTAAGTGTTTTCAGGCACTGTCTGATCTTCTGGGGCCAGGCCCGGCGCCCGTGCGTCGTCCCTTTGTGGGCAGCTTGTGGCCGGGACTGATGAGATCGCCCTGTCTCGCAGGTCTTTTTTTGATGAATTGGTCATGTTTTGGTAGATTTCAGTAACACGGTTTTTTGTGATGCTTGAACACATTTGGAAAAAAACAAAACATTAGGATAAAAATTGTTTCAACACGAACGATACCTTTTTCAGCTTCCTAAGTCAAATCTACTGCTTATCGGTTCTTCGACAAGAGATATAGGACTTTTACAGGGCTGAATGGTTGGAGCGACAAAAGTAGTCCAGGTGGCAAGTCGGGACAGGGTTTTGATAAAGGATTTGCTGCAAGCGTTGAAGTTCTGCAAAACTTAAAAATACTTTGCGTCGAAAAAAGCCAATAAACCGGCATTTCTCCTCTGATTCCAGAGGAGCAATGCGTCATCTGCAGCCCGGAAAAAGAAGTTGCCTTTTTCCACACTGCGTGATAGAAGTTCGTCTCTCGGGGCGTAGCGCAGCCTGGTAGCGCACCTGTCTTGGGCACAGGGGGTCGGAGGTTCGAATCCTCTCGCCCCGACCAGTTTCTGCATATTTTCCATCTCTGCGACCGCAACTGCAGGTTGGAAGGTTTTAGTCCAGTTTTTTCTTCGGGAAGCTTTGTGTTCCTGAAGTGTAGTATGGTGAATGCGTCAGCGTGCGTCGTCCGGCAAATCTTTTTTGCCGACTTCTTCGTTACTGTCGAGACGTCATTTTTTTGTAGAAATTACAAAACTCTTTTGTGTTCACCCGGTAGCATGTGCCCGCGCCATGCTGAATTAATGAGGATGCTCCTGCGCCAGTAGCTCAGCTGGATAGAGCATCGGCCTTCTAAGCCGAGAGTCCCAGGTTCGAGTCCTGGCTGGCGTGCCAAATTCTCTGGTGGCCACAATTATCTTGACAGCGATCGGGTGGTTTTGTAGACTGCCGCAGTTTTTACGGTGGGTGTAGCTCAGTTGGTAGAGCACTGGATTGTGGCTCCAGTTGTCGAGGGTTCGATCCCCTTCACTCACCCCATTTTACAGTGACTGCCCGTCTCCCGGTGATCCGAGGGCCGCTATCGAGAGATCAGCGGTTGGATCGTCATGGACGGGCTTTTTTTGTAGTGTCAGGTTCTGCCGTTTAGAAAGAACATCGTGTTTCCTCTGACTGAAGGTTGCGCTGGGTCTCACCTGCCTGTTGCGAGAGTGGCGGAATTGGCAGACGCACTGGATTTAGGATCCAGCGGGTAACACCGTGGGGGTTCGAGTCCCCCCTCTCGCACCAAGTCTTTGCCGGCTTTTCTCCGGATGTCATGATCGGTCAACTTCAGGTTGGAAGAATGGGCAGTGCTGTTATGTGGCGGCCAGTCCGCTGAACATTTATCCATTTATCGTGTGAGGTAGTAGTAATGAATGTGAAAGTTGAAGACATCAGCGCCGTAAAGAAACAGCTTTCTTTTGAGGTGCCGGCCTCCCGGGTTGATGAAGAAATTGAAGCGGCTTACAAACAGTTGAGCAAAACCGCCAAGATCAAGGGTTTCCGCCAGGGGAAAGTGCCCCGGGCCGTTCTTGAACGACACTATGCCGCTACTGTCGAAGGGCAAGTGCTCGAACGCCTGGTGAGTGACAGCTATTTCAAAGCCCTCAAGCAGGAAAACATCGTCCCGGTTTCCGGCCCTGAAATTACCGACGGTGGCACTTTGGAGAAGGGCAAGCCTTACAGCTTTTCGGCGCAGGTCGAAGTGCAGCCGGAGGTGAAGCCGACGGATTACCTGGGTCTTGTTCTCAAAAAAGAGACTTTCAAAGAGGATGAATCGACGATAGGCGCCCGTCTTGAGGAAATGCGTCTCGGTAGCGCCAGCCTGGAGATTGCAGACCGGGACGAGGCGCAGGCCGGTGACACGGTGATCATTGATTTTGAAGGTTTTGTCGGCGGAGCTCCTTTTGATAACGGGTCGGCCTCCGACCATGTCCTGGAACTGGGTTCCAATACTTTTATTCCGGGATTTGAAGAGCAGTTGGCAGGTATGAAACGCGGTGAGGAGAGGGAAATCGAAGTAACCTTTCCCCTGGATTATGGCAAAAAGGACCTGGCTGGACAGGATGCCACTTTCAAAGTCAAACTCAAGGAAATAAAGGAAAAGATTCTGCCGGAGTTGAACGATGATTTTGCCGCGCAGATGGGTATGGCTACCTTTGAAGACCTGCGGGAAAAGGTCAAAGAGGTCTATGCTTCTCAGGAATATTCCCGTATCGAACAGGAATTTCGAGATCAGCTGATCGATCAACTCATCGAAAAAAATCCTCTGGATGTTCCGGAAGGAATGATTCAGCGCCAACTGGATTTTATGCTCGATAATCTGCGCAATCGCATGCAGTCCCAGGGGATCAGCCTCGAAGCCATGGGTATGACCCCTGATTCTTTCAAGCAGATTTATCGTGAGACCGCAGTCAAGCAGGTCAAGGGCAGCCTGTTGCTTGAAGCGATTGCGAACAAGGAATCCATTCAGATCGACAATTCAGAAATTGATGAAAAGTTTGAGGAAATCGCGGACAAGAATAACGCCAGCAAAGAAATGGTGGCGAATTTCTATGCCGACGATTCCAGAAAGCGCGGCCTGGTCGGTCAGCTCACCGAAGAGAAGGTGCTACATTTTCTTACCGGCAAGGCGACAATTGAAATGGTCGACGGGTCCATTGCCGCGGATGCAGGTTCCAGTGAAGGGAAGGAGTAGGCTTTATGAGTCTTATCCCGATGGTAGTAGAGCAGACCGGGCGCGGTGAACGGGCTTATGATATTTATTCTCGCCTGCTCAAGGATCGGATCATTTTCCTTGGCGGTCCGATCGATGATCATTTGTCCAACCTGATCATTGCCCAGTTGTTGTTTCTTGAGTCGGAAGATCCCGAGAAAGACATTCATCTCTACATCAATTCGCCCGGCGGAGTGGTTACGGCCGGAATGGCAATCTACGATACCATGCAGTATCTCAAGGCCCCCGTTTCAACCATTTGCGTGGGACAGGCGGCCAGTATGGGGGCTTTGCTCCTCGCTGCCGGATGTCCCGGCAAGCGATATGCTCTGCCAAATGCCCGCATCATGATTCATCAGCCGCTCGGCGGCTTCCAAGGGCAGGCCAGTGATATCAGTATTCATGCTCAGGAGATCCTGCGTTTGCGGGAGTCCCTGAACCGTATCCTGGCTTTTCATACCGGTCAGGATGTTGAGACCATTGCAGCTGACACGGAGCGGGATTTCTTCATGGGTAGCGAAGCCGCCAAAAAATATGGTATCGTAGACGGGATAGTTGAAAGAAAGCCCTGAAAAAATTGCTTGGAGGCACTAAGTGAGTCATGATGAAGAAAAAACGGGGTATCTGACCTGTTCCTTTTGCGGAAAAGGCCAGGATGATGTCAAAAAGCTGATCGCCGGCCCGGCGGTGTACATCTGTGATGAATGCATCGAACTGTGCAAGGACATCATTGCTGAAGAAGCCAAACTTGAGGAATCCGCAGCGGGCCAGGAAGGTAAATTGCCTCGGCCCTCGGAGATCAAGGACATTCTTGACGAATATGTCATTGGTCAGGAGACGGCCAAGCGGGTCCTTGCCGTGGCTGTTTACAACCACTACAAGCGGATCGAGTACGGCAGTACCGCTGGTGGCGACGTCGAAGTTCAAAAGAGCAATATTCTTCTGCTTGGTCCTACGGGCAGCGGCAAGACCCTGCTGGCCCAGACTCTGGCACGGTTGCTGGACGTTCCTTTTGCCATGGCGGACGCCACCAATCTGACCGAAGCCGGTTATGTGGGCGAGGATGTGGAAAATATCATTCTTGGCCTGTTGCAGGCTGCCGATTACGATCTGGAAAAGGCTCAACGGGGAATCATCTATATCGATGAAATTGACAAGGTTGCTCGCAAATCCGAATCGCCTTCAATTACCCGGGATGTTTCCGGAGAGGGAGTGCAACAAGCCCTTTTGAAAATCATTGAAGGCACCCAGGCCAGCGTGCCACCCAAGGGAGGACGCAAGCACCCGCAACAGGAATTTCTTAAGGTTGACACCAGCAATATCCTGTTCATCTGTGGCGGTGCTTTTACCGGGCTGGAATCCATCATTTCACGTCGTTGCGGCAATAAGGGTATGGGTTTCGGAGCAGAGATTCGCCAGACCAAAGAGGTTGATCTGGGGGAAATGCTGGCCCG
>PWVL01000193.1 GCA_003561875.1 Desulfuromonadales bacterium | reverse complement strand
GAGCGGCCTAAAGCCGCTCGCCCGTTTCTGTTCGTGCTTGCCTCGCTTTTACTTCTCGGCAACAACTAATCCATCAGCGCCTCAACCCTGCGCTGCAGTTGGGGATCAACAGCCAACTGATTGGCAATTTCGTTATACGTTTCTACGTTCAAGCCCTTTTGCTTCACTGCACTGACCATTTTCTCCCCCATCTCCCGCTGAATGTCCATGGCTTTTTCCTGATCTTGGACACCCTGGAGTTTTTGCGTATATGCACCACGAATGTCCCGCAAGTCGGTGGCAGCGGCCGCAAATTTTTCCAGGGTCGGCTGATCAAACTCCTGAGCGGGAGCACCCTCATTCATCATGCCCTGCGGCGAGCCCTGACCGGTCTGGGCCAGAACGGGCCCCGCCGTCATAAGAAGAGCAACCGTTAAGAAGAGCGCCATGACGCCCAAACACTTTGTCCTTACACCTGTTACTGTCATGCAATTTCCTCCTTCAAAAGATTTTTGCCACCTTCTGCACGCCGGAACCTCATTGCTCCAGCCGGCGGCTCCATTCACCAGATCAAAGATTGTGCCAAAACCCACAAACCACCCTGATTTTTTCTAACGCGCTGAAATTAAACACCTTAACTGAAAAGCTAAAGATTTTTAAGAGAGCTTGCACGGGTCCAGGAGTTGTGCAAAAATGCTACATGTCTATTTATAGAGGAGGAAAAATGTTTCGCAAGTTTCACAGCGGGCACGGCCTGCGCTTCTACCTGATCGTTTTACTGGCCCTGCCTCTGATTGCTGTCATTGCCGTCACCGGCTATATCAGCCTGCAACGTCTTGAGAACAGACTCGAACAACAAATGCAGGAGGAAATTGCGTTGATCGCCCGAGCCCTTCGCGGTCCCCTGGAGGATGCTTTGCTCAAAGGCCACAAAGAAAGCTTGTCGCAAACCCTGTACTCGGCGTTTCGCTTTGGAAGGGTTTATGGGGCTTACATTTACAATCCGGAAGGAGAAAAAATCGCTACCAGCGGTCCACGGGAACCTGAGGTGAAAAGTGATCGCCTGTTTGAACTGGCCGCCGGCGACCGTACGGGCGGCTATGAAAGTGCCAACGGTGAGGAAATTTTTTCCTATTTTGTTCCTCTTTCGGATACAGCGGGGCGCAATATCGGTTTACTGCATCTGACCCGGGAGCGCAGTGAAATGCAGCAATATATTGCAAAGACACGCTACCAAGCTATTTTATTTCTGACCTTTTTTGCCCTTTTACTGGGTCTGGTCATCTACGGACATCAACGCATGGTCGGCGGCAGCCTCAATCGCCTGGCAAGAAGCATGGCCCGGATTACCGCCGGGAAACGAAATCACCGGGCAACACTTTCCGGACCACGGGAAATTCGGCAGATGGCTGCCGGTATGAACAATATGCTCGATAGCATTTCCCGTTCGGAAACGGCCCTGGAGACTCATCACCGGGAACAGGTTATGCTTCAGGAGCGGCTGCAGAAGTCGCAAAAGATGGCGGCCATAGGGCGTCTTTCAGCCGGCGTGGCCCACGAACTTGGCTCTCCTCTTAGCGTCATCGCGGGCACGCTGCAACGCCTGATGAGACGCAACCGTGCGATCACTCTGCCGGCCGAGGACCTGACCACAATCCGCAACGCGGTAGGTCGCATGGAGGACACGGTACGTCAGTTGCTCGATTTTGGCCGGGATGACCGGCTAAAGCTACGCCCGACCCGCCTGTCGACGCTTGCCGACCTGGCAGCGGCCTCGTTGCGCGAAGCCGTGGCCGAAAAAGATCTATCACTGCATCTGCTTGGCCCGACCCCGGCACCAAAAATCCCCGTGGATCGATTACGCCTTGAACAGGCCTTGTCCAACTTGTTGAAAAACGCGATTCAGGCAGCGCCGCCCAAAGGGATCGTGAAGCTGTGCTGGTTCGCCACAGCGCAGGCAGTGGGTTTTACTGTAGAGGACAACGGACCGGGCATTCCTGAAAACCTTTTGCCAAAGCTTTTCGAGCCTTTTTTCACCACCAAATCCGCAGACCAGGGTTCCGGAATGGGCTTGTCGGTTGCCCTGTCGGCCGTTCGGGCCCACGACGGGGAACTCTCCGTCGCCAAATCCGCTTTGGGCGGCGCAAAATTTATCATCTCCTTTTCCAGGGATGGAGGCCTTTCGTGATCGCGACGCTACCGAAAACGGATCTCTCTTTCGCCAAAATCCTAATTGCCGAAGACGATACGGCATTGCGCCGGCTGCTCACCGATGAACTGACTGACGCGGGGATGCAGGTGCGCAGTACGGCCGACGGTGAATCCGCCTGGTCCATGATAGAAGATTGGCGTCCGGATCTGGTGCTGAGCGATCTGCGTCTTTGCGGCACCGACGGTCTGCAGCTGCTCGCCCGCACACGCCGAATGGAGAACCCGCCGGGTTTTATTCTCATGACTGCCTTCGGCACCATCTCCCAGGCGGTCGCTGCCTTGCAGGAAGGGGCCGATGACTTTCTGACCAAGCCCCTTGAACTGGATCACCTGATTCATCGCGTTCGGCGTACGATCGAAAACCGCGAAATGCGACAGGAGCTGAACCGTTTTCGCAAAACAGTGAGCGACGGCTCTTTTCACGCAATGATCGGCCACAGCGATAAAATGACCTCCCTTTTCACTGCCATCAAACAGGTGGGGCGAGCCATGGGACCAGTTCTGGTCAGCGGTGAAAGCGGAACCGGAAAAGATCTCGTTGCGCGCGCCGTACATGGAGAGAGCTCCCGCAGCAACGGACCCTTTATTGCCGTCAACTGCGCCGCCATTCCCGCCGAATTGCAGGAGAGCGAATTTTTCGGGCACGCTTCGGGGTCCTTCACGGGTGCCGAGAGTGCGCGCAAAGGGCTTTTTGCCGAAGCCGACGGCGGCACCCTGTTCCTGGACGAAGTGGGGGATATGCCCGGAACATTGCAGGCCAAGTTGTTACGAATACTTCAGGATGGGCACATGCGACCGATAGGCGAAAATCGAGAGACCCGACTCGACGTTCGAGTCATCGCAGCCACCAACCGCAACCTGGAAGAAGCAGTCCAGGAGGGAGCATTTCGGGAAGATCTGTTTTTCCGGCTGGAGACCTTCTCCCTCACCGTACCACCCCTGCGGGACCGAGGCGAAGACCTTGATTTGCTCACGGCCCATTTCATTCAGCAACTCAGCAGCCGAATGGGTCGTCCGGTTCGCGGGGTTTCCAACAGCGCTTTAAAACTGCTGCACTCCTACCCCTTTCCCGGCAACGTCAGAGAGCTTCGTAATGCCCTGGAACGGGCAGTGGCTTTTTGCAGCGGTCCGGAAATTGTTCCCGAGTGTTTACCCGAGCGTATCCGCAACCACAACCCGGCTTCCGATCCCGTATCTTCTCTACTCGCAAAACTCACCCGCGACAATATTTATCCCACCATGAATGAACTGTGCAACAGCTACGCTGCCTACGTGGTTGACCGGCTGCATGGAAACAAGCGGCAAGCGGCGAAAATCCTCGATATCAGCCGGGCCACCCTTTATCGACGTCTCGGCATTCATAAGCAATGACCTTGTCACGCTGCTCTGGCCGGATTCCATCATGGCCGGGGAAATGACTGATCCCAGGGGATTCCTGGCATTATTTTACGGCGCAAAAAACTTCTATTTTTTGCTTGCTTCTACTCATTACTCATGGTAGCTTCACCCCACTTGGACAAAGTTTGTGTGAATTTATTGTTGCTCACCGAACAGGCAAGGTGCCGGTTCGGATCAATAACACAGGCCCGTTTGGGCGTGTGTTTTTTGTTTTGAATGAGCGCGTTTGCACAACAAAAAAACGTCTCCCTCGAGAGACACGGAGAAAAAAATGGTAGAAGGTACTGTCAAATGGTTCAACGACGGAAAAGGTTTTGGCTTCATCGAGCAGGACAACGGCCCTGATGTTTTCGTTCATTTTTCGGAAATCCAGGGTGAAGGTTTCAAATCCCTTGCGGAAGGCGACCGGGTAAGCTTTGAAGTGACTCAAGGCCAGAAGGGTCCCCAATCATCCAACGTACGCAAAATATAGCGTGGTTTTAACGCGTTGACTGCCCGAAAACCCCGCGCTCTGCCGCGGGGTTTTTTGATGTTGCGTCTCCCTCCTCGTTTACCTTCCCTCTGAATTTTCTTGATTCCCGTCCGTTGACTGATGCCCTAACGACGAATGACGATTGCAAAACCCTCTTTTCCGTTTTAAACTTCCCGAAGCAAAAAGGCGGCGGCGCTTTTCTTCTGTCTTTTCCAATACCGCCCCGGGCAAAAGTCCGCTGGTCGGCGATGCCCTTCCACCTGCCGTTGTCAAACGCAACTGTTCTGAACCCCGACAAGGAGACCCGCATCATGCACCCGTCAGTCCGGTTTTTCATGCCCTGGATCAGTCTGCTTCTTTTGTGCTCGATCAGCGCCTGCGCCGGTCGCCCCAAAGCGGTTTTCACCAAGATGGAAGACAAGGACCCCGTAGACCAACTGATCAGTCTGGAACAAGATTTGGAAGTTGCCCGCCAGGCACGCCTGGATGTTCTCTCCCCAAATAACTTTGCCAATGCAGAAGCCCTGTTTCTCGAGGCCCAGTCGCTCTTGAAGCGGGAGCGCGATCTTTCGGAAATACTGCTTAAAATTACCACCGGACGGGTGGAACTGCAGCGGGCGGAACAGACCGCGCAGATCGCTCATGCGGTACTGCCCGATGTGATCAAGGTTCGAGAACTGGCGCTGAGCGCGGGAGCCGCCGAACTGGGACAGGATTTCCGTACCGCCGAACAAGGTTTTCTGCGACTCACCCGAGCCATCGAAGCCAACAATCTCGACCTCGCCCAACGGGACAAGGCCAAAGTCTTCAACGCTTTTGACCAGCTTGAACTGCGCGCCATCAAGGAACGCTACCTTGG
>PWVL01000149.1 GCA_003561875.1 Desulfuromonadales bacterium | reverse complement strand
CTGGCCAGAGCCTTGTCGATGACGGCGGAGAAGTCAAAGCCGTCAATGTGGGTCACGTCGGGCCAGGCGGTGCAGCCCCAGGTGAAGAGGCGGTCCTTGTAGGACTCGGCCGGCTTCTGAATGCAGTTGGTGTTGAAGATAATGGCGCCGGGGAACTGGGGCAGTTCCTTGGCCTGGTCCTGCCAGGCGCCGCCGAAATTGCCGGCCAGATGAGCGTATTTCTTCAGCCCGGGATAACCGTGGGCCGGCAGCATCTCCCCGTGGGTGTAGACGTTGATGCCCTTGCCCTCGGTCTGTTTGAGGAGTTCTTCAAGCATCTTCAGGTCGTGACCGGAAACCAGAATGCCCTTGCCGGCTTTGGTACCGGTGGAGACCGGGGTCGGTACCGGATGGCCGTAGTTTTCCACGTGACCGGCATTGAGCAGTCCCATGACGGTGAGGTTGTGCTTGCCGCACTCCATGGCCAGGGTGACGAAATCCATCAGGCCCAGCTCCGGATCGCAGGTGGCGGCCAGGGCCTTCTCAAAAAATGCGCTTACCTCAGGGTCGGTCTTGCCGAGAATCTGAGCGTGCTCGGCATAAGCGGCCATGCCCTTGAGACCGTAAATCAGAATTTCGATGGCGGAACGAACATCCGGGTCCTTATGCAGCGTTTCAATACCGACCTGCTCGCCCTGACGGACAAGGTCAGCTGCCGGATTCCAGGACGGTGGACCGTTGTTGAACTGCGGCGCGGGAATGCCGTTGGTACGACGAAAAGCTTCCTGATAGAGCTGTTGAGCCCGCTCCTTGAGGCGACCGCAGCGTTCCGTCAGATCCGCCAGGCGGACAGGATCGAAATCGACGTTGGTGACAGTGGCAAACAGACCCTCAAGAAGAAACGCTTCCAGGTCCCGGTCGGTGGCACCAAGTTTACGGGCCTTGTGGGAAAAAAATCCGAGACCTTGCAGTCCCTGCAGCAGATTATCCTGCAGGGCGGCGACACTCGGTTGCTTGCCGCAGACGCCGACTTGAGTACAACCCGTGCCTTTGGCCGTTTGTTCGCATTGATGACAAAACATGTGCGGGCTCCTTTGGTGAAGAGAAAAAGAAGGCAATTAACTTTCGCGCTACTCCTGTTGTCGCCAACCTATCCCGTTTGGGACAGCAAGAACTTGACTTGCGTCAATTTCAGGCTTTTTCTCTGTGCGGATTTTCCCGGAAGGCGCTGCGCTTCTCGGGCTACTGGTCAACTTGCACCAGGCTCGCGCAAAAGAATCGAAAATGTCTTGCAATCCGTCGCCAAAAAACCTCAGTTAATTTCTTGATTATTTCTGTAACATACCAAAAAACAATAGTATATTTATTTTTTTAAAATCGGAATTTTATTCTATTGACAGGTCGATTGTTCAGGAGTATATGACGAATTATCGGCCTCATTCCGGTTCGGGAAAAGCACGACGATCCGCATAAAAAGCAACCCCTTTTTATAGCCGCCCGCCGCCAGGCGTCCCGAATCCGATGAATGGGCCGATTCCTCCACAAGGGAGGAACACCGCTCCGTCAGGCTTTATAAAAGGGGTTATCCATGCACATCGCGCTTTGCTTCAATCTGCGCCGGGAGTCCGCCTGTGCGCTGTCCAGCTCATCTTCCGATTCTCCCTTGTCCATTGCGGACGATCTTTACGCAGAATGGGACGATTTCGAGACCATCGAAGCAGTCCGTTCAGCGCTGGCCCAGCACCATCAGGTCACCCTGGTAGAGGCCGACCACAACGCCTTTGTCGCCTTTCAGGCGCTGCGGCCGGACCTGGTTTTCAACATGGCCGAAGGCCTGCTGGGTGCCAGCCGTGAGGCTCAGATTCCGGCCATGCTGGACATGCTCGGCCTGCCCTATACGGGCAGCGATCCGCTGACTCTCGGTAATTGTCTCGACAAACGCCGCACCAAGGAAATTCTAAGCTATCATCGTGTGGCCACCCCCCGCTTTGCCCTGGTGGAAGAACTCCAGGACGTCCCTGCACGGCTGCGTTATCCACTGATGGTCAAGCCGATTCTGGAAGGATCCAGCAAGGGAGTTCCGGACAGCGCCCTGGTACGTCATCGCAAGCAACTGCTGCAGCAGGTGGAATGGGCACTGGCCACCTACCGCCAGCCGCTGCTCATCGAAGAGTTTCTTCCTGGCCGCGAGTTCACTGTAGCCATGATCGGTAACGGCGCCCAGCTACGCATGTTGCCCGCAGTCGAAATAGATTTCTCCGCCCTGCCGAAGGGCGTCAATCCCATTTATTCCTATGAAGCCAAGTGGGTCTGGGACCGGGAAGAGCAGCCCCTGTCGATTTTTTCCTGTCCGGCGTCCCTTGATCCCAGGCTGCACAACGCCATCGAGTCGCTCTGTATGAGAGCGTTTCGCATCATGGGTTGTCGCGACTGGTGCCGGATCGATGTGCGGCTCGACGCCGCGGGCCAGCCCCCCATCATCGAACTCAACCCCTTGCCCGGCATTCTGCCCCGACCGGAACAAAACAGCTGCTTTCCTAAAGCGGCCCGCGCCGCGGGCCTGTCCTACGACGCCCTGATTCTGAACGTGGTCCATGCGGCTCTTGTTCGTCATCGCCTTTTTTCGGGGGAGCGTCATGCGGATTGTTGTCTGTTATAACGAAACACCGGTTTTGCCGGTTCGCGGAGAAAGCATTGATCTGATCTCCGAACAGGGTTCCCGTCTGGAGGCCGAGGCGGTGTTCAGGGCACTGCGGGAGCTGGGCTATGATGCCACCGTGATTCCCCTGAGGGACAATATCGCTGAATTTATCAGGGACCTGCAGATAACTTCCTGCGAACTGGTTTTCAACCTCTGCGAGGGTTTCTGGGGCGACAGTCGCCGGGAAATGCACGTGGCTGCGCTACTCGAAATAATGAACCTGACCTGCACTGGAGCTTCTCCAGTGTGTTTGGGGCTGAGCCAGGACAAGGTCCGCAGTAAGGATCTGTTCAGTGCCCATCATCTCCCTACACCTGCCTATACTTTGGCCTCCCTGGGTACCCACCAGCTGCATATTGCGGGAATGAAGTTTCCCATGATTGTCAAGCCGCGTTTTGAGGACGCGTCCCTGGGAATTAACGGCGCAAGTATCGTGAGCAACAGCAGAGATCTGCACATGCGGGTAGATTATGTCCACCGCACCTATCACCAGGATGCACTGGTGGAAGAGTTCATCGACGGACGGGAATTCAATGTTGCCATCATCGGAAATCAACCTACGCAGGTTTTACCTATATCAGAGATTTGCTTTGATTCGACCCTTGCCGCCGGCATCGTCAGCTATAAGGGCAAGTGGCTGGAGGATTCCGCAGAATTCATCGGCACTCGGCCGGTGTGTCCGGCTCCACTGAGTTGCCGCCAGGAGTTGCTGCTTCGGGATGTGGCGCTGCGCGCCTATAACCTGCTGGAATGTCGGGATTATGCCCGCATCGATATTCGCTTTCGACAGGATGTGCCCTATCTTCTGGAGGTCAACGCCAATCCCGATATTGGACCAGAGGCGGGCCTGGCGCGATCGGCGGCGGCAGCCGGACTGAGTTATCCTTTTCTCATCAGCCGCCTGGTGGAATTGGCGCTGAAGCGCAAGGAGGCCGCCAATGCGTGAGTTGCGCCCGACGGATCTCCCTGAACTGACAGACGTTCTGCGCCAGTGCGGAGCCTTTACCGAAACAGAAGTCATCTGCGCCCTGGAATTGCTTGATATTGTGCTGAAAGATCCGGCCCAATCCGATTATCGAGTGGCCGTGGCCGAGGAGAACCAGGATGTGCAGGGTTATGTTCTTTTCGGACCGGTTCCGCTGACCGAGGGAAATTACATGATTTACTGGATTGCCGTCGCTCCACAAGGACAGGGGCGGGGTATCGGCCGCCGGCTGCTGGCTCATGTGGAGGCCGAAGCTACAGCCGACCGGGCCCGTCTGATCTGCCTGGAAACCTCGTCCCAGGGCAGCTATGAACGGACGCGAAACTTTTACATGCAGGCCGGCTACCACCTGGAAAGCCGGATTGCGGATTTCTACCGTGCCGGAGACGACCGGCTGACCTACGTAAAACGGTTCACCTGCAGGGAGGAAGTCTGACCTTATGGAAATCTGGCAAAAAATGCTGCAATCCTGCGTGACGTCTCCGGCCCGGATGACTCGTCGCTACGGCGTCGACCCCCGTCCCCTGACGGCGGTGGCCGAGCGCTATCCCATGCGGGTCACCCCATACTATCTGAGCCTGATCCAGTCGGTGGACGATCCCATCTGGCGGCAGGCCGTTCCCTCCGTGGAGGAACTGGAGGCAGGATCCTGCTGCGCCGACCCCCTGGAAGAGGAGGAGCAGAGCCCGGTATCGAACCTGGTGCACCGCTATCCCGACCGGGTGTTGTTCCAGGTCTGCTCCGAGTGCGCCATGTACTGTCGCTTCTGTACGCGCAAGCGCAAAGTCGGTAAAGACCGCATGCAGGTGAACCGCGACACCATCGCCGAAGGACTGGCCTATATCCGACGGCATCCGGAAATCCGCGATGTGATCCTCTCCGGCGGCGATCCCCTGCTGCTGAGTAACGAAGTTCTGGAATCCCTGCTCAAGGAACTGCGGGCCATTCCGACGGTGGAAATCCTGCGCATCGGCACCCGCATGCCGGTGGTGCTGCCCCAGCGCATCACTCTGGCCCTGACCCGTATGTTGCAGCGCTATCATCCCCTGTACCTCAACACGCACTTCAATCACCCCGACGAAATCACCCCTCTCGCGGCCAGGGCCCTCGCCCGACTGGCCGATGCCGGTATTCCGCTGGGCAATCAGGCGGTTCTGCTGCGGGGCGTGAACGACGACCCTCTGGTCATGCTCCGCCTCATGCAGAGACTGCTGGCCGTTCGGGTCAAGCCCTACTATCTCTACCAGGCCGATCTGGTACTGG
>PWVL01000063.1 GCA_003561875.1 Desulfuromonadales bacterium | reverse complement strand
TTCCTTGCCACAACGAAAAATTGCTCGTTTCCCATATGAAAACTGCGCTGTGTCCATCCGGAGTTTCCGGATGGACACTAGTCTGAGAATTTAGTAGTAGGCAATTGGTAGGCAATGAGAGTTTTGCCGATGGAGTGAAGATGGGGCCAGGGGTCAGAGGTCGGAACCGAACAGTAAACAAAGACGATGAGGGTTTCGAGCTTCTGAAAAGTGAAGGGGATTCCACTGTTTTTACCCCCGCAAAGGTCGTTTTAAGTCGAAAACAGCCCTATGGAAGTTAGGATTGCCGTCTTAAATCAACTCGCGCTTCGATCCGACCCCCAAGTCAACTCATTCAGCGGGAAAAGCTCTCAGGCTCCGGCTGAGGCAGAACAATTTCCCCCGGCCTTATGGTTTGATGTGTGGCTCACGGCCAATGTCCGGCGTCCGCCCAAGGACTTCGGGATGCTGCCTATCTCGGCCATAGGTTACAATGGCCTGTTTTCCCGGTGAACGCCATCGCAACCGTCCAGCCGGGACAAAATTACTCCTCGGCTAATGAAAACCTGTTCTGCTTTCGGGCCCAGGCGTTGGGCGGTCAACATATTTATTTCCTGATCGTACGCATAATGAAATTAGGCCTCCAGAACCGTTCCGACATTGGCGAAGAAGAATCGCTCGCCGAGTCGCTCTGAGAGCCGGGCGGCTTTTTTCAGTCCGGTGCAATGGGATACTCCGACTTTTTCGATACCGGTTCGTTTAAAGGCCCTGAGGGTCTCCTCGAACTGTCCATCCTCGGCAAAGCCCAGGTGGGTGCCGCCGACCACAGCATGGATCGCTTCGTCTGGAAACTGCTCCACGACATAATCGAGGATATTGACGAGGCCGGCATGGGCGCATCCGACCACAAGGATCAAGCCTTTGGGCGACCTGATTACCATGGACAGATCGTCAGCCACCGGATCGGGACGCAGCACCGCGCCGCTTCCGGCAACCGTCAGTTGCTGAGGGTCACCCTGTTCAAAGGTATTGCGCCGGGGAATTTCTCCGCTCATAAAAATGTCCGGGCCGACTTCGACCAGATCGCTACTCAAATGGAAACGGGCGCCGAGAGATTCGAGATATTGGCGCTTAAATGGAATGCCGAGGTAACACCGTCGGCCTTCGATCTCCCAGTAGCGGACGCTGAACATCTCGGGGTGGCCGTAGACGTCGAGGCTGCCGCGAATCTCAAGCACGGCTGGCAGGCCGCCGGTATGATCGTAATGACCGTGGCTGATGAGCA
This sequence comes from Desulfuromonadales bacterium, assembly GCA_003561875.1. Taxonomy (GTDB): domain Bacteria; phylum Desulfobacterota; class Desulfuromonadia; order Desulfuromonadales; family Syntrophotaleaceae; genus SLLR01. Next base: position 16,094 of record PWVL01000063.1, on the reverse strand, counting down.
GCGCCTCGATGGCCGCCAGGTCTTTGCCCAGACGGCGGGCATTGGGCACCAGTGTCTGCCCCTGGCCGGTATCAAACAGATAATTCCCCGATGGAGTCTCCAAGTAGCAGGCAAAACCGTGCTCTCCAAGAAGACCGAAAGGATGTGCTACCGAGTTTTCGCAAAGAATTGTCAATCGCACGGCGAGTCGAGACCTCCCTTGGCCATAAACAGAAAATATTTCTGCCGTCATTCAAATGCCTGCCGGCGTTCAGCACCGAACCGGTCGAATAGCTCGCTGCGGCATACTCTGATCTGCTCGTTCAACGGCTTTTCAGCAGGCGCTGCACCCGACGCCGATTACCGCCGAAGATTTCATGATAGCGGTTTTCCCGCAGTGCCTTGCGAAGGTCGCCGACGGTACGCTGTTCGGGATATACCACAATAAAGCTGCCTTCGGCCCTTCGCCGGGCCAGAACTTCGGGTATCTGGTCCAGGTTTTCTCCGTGGGAGATGGTATCCGCCCGCGAACTCACCATGACCAGCAGCATATCCGCGGCCAGTCCCCGCACAAACGAATCCAGTTTCCGCCAATCATCGAGCTTGACGGTCTCGCAATCCACCTCGGGGTCCAGTCGCATGGCGGCCTCGGCATATCTCAGCGACATGGCGGATGCGGCCAGAACCAGTTGGCTGGCAGTTTCTTTAGCCAGGTGCTTGATGGTACTCAAGATGTGCAGGTAACCTTCTTCCAATTCACTGCGGGGCGGCAGAACCAGCATGATGCCATCGAAGGTATTGATCGGTTGCCGTAGGTGGGCGACCCAGACATTCTGTGTGGTTTTTTTTATGGCGACATCCACCACATCCCCGAAAATACGGTCTTTTTTTTCATCAAGGTGCCCGTCCCAGGCGATAAGAATGTCTGAAGACCTGGATTCTCGGGCACCTCGAGCGATGGCGGTACCAATCGAGGGGGCGATGCGGGTCACAATTTGTACTTCGCATTCCGTGGAACTGCCGATCTTGACGGCCTGTTCCAGCATAAGGCCGCTCAGCACCACATCCTTTTCGGCCTGTTCGCCTTCCCGCACCACGTTCAGGGCCACCACGGGCTCTTCCCGGTCCTGCTGTTTCAAGGCCATGGCCAGTTCCATGAGTCCTGCAATGTCCTCGGCGTCGTCCACCGCCAACAGCAGGCGTTGCACCGTTTCATCCTGATCGCTGATCAGTTCGGCTTCCGTTTCGGCGACTTTGGCTCCGAAACGTTCCAGCAACAGGGATCCGGTGAGGCAGGTCACCAGAACCATCACCACCGTGCCGTTAAGAATCGTTTCCGTAAACAGTCCCAGCCTGAGCCCAACGAAAGCCACCGCCAGAGTGGCAGCCGCCTGGGGAAGGGTCAAAGCGAAAACCGACGGCCATTCCCAACCCTTGAACTTCAATGCCCTCCCAGCAATCCAGGCGCCCAGACCTTTACCGAGAATGACGGCGGCAATCATCACCCCGGCGGCCAGCAAGGTATCGCCGCCCTGCACAAACACCCGGGGATCGACCAACATGCCGACTCCGATGAGAAAAAATGGAATAAAAATGGCGTTGCCGATAAAATCGATCCGGTTCATCAAGGGAGAACTCGGCAGAATGAACCGGTTCAGGATCAAACCGGCGTAAAACGCCCCGATGATGGGTTCCAGACCGACCAGCAGGGCGCCGTAGCCGATCAGAAAGACCATGGCAAGGACAAAAATGTATTGCGGCACGCTGTCCGTGTTGTGCTTGAAATACCAGCAGGCCAGTTTCGGCAGCAGCCAAGCTACCGCGGCCAGGAACAGTACGATCCTTCCGACCAGCATGCCCCAGAAAAAGCCCCCGGCGGTACCGCTTTCCAGAGCCGCGACCACCGTCAGCGTGCCGAGGGCCGCGGCATCGGTCAAAAGCGAACCGCCGACAGCCGTGGCGATGGCGCGGTTTTTGACAATTCCCAGTTGCTGAACTACGGGAAAGGCCAGCAGGGTATGGGATCCGATCATACTGCCCAGCAGCAAGGCCGGCAGCAGGCCGAGCTGCAACAGATGATTGCCGACCGTCAATGCCAACAGCATGGGAACGCCGAAGGAAAAGAGGGCGAACAGGGCGCTTTTGTGGCGATTTTTTTGAAAATCCGCGATATCAATCTCCAGGGATGCGGCCAACATGATGTACAGAAGACCGACGGTGCCGAACAGCACGATGGAATCATCGCGGGCCAACAGATTGAGGCCGTGAGGACCGAGCAGTACGCCGAACAGGATCAGTCCCCCGACGGCGGGTATATTCAGGCGCTGGAGCAATGCTTTGGACAGCAGCACCATGAACAGAATCAGAGAAAAGATCAGCACCGGATTTACAATGGGCAGTTGGAAGTCGGCCATGATTCCTCCGAAAAAGTGTGGAACCGCGCACTGATTATAGCATCGTTCCCAGTGTCTGACGCTGGAAGCCGTACCCTTCATAACATATGAGGGCATTTCATGCCCAGGCTCCCCCGGTTTTTGGAGCCAGGAGGAAATAAATGAAAGACACCTGCCGTCTTTATACTGATCTGGCGTGGCTGTGGCCGTTATGGGGAGATGCTGCCACGGAATACGCTCACTATTGCGAACATGTCACATCAATGATTGGCCGATATGCTGAACGCCCGGCAGTCGACTTGCTGGTCATTGGCTGTGGAGGGGGAAAGAACGTCCTGAACCTGAAGCGGGATTTCAAGGTTACCGGTCTGGATCTGAGTGCCGACATGCTCGCACAAGCAAAGGTTCTAAACCCGGAATGTACTTTTGTTCGAGGGGATATGCGGACATTTCGACTTCACCGTTCCTTCGATGCGGTGCTTATGGACGACGCCATCACACACATGAACACCCGGCCGGACTTCCTGGCGGCGTTCCGCACCGCCCATGCCCACCTGAAGCCGGGGGGTGTGCTGGTGGTCACTCCGGATGTCACCATGGAGACCTTTCAGCAGAACAGAACCACCACCGCTACGGCCACGAGGAACGGCCTGGAGGTTGTTTTTATGGAAAACGTTTATGATCCCGACCCTTCGGACGAGCAATTTGAAACGACAATAGTGTATTTGATTCGGGATCAGGGAAGCCTGCGGATTGAAAGGGATCATTGGACGATGGGTATCTTCTCGCTGAACACCTGGAGAGAGGTGCTGTGCGAGACGGGCTTCCGGGTGCATGAAGGGTTCTACAGATCTTGCGAGGATGAGTATACGGTGTTCACTTGCGTGAAAGGCAGATGAAATTGCCTTTTTTATAGCCTGCTGCCGATTCAGTGCCATCCCTTTATGGTATGCCAACTCGGAAACCGCCACATTAATTCAGGCCGTTCGTCGGCTACGGATTACTGGGTTCATCGGCGGCCCTTGTTCGTCCGGACCAGGAAAGAACAGCAGTTCCGCATAGAAAGAGGCCGCTTGATTGATAATGCATATTAATATTGACAGTTTCATTCATCTGAGGGTAAACAGAGGGGCGCCGTCACTGTTCAGGAGAATATTCCTTCGAAGGCGTTGCTTGAGTCTCTTTCAGGATGGACCAAGAGTCTGATAACCATCAGATGCCCCCAATGCGGCTTCAGCAGGCAGATGGAATCCCGGTTGATGCCTGCTGCAACCCACAAGATCCATTGCCCCAGGTGTTGCCAGTCTTTTGCTCCCGAAACGATACTTTCCAACCGGATCAAGGCGTTGGAATTCAAATTTATCCTGTATGCCTGCAAAAGCGAAGAGGAGTTGCAGCAAAGTTATCTTCGGGTGACCGATGCCGGCGTCGTGCTGGCAATCATTTTCGGGATGTTCCTGATTACTTTCATTGGCTTTGTGATTGTCGTCCTCATTCCGATTTTGGTCGCCTTTCGCTAGCCGCCCGGCCCATGGCTGATTCTCCACACCTGTCAGAAGGGTTTTTTATGCGTTGTGCCGAGAAGCTGCTGGTTGTCTTTGTGCTCGTGGCCCTTGTCCTCGCCGGGTTGTCCTGGTGGCTGGGGGGGCAGGTCGAGATGACCCTGGATCGCCAGTTCGAGCAGTTGTCCCAATCTCCTTATTTCACTTCGGTTTCCCGGGAGTACGAACGGGGATTTTTCTCCGCCAGGGAAAGGCTGACCCTGAGTTTGGCGCCTGAGTGGCAGGAGAGGCTCCTGTCGTTGCTGTCGGATATGGATCTGCCGGCCGCAGTTTTGCGGGAGCCGGTTCAAATAAGGACTGAAACCCGGATTCGCACCGGGCCGCTGGCGGGTGGGGTGATGCCGGCGGCGGGCACGGCCTGCAGCGAAGTATTTGTGGAAGGCGCGTTGGGCGAGGTGGTTTCAATCGCTCTTGGCGGTGCTCCGGTAGTGACGGGAACGGCCCGGTTCAGGTTAGGTGGCGGCGGTTCCGCTACTCTGCAGGGGCCTGCTTTCAACTATATTCATTCTGACAGTGCGGCGGAAGGTTTGACGGCTTTCCGTTGGGGAGGTTTCGCCGGGAAATTTGATTTTTCCCGTGATTTCAGTCATATCAGCGGTTACCTGAGACTGCCTTCCGTGGAGATTCAAACAGCGGACGGTCGATTGCAGATTTCCGACCTGACGATTACCTCGTATAAATATCAGCCGTTTCAGGAAGCTCCCCTGTTTTACGCCGGGTCCATGAAGCTGACGCTGGAGCGGGTGGAGGTTTTCGGTCCGCAGGTGATTCAGCAGGATCAGGCTTTGCTGGCTCTGAGCAACATGATATGGAAAGCGGATCTGTTCGAACGGAACACGTATTTTGATCTGGAGTCGCGGCTTTCCATCGAGGAATTGCAGGTCGCCGGCGCTGCCTATGGACCGGCTCATTATGACCTGGTTTTGAAGCGGCTTCATGGCTCCACTCTGGCCCGGCTCCATGAGACCATGATTGCTGAATACTACGCTGCTCGTCTGCCTGGGGAGAAAGGTTCGGAGGACGCTTCTGAAGAGATCAGCACCATGGAATTGATGGTGGAGATGCTGCGTCACAGTCCGGAACTGCACCGCTATGAAATTGTTTTCAACAGCGCTTACGGGCCGGCGTCCCTGTTGGTTCGTGCTGGTTTTGAAGATCTGCGACCCGAAGACCTGGACCTGCCGTTTATCGCCTTGATCAAACTCGTTGCCAGCGGCGAACTGGCGCTTCCGGTGGAACTGCTGCGCCATGCCGTCGTCGCCTGGAACCCGGGTTCGGAGGCTTTGTTTGACCTGCAGCTGAATAAGCTGCAGAAGCAGGGCTATGTCACTTTGGACGACAAGCGGATGACGATCCGCTTCGTCTTGAGGGGCCTGGAAGTGACGGTGAATGGCAAGCCGCTGAATTTTTTTGGTTCGGGGTTGATGTAAACGCGGTTCCGGCACCCCGGCATGTATCTGATCCTAAAGGTCCGCTCTTTTGTGGCGAGATTTTTGGATCAATGGCGACAGGAAGACGTGGTCGTCCCCTGTGGCGACTTGATCGGATAAGAGTGGCCGGCTATTTGCGCGCCACAACCCCCATAAGGTCGGCGAATCGGGTCACATCCCTGAAGCCGACGAATTTAAGACGTCTTACGGCGTCATCGGCAAAACCGTGACCACGACGGGCCAGTCCGGGGTTGCCCGTATAGTGGAAAAGCCTGCCGCGCCGCTTGAGAACCCGATGCAGTTGCCGATAGAACGCCTCGCCGTAAAGTTCGCCGGCCAGAGAAAAACGGGGTGGGTCGTGAATGATCCCGTCAAAAGAAGCCGTCTGCAGTTGCAGGATATAGCTGTTGATATCCCCCTGCACGGTCAGGATTTCCGGAGCCAGAAGGCCCTCGGACCAGGGATTTTCCGCCCGTAGGGCAATGACTGTGGAGTTTTTTTCCACCGTGACCACCTCTCGGGCCCCCAGGGATCGGGCCGCCGTGGCGGCATAGCCGAGACCGCTGCAGGTGTCCAGGATGCGCCCCCCTTTACGAACCACCTGGGCCGCCATGCGGAAAGCACTGTCAAAAGGGCTGATCCCCTTGGAAATATGCATTTTGACCCCGCTGATTTCCAGTAGCGGAGCCTGATCGGTGGGAACCAGCTTGCAATAGCCCCCGTTTCGCGTCTCCAAAACTTTCAGCCGCTTTCCTTTCAGGGAAAACACCCGTTGGGATTTGGCCGCCATGTGCCGCAGGGATTCCCTGCCGAGGCGGGTTGTCTCATCCAGAATCAGCTCATCCTTCTCCACCGGGAAAGAGCGCTGTGTGCGATTCAGATCCACGGAGATGGTCACCCTGGCCGCCCCCCGCCCCATGGCATCGAGAACTTGTTTGGCCACGCAGGCGTCAAAAAGATAGGCAAAACGGCTCATGCGGTTGATTCCTCCACAGTGGTCGGCCTTGTCATGTATGTTTAAACCATCGAGTCCTCGCGAGGTGCGCGAAAGGCGTTGACCAACTTGAGATCTTCACAAGGGGAGCCTCTGCAGCAGGCGGCTTGAGAGGGGAGGGTCGGACTTGCCGGTTGACAGGAACGTAGGGCACGGCCCAATGTCAGGACGTGACGGTGATCTGCCGTTCTAAGCAGCAGACCTTCTGGCCGGAACGAATTTTACAACGCTTCCGCAGTTCCGCTTGACCGTCCACGGTCACCTGGCCGTCGGCGATCATCAGTTTGGCGCTGCCGCCGCTGGGGCAGATGCCCGTGAGTTTCAGTAGCTTGTTAAGTTCAATGTGGTCCCGTCCCTGCAGTTCAAAGGTATCCAAGGGGTGCTCCTGTTCCCGGTTGATTGTTCCCGCGGCAATATGCTGCCGCCGGTTTTCACGCGAAAGGGTGCGTTGAAGGTTGACGAAGGGTAGCAGAAAGCCAATATGCAGGCAAGCCGCCGCCGGATAGGTCCTTGACAGGACAAGGATATAATCGTTATACACAACAGGGTAAGTGCATTTTGCGGTCGGTCATTTCCCCCTCATCCGTCTTTATTGCCATTGTCCGGTCGGATTTATGAGTTATTACTGGACCTCCAAAACTCTGAAAAACCAGCGTCGAACCCAAAACCGCGGACTTTCGTTGCGGTTGATGGTCCTTGCGCTGGTGTTGCTGGCGGGGTTTGTGGTGCTGGGGTTCTCCTGCCGTTCTTCGAATTCCGCCGGCAGATCCCGGTTGCCGGATGCCGACTCGAAACCGGTGGCTACGCTTAGGGAATCGGCTGCCGAACCGGAAGTCTTTCAACCGGACAACGTTTTTACCTGGACCATTGGTAACGGCGACACCCTCAGCGCTATTTTCGATCGTTTTGAATTGAGCCGCAACGCCATGTATCAGATTCTGGCGGCGGATGAGGCCCTGCTGGCATTGGACGTGCTGCGCCCCGGTCACATTCTGACCTTTACATTGGACGAGGAAAGCCGTGCCCTTTCGGAAATGGAGTTATTTATTCATCCCGGCAAGCGGGTGATTTACCACAGGGTCAACGACAGCGGGTTCGAGTATGAAGAAATTATTCTTCCCGGAGTCTGGGATCAGGAACTTCTGCAGGGAGAAATCAACGGCAGTTTCTATCTTTCGGCTATCGCCGCCGGATTGACCGAGAGAGAAACGGCAACGATTACTGATCTTTTCAAGGACCAGCTGAACTTTTCCCGGGATATTCGCGCGCGGGATCGGTTTCAGGTGATCCGTTCGCGGCAGTTTGTCGAAGGCGAGATGACCGGTCAGAGCCGCATCGAAGGAGTGCGCATCTTTTGTCGCAACCGTCTGCACAGCGCTTTTTTGTTTGAGGACGGAAATTATTACGACCACAAGGGCGAAAGCCTCGTACGCGCTTTTCTGCGCTATCCCACCCAACAGCGCTTCCGCGTCAGTTCCCCCTTCAATCCCGCCCGACGCCACCCCATCACCGGCCGGGTATCGCCGCACAACGGCGTCGATTTTGCCATGCCCATCGGTACTCCGGTGCTGTCGACGGGGGACGGGGTCGTTACCCGTGTTCTCAACCATCCTTTTGCCGGGAGATATATCGAGATTCAGCACGGAGGGCAGTATCTGACCCGGTATCTGCATCTGCACCGGCCTCTGGTACGACGGGGCCAGCGGGTCAAGCGGGGAGAGCGTATCGCCCTTTCCGGCAATACCGGCCGCTCTACCGGACCCCACCTGCATTTCGAACTGCACATCAATGGTCGGCCGGTTAATCCGCTGACGGCCAAGATTCCCATGGCGTCATCGGTGCCCCGGGACAAGCTGACTCTTTTCAACCGGCGGGTCGGTGAGCTGGTTGCCCTCATGGAACCGGCAGAGGAGCAGGTCGCCCGGACTGCATCTTTCGAAGCCCGCTCCGATTCCATCTGACCAATTCCGCGCCGGGGTCACTTTTTCCCATTTCCAAGAGCTTTTTTCTTTGCGGCCGCTAATTTACCGCCGGTCTCAACGTCTTCTGTTGTCTCTACGGCGACGGCGTAGCGGTCTGTGCAGAGCGAATCATGTGACATGATCTGCAGGATTGGGGTGGTTGTTTTGCGGTGACGGCCGCCGGACCCCTTCGCGCAAAACAGGCGGTCTACGGGCCGCCGTGGTTGATAGTCAGGAAAAAGGGAGCACAGGCGGATTTATGAACGATGCCCAAGGGATGACAGAGCAGGATCTGCTTGCGGCGGCCGAAAGGGGTGATCTGGTACTGACCGTCAACCGGCGCCTGGCCCGCTATCTGGTTCAGGCTTACGACACGCGCTTGCGGTCCCAGGGCCGTATAGTGTGGAAGGCCCCTTCCATTCTGTTTCATCAGCAATGGCAGCGCCGCCTGTACGAAGAACTGGGATTGGGCCATCGGCTGTTGTCTTCGGCTCAGGCATTAGCGTTGTGGGAGAGGGCCATCAGGGAGGAAGAGCAGGGCGGCGAAGCTGACGAACTGATGAGGCTTGCCGATGCGGCCCGGACGGCGGACGCGGCCCATGGACTGCTCTGCGACTACGATGTTTCCTTTGCGCCTGAGCAGGGCAGCGACGACCATCGGGCCTTTCTGCGCTGGCGGCGGCGCTGGCAGCAATTGTGCGAGGCAGGGGATTGGGAGGATCCGGCGTTTCTCGGCAGAAAATTGGCGAAGGCGCTGGCCACGGCGCAGGCGTCGCTGCCGGGGACGCTGTGGCTGGCCGGTTTCGATGAACTGACCCCGATCGTCGAAAATCTGATCCAGGTTCTGGAAAATCGCGGCGTGACTGTTCATCGCTGGCAGCAGCCTGCGTGCCCGTCGGTGAAGGCCGGCCGGGTCGACTACGCGGATGTCGAGGAGGAATTGCGCCACTGCGCCGGCTGGGTGCGGCGCTTGCTGGAACAGGGGCAGAAACGCGTCGGTATTGTAGTTTTCGACATGAGTTTCTATCAGCGTTCCTTGCAGCGGATCTTTCGGGAGGAGTTGACTCCCGCAGCGCTGCTACCGGGGACCGGCGACGAAAAAGCCTTCAACCTGTCCCTGGGAACGCCTCTGGCTCGAGAGGGAATGGTCTTTGCGGCCTTTGAGCTTCTCGCTCTGGGGCGTACTGTTTCTCTCGACCGTCTTGGTTTTCTGCTGCGATCGCCTTTTATTTGGGGACATGCGGCCGAAGACGTTTGCCGTGGGGTGCTGGATCGGGAACTGCGAGCCCTGCGCATGCAGGAACTGCCTCTGAAACAGGCACAACGCTTTGCCGAACAGGGATTTAAAAAGGGCGCCGGTCGCTGCGATATCTTCGCTCGCCAACTGGCCATCATATGCGAGTCCCTGGATGACCGCGAGCCGCGGCTGCCCGGTGCCTGGGCCATTCATTTCGCCGAGCTTCTCGACCGCTGTCAATGGTCCCGGGACCGGACTCTGAGCAGCCGGGATTATCAGGTGTACGTAGCCTGGAAGGAGTTGTTGGCGGGCCTGGGCAGTCTCGACGGGGTTTCGAACCCCCTGACCCGGGACGAGGCTCTGGCCGTATTGCGCCGCCAGGCTGGGGAATCGGTGTTTCAACCGGAAGGGTCCCTGGGGCGTGTCCAGGTACTTGGGCCCCTGGAAGCGAGCGGTATGCAGTTCGAGGCTCTCTGGCTGGTCGGTGTTCACGATGAGGCGTTGCCGGCGGCGTCCCGCCCCAACCCCTTTATTCCGCCTACCTTGCAGCGGCGGTTGAGCATGCCCCACGCCGATCCGTCCCGGGAACTGGCCTATGGGCGAATTCTAGTCTGCCGATTGCTGGGTGCCGCTCCGGAAGTTGTGGTCAGCTGGCCGCGACTGTTGGAGGGCCGGGAGCGGCTGCCCAGTCCTTTGTTTGCGCATCTGCCGAGTATCACGCCCCTGGTGATGGAGAGCCGGCGGCCGGCCCGTCTGCTGCGTGCGTCCACGGTGTGTCTGGAGCATTTTCGGAACGATGTCGGCCCGGCGCTGCCCGTTCATGAGCGGGTGTCCGGTGGAACGGCGATCCTCAAGGATCAGGCGCTCTGCCCTTTTCGTGCCTTCGCCCGCCATCGGCTTGGCGCCCGGGCGCTGGAGTCGCCCGGTCCCGGACTGGACGGCCTTGATCGCGGCGCGTTGGTGCACCGGATGCTGGAGCTGTTCTGGGGCAAAACCGGCGACTGGAGGTCACTGGTCGAACTCGATCCGCCACGCTGGAAACAACGGTCCGATGAATGTATCGACCGGGCCCTGGCGAAACTGGAAGAACAGCGATGTGTTCCCCTGTCGCCGAGCCAGCGTCGCCTGGAAGTTGCGCGCCTTGAGTCGATCCTGAGCGAATGGCTCGAAGTCGAAGCGAACCGACCGGACTTTTCCGTGATCTCACTGGAATCCTGGCACCGGCAGCGGTTTGGTCCGCTGCTGCTGCAGACCCGCATTGACCGCATGGACCGGCTGGCTGATGGTTCCCGGGTGATTATCGACTACAAAACCGGTCAGACCTCCCTGGCCGACTGGCTTGGTGAACGGCCGACGGAACCGCAACTGCCCTTGTATACTTTGAGCTGTTCCGAGAAGGTTCTGGCTGCCGTGGCTTTTGCCCGGGTGCGGCGCGGTGACTGTGGACTGGCCGGTCTCGGTTGTCGGGAGGGTCTGTTGCCGGGAGTGGAAGGCGCTGCAGGGCATCGGCAGCTCGAAGCCCGAGGCGTTGCCGACTGGAGTGCCTTGCTTGATCGCTGGCGTCAGGCTCTGCAGGGGCTGGCCGAGGAATTTTGCGCGGGGCAGGCCGTGGTACAGCCCCTCAACGAACAGCAGGCCTGTGCGCGCTGCGATCTGCATGCCCTGTGCCGGGTGGCCGAACGGGGGCAGGGCAGGGATCAGGGAGACCTTTTATGAACACCCGGAGCGGGCCGATTCCGGACCTTGACGACCGCCGCCGCGCCCTCGATGTGCGTTGTTCCTGCATTGTACAGGCACCGGCCGGAAGCGGTAAAACCGAGTTGCTGATCCAGCGGATTCTGGCCCTGCTCGGTACCGTCGAGCGTCCCGATGAAGTGCTCGCCATCACCTTTACCCGCAAAGCCGCCGGTGAAATGCGCGAGCGCCTCATTCGGGCACTGGAATCAGCGACCGGCCCCGCACCGACGGAGAAGCATGCCCGCATCACCTGGCAACTGGCCCGCGCGGTTGCGGCCAACGATGAGCGCCGCCAGTGGCGGTTGCGGGATAATCCGGTTCAGCTCGCGGTCCAGACCATCGACAGCTTCTGCGCTTCGCTGGTCAGGCAGATGCCGTGGCTGTCCCGGTTTGGCGCGCAGGCGGCGATTGTTGACGACGCCGACGTGTTGTACCGCGAAGCGGCGGAACGGGTTCTGGGCCTGGCGGATGGTACCGATGCCTGCGCGCAGGCGGCTTGCCTGCTGCTTGGGCATCTGGACAACCGTGCGGAACGTTTGCGGAATCTTTTGGTGGACATGCTCGCACGGCGGGATCATTGGTTGCGTCATCTCTTCGGACAGGCAGCGGATCAGCAGCGGGCGACCCTCGAAAGAGGATTGCGATCTCTGGCGGAGAGGGTTCTTGAGCAGTTGGATCGCTCCCTGAGCGGGGAACACAAACACGAACTGCTGCGGCTGGGAACCTTTGCTGCGGACAATCTCCCGGATGCACCACAAAACCAGGGGATTTCCGCTCTACAGGGCCAGAATCGGTTCCCCGCCCCCGTCCTTGAGGATATTGCCCAATGGCGGGCGTTGGCCGATCTGCTGCTGACCGGAGGCGGCAGCCTACGAAAACGCCTGGACAAGAATTGCGGCTTTCCTTCCGGTAACCGGCAGCCCTTCGCCGACATGAAACAGGCCATGTCGACCCTGCTTGAAGAATTGGCTCCTCGACGCGACCTGGTCCGCCTGTTCAAGGAGGTAAGAAGTCTGCCGCCGGTTCTTTATGAAGAAGGACAGTGGCGGGTGCTGCAGGCATTGACCACCCTGCTGCCCAGGGCGGTGGCCGAGCTGTGGCTGGTGTTCAAGCATCGCGGACAATGCGATTATGTGCAGGTGGCTCTGGCGGCCAGTGAGGCCCTTGGTGGCGAGCAGGAACCGAGCGAGCTGCTGTTGCGCCTTGACAGTCGCATTCGCCATATTCTGGTGGACGAATTTCAGGACACCTCTTTCGGCCAGTTTCTGCTGCTGCAGAAACTCACCGAGGGCTGGCTGGGGGGAGATGGCCGAACCCTGTTCCTGGTGGGAGACCCGATGCAGTCCATCTACCGGTTCCGTGAAGCCGAAGTGGGCCTCTATCTGCAGGCCCGCCAGCAGGGTATCGGCTCTTTACGTCTCGAGACGCTGACCCTGAGCGCCAACTTCCGTTCTCAGGGCGGCATTGTCTCCTGGATCAATCAGGTTTTTCCGGATCTGTTTCCGGAGCGGGAAGACGCCGTCCTGGGAGGAGTTGTATACGCACCGTCCATCGCCGCCAGGGAAGCTTTGGCGGCACCGGCGGTCGTCTGCCATCCTGCCATCGGTCGTGACGATGAAGCTGAAGCCTTGAAGGTTGTAGAGCTGGTGCGTCAGGCTCGGGAGGAAGATCCGCAAGGCAGCGTGGCGGTTCTGGTGCGGGCCCGCTCGCATCTCACAGAGATTCTGACAGCGTTTCGCACTGCCGGACTGCGATTTAAAGCCCAGGACATCGACCCGTTGGGTACCCGGCCCGTGGCCAGGGATCTGCAGGCGCTGACCCGTGCCTTGCTGCATCCCGCCGACCGGGTCGCCACTCTGGCGATACTGCGAGCCCCCTGGTGCGGCCTGAGTCTGACGGATCTACATGCTCTGTTCGGGGCGGCTCCCGATTTGTCCCTCACCGAACTGATCCGGCAGCCCCGACGTCTTCTCAACCTTTCCGAGAGCGGTCGCAAAAACCTGGAACGACTGCTTGGAGTTTTTCGGCACAGCCTGTCCCAGCGCGGCCGGATTTCTCTGCGGGAACGGGTCGAAGGAGCCTGGCTGGCTCTCGGTGGCCCCTGCTGCGTGGACGAAGCCGGTCTGAGCGATGCCGACGGGGTTTTCTCTTTGCTGGAGGATTTGGATCAGGGGGGCGACCTGCTGCCCTTCGAATCTCTGACTGAAAAACTCGCCGCCTTGTACGCGGCGCCCGACCCTCTGGCCGACGATTCGCTGCAGGTCATGACCATTCACAAGGCCAAGGGGCTGGAATTTGATACAGTCATTTTGCCCGGCCTCGGCCGCCGGCCTCCCGCCGAATCTCCGGTGCTCATGCGTTGGCTCGAGTTGCCCGGGACCGGTTTACTGCTGGCCCCTCTGGCTCCTGCCGGCAGTCGGCTGCGGGACGACATCTACGATACCATCGGTCGTATCGAGAAACAGAAAACCGATTTGGAGTTGTCCCGCCTACTCTACGTTGCCACCACCCGGGCCAAAAACCGGCTTCACCTGCTCGGGCACGCGCAACCCGCCAAAGACGAAGAGCTGCGCCCTGAAAACGGATCGTTTCTGGAAAAACTGTGGCCGGCCCTTGCCCCTTGGTACGGAGAATTTGACTCTGCTGCATCCTTGAAGGAGCAGACAGCAGTTTCCGGGGTTTTGCTGCGACGACTCCCCGATAGTTGGTTGTTGCCGATCTTGCCCTTGGGTTGTGCGGCGGATGAAGGGGACCCCCTGCAACCTTCTGCAGCAACGGATCGAGAGGGTGACGGTTCCCTCCACCCGCATACGGATGAAGGACGTCATATCGGTACCTTGATTCACCAGGTTTTGGAACAAATGGTGCGGGAAGGGCCTGAAGTCTGGAATGAGGGTCACATGTCGTTGCAAGCTCTCCAATGGGCGCATGAACTGAACCGACGGGGGATCGCCCAGTGTCGGCTTGAGGGTGCGGTGGCCAGAGTTCGGGACGCGCTGAGAGCTGTTCTGGGAGGAGAACGGGGTCGCTGGCTGCTGGCGCCGCATACCCGGGGCGATTGCGAACTGGCTTTGTCCGGAGTCCTTGACGGGCAACTGGTACATGCAGTGATTGATCGTACTTTCATTGATGAGACGGGCGTCCGCTGGATTGTCGATTACAAGACCAGCACCCCCGGTCAGGGCGATTTGAATGATTTTCTGTCCTTGGAGGTGGAACGCTATAGGCGGCAGATGACCCTCTACCGACGCCTGTTCAAGGAACTGGAACCGCAGATTCCTCTTCGTGCGGCCCTCTACTTTCCCCTGCTGGACTGCTGGTATGAATACGAATCCTGACCGTATGGCAGTAAAATGTTGCTTGCGGCGGGCCTTGCCCGCGTCATTCAGGTTTTTCGCAGCCACGAAGAGGACGGTCACGCGTGTGCTCTGTAAACCAGACGGCTGCGCTGGTATTCTTTTGCCTTTTTCAAAACGAACTTGATTTTTTTTCTGGAATGCGTCAGTCTGCAAAAACATTGTTTTATTATTTTCGAATCATGGCCTCGCACGCCGTCAGTTGAGGCCAACCCGCTGAAATATATGGCGCGCTGCACCCTGATGTCCATTGTTGTTGGGTCAATGTAAATCAACCCGTTGCCACCAGAAAGGAACCCCCTGTATGCCGAAATATGTCATTGAACGTGAAATTCCTGGAGCTGGAAGCCTTACCGCCGCAGATTTTCAAGCGATTTCGCAAAAGTCCTGTGGTGTTCTGCAGGAACTGGGACCGCAGATTCAGTGGGTAGAAAGTTATGTGACCGATGACAAGATCTACTGCATCTATATCGCGCCCAATGCCGACATGGTCATGGAACACGCAAAACAGGGCGGTTTTCCGGCGAACAGTGTCGCTGAAGTCCGAAATGTTATCAGTCCGGTAACGGCCGAAGAATAATCCCGAAAAATCCAGCAGCGCCAATTTTTTTGAATTCCGCCCTTCATTGGGCGGTTTTTTTGTTTTTGCCGGCCTCTGGGATCAATACTCATGGGTTTAATTCCAGGCTCCGCCATTGACGACAGCGGTTATACGAACTATATTGATCACTGTCTCCGGGGCGTTAACATGTATGCCTCCCATATTTGCTTTCCGGCCGGCGCCAGCAGCCGCAAGGAGTACCAGGTGCTATTCCGCGTCACCCTTTTCCAGGAGAGGTACAACTCATGCTTTTCAGGAACAAGTGCACACAATGTGATTACTGGACCGTTTTTGAACTGAAAGTCAATAACGATAAAGCCCTGAAAATCTGCACCCACTGTCAGCATCGGGAAGAAATCGATTGGGACAGCAAATCCGAAATCCTGATCAGTGATGGCGAAAAGGATGTGCGGGCACTGCAGGGTCATTTTCCCGCTCTGGGCCAACTGAAAAACCGCGGTGATCACATACGTTTATAGACGTCGACGAATTCCAGTGCAGATTAATTGTCCGTGCAGCATTCAGTGCTCGTAAGCACTGCTCCTGATGGAACTGCTGCAGGTGCTTGTCAGTCTTGTTGCTTGCGTTGCGTACCGGGGGGCAAATAGTCATCAGATTGTTGCTCAGCCGCTGGCCAGTACCTGTTGCGTACAGCTGAATCGCCACATAACCAGGATATTTCCAATGATTACCAAACGTGAAGTGAAGCCTATTCTACATCGGCAGAAATGCAAAAACTGCAATTTTTATACGGTTCATCAAGTGGTTCCCTTTGGAGAAAAAGCCATTGATACCTGCACCCATTGCCAGCATACGGTGCAAATTCCCTGGTCCCCTGAAATCA
>PWVL01000018.1 GCA_003561875.1 Desulfuromonadales bacterium | reverse complement strand
GGTGAATGGAATCGGCAACAGCCTGCACCTGTCGGTCGGAACTGCCCGAGGCAATGAGCAGGTAGTCGGTCAGGGAGGAAATCTTTCGTACATCAAGGAGACGGACGTTGAAGGCTTTCTTATCCAGGGCGTAAGCGGCACAGAGTTGCGCGCGATCGTGGGTTTGCAAAGTTGTCACAGCCTTTCCCGGCAGCGATAGAGCCCGTGCCGGTCGATATAGTTTTCCACTGAGACAGGGACCAAATAACGGATGGACCCTCCTTCGGACACCTGCCGGCGAATCCGGGTCGAGGAAATATCCAGAAACGTCTCTTCCAGAAAAATCACCCGGTTACCGCTGACATGCCGCAGAATGTTCGGCTTTTGATCGTAACAGAACTGCCCCTGAATAACAACGGGAAGCAGCGCCAGAGGGTCTCCGCCGGCATGGCCGGGCCGGGCCGCCACCACCAGGTTGGCAAGGGCAAACAGGCGCGGATAGTCTTTCCAGGTGTCGATGGCCCTGTAGGAATCCATGCCGACAATGAAATAGAAGGCATCCTCGGGAAACTGTTGGTGGAGAATTTCCAGGGTCGCCACCGAAAAGCTCTTGCCCCTGCGCCGGGATTCCAGATCGCAGGCCTCAAAGCGAGGGTTGTCGGCCACCGCCGCCTTGACCATGGCAAAACGATGGGCAAAAGAGACCTCGTCGGCCAGGGACTTGTGGGGCGGCGTGGCCGCCGGCATGAACAGCACCCGGTCCAGATCGCAGGCGATTCGCACTTCCTCGGCGATGCGCAGGTGCGCCAGGTGGATGGGATTGAAGGTGCCACCGAAAATACCGGTTTTCATCACCAGACCTTTGGTTGAGCGAACCGTGCCGCTTCAGTCCCGCACCTGCCCGTCGCCGAGCACCACGAACTTACGGGTTGTCAGATCCTCCAGCCCCATGGGGCCGAAGGAGTGCAGCTTGGTAGTGGAAATACCGATCTCGGCGCCCAGGCCGAACTGGTTGCCGTCGGAGAAGCGGGAGGAGGCATTGACCATCACCACACTGCTGTTGACCTCGCGGATAAACCGCTGGGTGTTGCGGTAGTCGTTGCTGACTATCACTTCGGTGTGCAGGGAACCGTACCGGCGAATGTGGCCGATAGCTTCGGACAGACCGTCTACTACGCGAACTGCCAGGATCAGGTCAAGAAATTCGGTTCCCCAGTCCTCTTCCGTTGCCGCCCTGACCTGAGGAGCCAGTTCGCGGGTCACACTGCAACCCCGGATTTCAACCCCCCGCGCCTCCAGGGCGGCGACGATGCGGGGGACGAAAGTCGCGGCCATATCCTTGTGAATCAGCAGGGTTTCCATGGCGTTGCAGACTCCGGGACGCTGCACCTTGGCGTTGATACAGATGGCTTCGGCCATGTCGCCATCGGCGCTGGCGTCCACAAAGGTGTGGCAGACGCCCTTGTAATGCTTGATGACCGGAATTCGGGAATGCTCACTGACAAAACGAATCAGCCCCTCACCGCCCCGGGGTATGATAAGGTCGATGTCGTCCTCCAGCTTGAGCAGCTCGGTGATCGCCTCGCGATCGGTAGTGGTCACTACCTGCAGGGCGCCGCCGGGCAACCCCATGGCCAGCAGCTCCTGTTTCAATACGGTACCGATGGCGACATTGGAATGGATGGCTTCCGAACCGCCCCGCAGCACCACCGCGTTGCCGCTTTTCAGACACAGCCCGGCGGCATCGGCGGTGACGTTGGGCCGGGATTCGTAGACGATGCCGATGACCCCCAGGGGAATGCGCATCCTTCCTACCTGAATGCCGTTGGGACGCCGCCGCATGTCGCTGATTTCGCCGACCGGGTCGGGCAGTTCCGCCACTTCCCGAAGCCCGTCGGCCATGGCGGCGACCCGTTGCTCGTTCAGCACCAGACGGTCGATCATAGCCGCAGACAGACCTTTTTCCCGGGCCCTCGCGATATCCTTGGCATTTTTCGCAATCACCTCGGACGCGGCCCGCTGCAGAGCATCGGCCATGCGACGCAGCATGTCGTTTTTGACCGTGGACGAAAGATTGGCCATGATTTCCGTTGCCTGGCGAGCTTCCCGGGCCAGCTTTACCATCTGTTCCTGAATAGTCATCTACTTACTCCTTGCCCCTTGCGGTCGATTTTGCGGTCGGTTTTTTCAACACCAGATTGTCCCGGTGAATCACCTCGTCGCCGTACTTGTAGCCGAGCAACTCTTCGATGCGCTGCGAGTTGTGTCCGCGAATACGGGTTAGTTCCGCTTCGGAATAATTGACGATTCCACGGGCAAATTCCCGGCCCTCGGCGTCGCACAAGCGCACCGCATCGCCTCGTTCGAAATGTCCTTCAAGACCAAGAATACCCGAAGGCAGCAGACTTTTACCCCGGTCTGCCAGGGCCACCCGCGCGCCCTCGTCAACCAGCAGCCGGCCCCGGCAATTTTTGGTAAAGGCGATCCAGTGCTTGCGGGCGGCAAGACGGTCAACGGCGGGCAGAAACCAGGTTCCCAGCTCCTCGCCCGCAAACAGCCGGGTCAGGATCTCGGGCTTGCGGCCATTCACAATCAGCGTGCTGACACCGTACAAAGAAGCCTGTTTGGCTGCCTCGATCTTGGTTGCCATGCCGCCGGTGCCGACATCACTCCCGGCGCCGCCGGCCATTTCTTCGATTTCTGGTGTAATCTGCTCGACCCTGGAAATCAGTCGCGCCCCGGGGTTGCCGCGGGGGTTGCTGTCGTAAAGACCTTCCACATCGGAAAGAATCACCAGCAGGTCGGCCTCCGCCAGATTGGTCACCAGGGCCGACAGGTTGTCGTTGTCGCCGAAACGGATCTCGTCCACCACCACCGTATCGTTTTCGTTGATGATTGGCACGATGCCGTATTCAAGAAGCACCATCAACGTGTTGCGGGCGTTGAGAAAGCGGCGCCGGTTGGCCAGATCGTCCCGGGTCAGCAGGATCTGGGCGACCCGCCGGTTCCATGACCGGAATGCATCCTTGTAAAATCGCATCAGCCGGCTCTGGCCGATAGCGGCCGCCGCCTGCTTGAGAGGAATGGTGGCGGGTCGGCCGGTAATCCCCAGGTCTCCCTTGCCGATGGCAACGGCACCGGAACTGACCAGCAGTACTTCGTAGCCTTGAACAATGAGTCCGTTGATATCCGCGACCAGCGCTTCGATGACCGCCGGATCGACCCCGTCACCGCCAACCAGCACTCCGCTGCCGACTTTGATCACGACCCGTTTCACACGATCGAGAAGCTCTCCGCGCATCCTCCAGCCTTCCACACCAATGGGGTTTTTCGGTGTTTATTTCGATGAAAAATCGGTTTGGATGTTACTTGCCGCAACAAGGGCTTGTCAAGCCGGCGGCGACTCTTCGCCGGACGGCCCGGACCGCAGCCAGGCCAGTTCCCGGGCCACACAGTTCACCAGCTCCTCAAGGCCCAGGCCGGTTACCGCCGACACCTGCAGGGTGCGCAATCCCCGTTGCGCAAAAATCGCCGTCACGGACTCGGCCCGCTCCCGAACCTCCGTCACATCCGCCTTGGTCAGGACTACCAGTTGCGGCTTGTCCAGCAGTCGCGGGTTATGACGTTCCAGTTCCCGGTTGATAGTGTCAAACCGTTCCACGGGATCGCCCTCCTGAAGATCGGACAGATCCACCAGGTGCAGAAACAGGTCGGTGCGCTCGATATGACGCAAAAAACGGGTACCCAGACCATGGCCTTCACTGGCACCTTCGATGAGTCCGGGAATGTCCGCCATCACAAAGCTCTGAAAGCCGCCGTGACGCACCACCCCCAGATTGGATACCAGAGTGGTGAAAGGATAATCGGCGATTTTCGGCCGTGCCGCCGAAACAGCTGAAATCAGGGTGGACTTTCCGGAATTGGGCATGCCGACCAGACCCACGTCAGCCAGCAGTTTCAGTTCCAGACGCAACCAGAGTTCGTCACCGGGCAGCCCCGGCTGCACATGGCGGGGAGCCCGGTTGGTGCTCGTGGCGAAGCGCGCATTGCCCCTTCCGCCCCGGCCACCGCGAACCGCCACATGGCGCTGATCCCGATCTTTGAGATCGGCCAGCAGTTCCCCGCTCTGCTGGTCGTAGATCAGCACCCCGGGGGGAACCCGGATCAGCAGGTCCTCGCCATTCTTGCCGTGACGGTTTTTGCCCATGCCGTGGCCGCCATTGCGGGCCTTGTAGTGCACCTTGTAGCGCAAATCAAGCAGCGTGCCAAGGCCCTCGTCAACCACGAAAACCACATCCCCGCCATCGCCACCGTCGCCGCCGTCAGGCCCGCCCATGGGAATGAATTTCTCCCGCCGAAAGGACAGGCAGCCGCGACCGCCGTCGCCGGCCTTGACATGGATCTTTACTTCATCGATGAACTGCATGGCTTCTTTCCGCTTGCTGCAAGAGTGAATGACCGCCCAAGATGGAGCACTGCGGGCTTTCCGGTGGCAGACCGCCGGGCACCCGAAAAAAAGAACGAAAAAAGCCCGAAGTTCGTTCAGGAACGTCGGGCTCTTTTCGTGAATCCGCAATCGCCGGGCGGGATCAGGCCGCGTAAACGCTGACCTTCTTTCTGTCCTTGCCCTTGCGTTCAAATGTGACCACGCCGTCGATCAGGGCGAACAGGGTGTAATCCTTACCGCAACCGACATTTTCGCCGGGATGGATGGTGGTGCCGCGCTGCCGCACCAGAATCGAACCCGCAGTAACCTGCTGGCCACCGAAACGCTTTACGCCAAGGCGCTTGCCAATACTGTCGCGACCGTTCTTTGAACTGCCGCCGGCCTTTTTATGAGCCATGGGTAAACCTCCTTAGGCCTGAATTCCCGTAATGAGCAGGCGGGTGATAGGTTGACGGTGTCCGTAGGTCTTGCGATAGCCTTTGCGCCGCTTATGATGAAACACCAGCACCTTTTTGTCCT
>PWVL01000014.1 GCA_003561875.1 Desulfuromonadales bacterium | reverse complement strand
ATATCCACTTTAAAAATATCATTATCACCTGGAAGATGTACTGCAAACTCGGTTAATTCTATTTTTTCAAGTTTTTTAATATACCTTTCCTTAAATCCAACCAGTGTAGTACCTATATAAACAGGGTGTTCCCCGGCAGCATATTTAACCATCCGCATACAATTAGGATTTAAAAATGGCTCACACATCCCCGTAAAACCAATTTTTACTTCATTTTCTACCTTATCAATACACTTTTTAAAGGTATTAAGGCTCATTACCCTTTCACCCTTATAAGCCCCTACGAGCTTATCCTGTGGGCAATACGGACACATATTGCTACATCCAATTCGAGTAGTTATTTCTATGTTGTTTAAGTTCATTTTAAAACTGAGATACTATCCATTTACATTCTTTAAATAATTCCCCATGCCATTCCCCGTATTTATCCCATGTAAAATTTACCGATACTTTGTCTTTTTGCTTAATACTATTTTCAACAGTTTTAAAGTATGAAAGAAGCTCGTTGTAATCCTTATAGATAAAATCATTATCGGTCTTAAAGCTGTGGATATAACCTATATCCCTTGATACTACAGAGACTCTTGCATAAATAGCATTAAGAATATCCATTGCACCACCTTCGGCAGTTGATGTTTGCAAGTAGTAATCTATGGTTTTCCAGTAAGTATCATCGGTTACGTCTTTATGTATAAATTCAAAAACACTGCTATCTAAATCCTTCTTTAACCTATCCCGCTCTTTTCTGTTTTTTCTATCTGTATGTTTATAATTTCTACCACTGGTACCTATTATTATTTTTTTCTTTATGTTCGTGGATGCTCCCGCAAATGGACATATTGCTATTTTATCTTCACTTATACCTTGTTCTACCAACTGTATAAAACCGTGCTTTGACTGGCAAACTATCAGGTCAGCTTTATTTAGGATATACAGCCTTTTATTATTTTCAAAATGTGTAAACCAGACAATATCAAATAAGGATTTTATGAGCCCGCTATGCTCCCAATATCCCCAGTTTAACCAATAGGTTATATCTGCTCTTTGATTATCTAATACACCACCAATTTGTATAAGCTGTTTACCGAGCCATTTAAGTATCCAGTTATCTTTTGGATACATTATACCAATCATTAGTAGTCTAACTCCCAGTAGCTCCCCAATCTTATTTCCATATCAAGGGGAAATTTTGGGTATCCAGCACCTGGAGTATGTGTAATTTCACTAAAATAAACCCTATCGTCAACCAGAAAGAAATCTATCCTGACAAAATCAAAAGGCTCTGCAAGTTTCTCTGCAAACCTAATCATGGTATTAAATTCCTTATTTGTGGGTTTTTTCATGTCAGGATTTGGTTTTCCCCCTAAGTTTATATCAAGCTTGCACCATCTTTCATCATAATAAGTAAGGCCCAACCCATCAAAACGGTTGGAACCTACGTAGAGCATCCTACATTTCCCACCAAACATGCAGAATTTATAATCAAAGGGAATGTTTCCATCTTTGGTTTTTAACAGTTTTTCAACTACAATCAGCCTGTCAATATCCCTAAAACCCCACTCATTGTTTACTAGCGAAAAATCTTTTGAAAGCCACCCATCACATATCTCTATTATTTGTTCTCTTGTTAGGGTATCGCAAGGTTCATTTTGTTCTACAATATAGTGCCTGTCTTTTATTATCCACCAGCCCCCAGCATGATTGGGTTTTATTATATATTCGGAGGGCAGACTATCAAAAGGTATGTCTTTGGGTTCTTTGCCAGCCCAAATTAAAGGCACAAGATGATATTCGGCTTCAGGGCCAATTTTCTCCCTTATATATTCCCTTGCCCTATATTTGTCTGATGTGTGGGGAATCAAGGGATTTCTATTATGAAGCTTCTTATAAATTAATTTTTCACTATATTTTTGGGGACATTCTAAATTCGGTTCCCACGAGTGTATCCCTGCAAATCTTTTCTTTTCTTCCCGTAAGTCAATCACCTATATGTCCTTCTACTGCTTTTATGTTTATGCCACTTGAAATATTTTACTGGCAGGGTGCCTATCTCAACCCCCATCTTCCAAGCCACATAATCAAGTGAAAGCTGGTCTCGGTGTGAGCCACAAGAGATAGATCCCCATACAGCCCTTCCAAATTCCTTAATCTTGTCGGTATGCCTTCTGAGTATTACATTGCCCTCATGAAGCCCGTTGTGTTTTGGGTAGCCATCTGCTTTAACCCTCTCTACCTGCCTGTTGATATTTTCCTTATAATCAAGGTTATAATCAAGACAGGTTTTTGCTTCTTCATATAAGCAATCACGGCCAGGGTGGGGTTTCATTAAAATATCGTATCCATTTAATAGGCTGTCCAAGTTGGTAAGTATTTTAAAATTACAATCTATATACAGGCTGGCATCGGCTTGCGGAAAGTAATCGCAAAGAAGCCATTTATACAACCTTGACTGCCTGCGCTCCTCACCCACCCTGTCTACCTTGATTATATTCCACAAATCGCTCTCTATCTCTGTATCTGTAAACAGATAATATTCCCAACCCGGATTCGGATAGTGGTCCTCTATTATGTGGTCAAAATCACCGATATTGACCGATACTATGATTTTTTTTTTACATCAGTTATTAAGGCTTTATTGGGTACATATATATCCGCCCCGCTTTTGGCGTTAAGTCTTTTTAGGGCTTCTGCTGTTATTTTTCTAACATCTATTTTGGCTTCTACTGATGTCCTGTGTCCATAATGATGTACATAAGAATTCTTAATCCAGTAGCACTTATACCCTGCTTTTACCACCCTTTGCCTAAAATCAGTATCATCATAATATGCAATGGGTGATATATCGGAATCAAACCCACCAACTTTATTTAAAATTTCTTTACTGGTAAGGAAGCAAAATCCTACAAGATTTGGTTCTTCTTCAAAACCTGCATCCAGCCTATTGGGTATATCCTCAATATTGCTTAAATCCATGTTGAATCTTTTTTTTGAATACCCGTTAATCATTTGGTTGCTCGATGCCCATGATGTTGATGGCCCCAAAAGTCCAGCTTCCGGTAAGCTGAATCCAACAAGTAATCTTTTTAACCAATCTTTGGTTACCACACAATCTGAATTTAAAAAACAGATATAGTTATGCTTTGCAACCTTAATCCCCTGATTATTCCCATAGGCAAACCCCTTATTCTCATCATTGGTTATAAGGGTAAACCCAAGCCTCTCTTGCTGGTTTTTGATATAATCTTTAGTAATGGGGTTGGAATCATTATCAACTATAATAAGCTCATAGTCTGTTGTATGTTTTACCACACTTTCCAGACATTCTTTAAAATAACTTAAAGCATCTTTTACCAGTATGATAATGGAAACCTTAACCTTCTTTTCCTCTATCGTGTCAATCTTAGCGTCATTTTCAACATAGATACCTTTAAGCTTTTTACGCTGTTCTAACTTTTGTTCGTTCTCATTCTTTAACTTTAAATCCAAGCCTATCTCTGTAGATGTTTTACCCCCAAAGTGATGGACATATGAAGCCGTGGACCATACCTGTTTGTAGCCTGCCTTTGCCACTCTCCAAGTAAAGTCAACATCCTCATGCCATGCTAAGCCGTAACGCTTATAGTCAAATACACCTATCCTGTCAAAGACTTCCCTTTTAACTATCCAGCAGAAGGCCGTAAGCCGTGTAACCTTAAATTCTTTTGGTGCAATATCTGCATAGCGGTCTATTGCATCAGCATCTTCTATTCGGTACTTACCAAAGGATTCAGGTATTGTCTGCATCTTTACAGTCCTGCAAGTAGAAGGCCCCACTATCCCTACGTTATGGGCATAGTCAAAGCCTTCAACCATTCGGGGTACCCATTCTTTGGTAACCACACAATCAGAGTTTATAAAGCAAAGTAGATCATGTTTTGCAATTTTAATCCCCTGGTTCCAGCCGTAAGACACACCCATATTCTTATCGTTTGTGATAAGCGTGTAGTCTATAAAGTCTATGTTTTCAAGGTACTCTTTTGTCTGCTCACCTGAACCATTATCAACTATGATAAGCTCGTAGTTTTGTGTATGCAGCGCAATGCTCTCAACACACTTTTTAACATACTTTAGGGCATCTTTTACCAGCAGGATAATGGAGATATCGGGCGATGTGCTATACTCGGTTCCCGCTATCCTGTTGCAGGGTTCCGCTATCCCCCGGTTTATCCACCTTTGCGCTATCCTGTCGGGTATATCCGCTATATCCCCCCGCTTTAGTTTTAGATTGTGTGAGGCCAGATTCTTTTTTTGCTTTAGTAGCTTTACTTTCAACCTTCTTTTTCTTTCTCTTAGGTTTTGGCGCAGGGTGTACAATGCCTTTATTTATAAGCCTTGCAGCCAGGTTATAGGGTAAATCCCCTTTATCGTCCGCTTCATACCATTTGCCTATATGGTACCTGCGGTTAAATATTACTTTCAAACTATCACCTCATTTGGAAAGCAGACGGGGAATACTCCCCGCCCGCTTGTTTTGGTTTACTTAAACCCGTTTTGGTCTACACACCAAGGCCAGTTACTTTAGCAAAAGCATTAGCATCTCTTATCACAAATGCCCTATACATCCAAGCCTTCATGGCTACCATGTTCCTCTGGAACAGGTTATAAAGGGTTCCATCAATGTTGATGGTTGCCTCTCTAGACATTGCAAACTTCATTTCCTGCCTTGTTCCCTCTATAGCATATTTCCAGTCTGCAACTATAAGCTCGTATGCTGCAGGTGAGCCGGTCTGTGTAAAGAACCTGGAAAAGTATATGGGATAACCAAACAGTGTGGCAGGCTCGGAAGCAGTAGCAGGCTGAAGCAACGGTTGCCCGTTGTCATCCCTTAGATTTCTAAGGGGAGCCTTTACTGCGGGATGAGTCAGAAATGCAATATTTTCGGTAAACCCGTTTACCTCCAACCTGTTTAAAGCATTGGATATAT
>PWVL01000121.1 GCA_003561875.1 Desulfuromonadales bacterium | reverse complement strand
CGCCGCTGCTGTTTGTCAGCGGCATCATGGGCAAGTTCGTCGGGGTGATACCGATCATTGTCATCACCCTGGTCCTGATGTCTCTGGTGGAGTCCCTGTTCGTACTGCCTGCGCATCTGGCTCTGGGGCGGCGGCGACCGATTGACGGCGGTATTCTGGGCCGTATCGACGGCCTGCGGCGGAGGTTCGGCGTGCTGCTGGAGCGTTTCATCTCCGGGCCTTATCACCGAGCCCTGGAAACCTGTCTGGTCTATCGTTACACCACTCTGGCCGCTGCGGTGCTTTTATTGCTGCTGGCCGTCGGTGTGGTTCGCGGCGGCATCGTGAAGTTTACCTTCATGCCCGAAGTGGACGGCGACGTGGTGACGGCCTCGCTGCGGATGCCGCCGGGCACCCCGGTGGCGGAGACCGACCGGGTCAGGCGTCATGTCGAAGAGCGGGCCATGGAGGCCATCGCCGAGCTGGAGGCCCAAAAGCCGGGGGAGGCTGATCTGCTGCGTCATTTTTACGCGGTGGTCGGCGGCACGCTGCCGGACGGGGGTCCGATCGCCGGCGACGGGAACAACGGGGCACACCTGGCAGAGATTGCGCTGTTGCTTGCCCCCAGCGAGCAGCGGCAGTTGTCCGCCTCCGTGGTTGCCTCTGCCTGGCGCCGCAAGGTCGGCGAGGTGCCCGGGGTCGAATCCCTGGTCTTTGAGTCCGATCTGGTGCGCATGGGAGCCAACATCGACATACAACTGGCCCATGAGGATTTTTCGGTACTGTCCGCCGCTGCCACCCGCATCAGGACGGAACTCGGCAACTACCCGGGTGTCGGCGACATTGAGGATTCCCATCGTTTTGGTAAGCAGGAACTGAAGATTCGGCTGACCTCGGAAGCCCGCACCCTGGGAGTCAGCGAAGAAGAACTGGGCCGCCAGGTCCGAGGAGCATTTTACGGCGCTGAAGCGTTGCGGCTGCAGCGGGGGCGTAACGAAGTCAAGGTGATGGTGCGCTACCCGGAACAGGACCGACAGAGTCTGTGGGGATTAGAGAACCTGCGGATTCGCACCCCCGAGGGCGGCGAATTGCCTCTGGGTCGGGCCGCACGGCTGGAACGGGGGCGGGGTTACGCCGAGATTCGGCGTGCCGATCGACGGAGGGTCGTTAACGTGACTGCCAGCGTCGACAGCCGTATTGCCAATGCCCGGGAGATTCTGGAGGAATTGCAGGCCGGGCTGCTGCCCCGTCTGGAACGGGACTATCCCGGTCTGGCCTTTGATCTGGAAGGGGAGCAAAAAGAGCTAAGGCAGTCCCTGGCCAGCATGGCCATCGGCTTCCAGCTGGCGCTGTTCGGCATCTTTGCCTTGCTGGCCATTCCCTTTCGCAGCTACAGTCAGCCCCTGATCATCATGGCCGCCATCCCCTTCGGCATTGTCGGGGCGTTGGGCGGCCACCTGCTCATGGGCTACGACCTGTCCATTCTGAGCCTTTTCGGCATCGTCGCCCTAACCGGGGTGGTGGTCAACGACTCCCTGCTGCTGATTGACCGGATCAATCGTAACCATCGCCAGGGCGGCGATGATCCGCTTGCGGCGGTACTGGACGCCGGTCAGAGGCGTTTTCGACCGGTCCTGCTGACCTCTTTGACCACGTTCTTCGGGTTGGCGCCGATGATTCTGGAACGCAGCGTGCAGGCCCAGTTCCTGATTCCCATGGCCATCTCCCTGGGGTTCGGCATTCTCTTCGCCACGGGCATTACGCTGTTGTTGATACCGGCCCTGTACCTGGTGCTGGAAGATCTGCGCGGGCTGCTGGGGCTGGCCGGGCGAGCGCCCCATGCTGATACGGAGGCAGGCGCGGACTGAAGGGGCGCGGCTTGCAAATTTTGTGAAAATAACTTACATAGCCCTAGCGACGGAGGGATTTTCATCCCTCCCGATTGCTGTCGGCCCCTCCCTGCGGGGTTTGCGCCGTTGCGAAAAATCCCTTGCAGGCTCTGGAGGAAGCAGCCTTGAGCATCACTGAAGCCCGACTATTCCGTAAAATCCGCAAGCAGGTCGGCAAGGCCATCGGCGATTTCCAGCTCATTGAAGAAGGCGATCGCATCGCCGTGGCGGTTTCCGGCGGCAAGGACAGCTACACCTTGCTGCATGTTCTCGACAGCCTGCGGCGGCGGGCACCGGTACGCTATGAACTGATCGCGGTCAATGTGCATCCGGGGTTCCCCGGATACGACACCAGGGCGCTGGCCGCGCACCTGCAGGAGCACGGGTTTGCCCACCGTATGGAGCAGACCGATTGTTATCAGATCATCGAAACCAAGCGCCGTCCCGGTTCCTCCTACTGTGCTTTCTGCGCCCGCCTGCGGCGGGGAGTGCTGTATTCGGTGGCCGATGAGTTGGGCTGCAACAAACTGGCGCTGGGCCACCATCTGGACGATTTTATCGAAACCTTGTTGCTCAACCAGTTTTTTGTCGGTACTCTCAAGGCCATGAGCCCCAGACTGCTGGCCGACAACGGCCGACACACGGTGATCCGGCCTCTGGTGTATGTGGAGGAGCAAGATATCGCCGCCTTCAGCCAACAGAACAATTTTCCCCTGATCGCCTGCGCCTGTCCTGCGGGGAGTCAGGGAGACCGGAACCGCCGTCGCATGAAAAATCTGATTCAGGAATTGAGCGTAGAGATTCCCCACCTGCGGAGCAGCCTGCTTGGCGCCCTGGGCAATATTCAGCCACGCCACCTGCTGGACCGGCGTCTGCAGGATGCCCTGGCTGCTGCACAACCATCGCCGGAGGGATCATGAGTCTTCCCTCCGCCAGTGATCTGGATCTGGCCGGCAAGGTGCAGCGCCTGCTCTTGCCCCGGAGTTCGCCGTCCTGCGACTGGTGCTGCATGGGGATCAAGAACCGTATGGCACTGGCTCTCGGCGGCGATTTCTATGAGTTCATTCCTTTGACCGACGGCGGCCAGGTGGTGTTTCTGGGAGACGTGACCGGTCACGGCCTGCAGGCTTCGGTGGTGATGGCCCTGCTTTACGGCTATCTCCATCGCGCCTCCACCAATGGCATTCGCCCGCAACAACTGGTGGTCGAGGCCAACGAGTTCCTGCAGCTTTTTGCGCGCCGTTCGCTGCGTTTCGATCATTACTTCTCCTCGACGCTGTTTTTCGGCATTATCGACCGGGCCTCCTTGCGTATGCGCTATGTGAACGCCGGCCAGGTGGCACCGCTGGTGCGGCGCGGCGACGAGATTTTTTCGTTGGAGGCCACGGCTTCGCCGCTGGGCTATTTCAGCGACCTGGAGCTTGAAGAGCGGGTGTTTGTGTTCGAGCCGCAGGATCGGTTGTTGCTGTATACCGACGGGCTCAGTGAAAGTCACAACCGGGCCGGGGATTTTTTTGGAACGGAACGGATCGTCCGGTTGCTGAGAGAACATGACAATACCCATCTGGACTTTCTTGAGCAGTTGTTCGATGCACTGCGGCAGTTCGGTGTCGACGATCCGCCCATGGACGACTGTACGGCCATTGTCATCGACTTTCATGCTCCGTCCGTGACCGCCGGACAAGGGGTAGGGACGCTCTGAGCCGAAGGGCAAAACACATCGGCCAACGCCATCTGGTTATCGGTTTCGGTCCGTTTTTTCCACCAGGGGAACGATGGCCGCGTCTTTAAGGCCCGGATACGCCGGGCATTTTTTTCTGGTTCTTCGGACCAAAGGAGTCAGCGTCTTATGATGGAAAGCCTCTGGCAGCTGGGTCGGCGGCAGCACGGCTTTGTCGTGACCGGCGTCACCCCCCTGAGCGAACTGAATCTGACCCTCATCGAACTGCGCCACGAGCGGCTTGGTTCCCGCATGGTGCACCTGGCTTGCAAAGATGACAACAATTTGTTCGGGGTCGGCTTCCGCACCACGCCGGAAGATTCTACCGGTGTGGCGCATATCCTCGAACACACGGTATTGTGCGGGTCCCGGCGCTATCCGGTGCGAGACCCTTTTTTCACCATGCTCAAGCGCAGCCTCAACACCTTCATGAACGCCCTGACCTCCAGCGACTGGACCCTCTATCCCTTTTCATCCCAGAACATCAAGGACTTCTATAACCTTATGGGCGTCTATCTGGACGCAGCTTTTTTCCCTCTGCTGCGGGAGCGGGACTTTCGCCAGGAAGGGCACCGGCTGGAATTTGCCGATCCTTTGAATGCCCGGTCGGAGCTGACCTTCAAGGGCGTGGTGTACAACGAAATGAAGGGGGCCATGGCCGATCCCGCCTCCCTGCTGCATCGGCGCCTGACCCGTGCCCTGTTTCCCACCACCACCTACGGGCACAACTCTGGGGGAGAGCCGGAGGCCATTCTCGATCTGACCCACGAGCAGCTGGTGGCCTTTCATCAGACCTATTACCATCCGGCCAACGCCTACTTCTTCAGTTATGGCAATCTGCCCCTGGAAGATCATCTGGCGGTGATGGAAGCGCAGGTGCTTAAGGCTTTTGCGCCGCTCGAGGTGAACACCGCGGTTGCCGACGAGGTTCGTTTTGCCGCGCCGAAACGGGTCAGCGAGGGGTTTCCCGTCGATGAAAACGATCCTCTGGAGAAGCGTTCCATGGTGCAGGTCGCCTGGCTGACCTGTCCTTTGTCGGACAGCTATGAAAATCTTGCCATGAGCCTGTTGTCCCAGCTGCTCCTCGGCCATCCGGCGGCCCCCCTGTATCGGGCGTTGATGGATTCGGGTCTGGGCCAGAACCTGGCGCCGGGAACCGGCTACCATGAAGACCAGCGGGAAACCTATCTGGCGGCGGGTCTTCAGGGCACCGATCCCGAGCAGACGGAGGCCATCGAGAACCTGGTGCTGGAGACGCTGGAGCAGGTGGCTCGAACCGGTTTCGACCAAAAGCAGATCGACGCCGCCCTGCACCAACTGGAGTTCGCGCACCGTGAAGTGGCGGGGGATCAGTATCCGTACGCCCTGCTGCTGCTCATGCGGCTGTTCGGTCCCTGGCTGCACAACGACGACCCGGTCTCGCCCCTGCGCTTTGACGACAGCCTGGCACGGCTGCGGCGGGAGTTGCAGGAGGGGCCGTTTTTCCAGAATCTGATCCGCCGCCAGTTGCTGGACAATCCGCACCGCGTGACCCTGCTGCTGCAGCCCGACAGGGATCTGGGGCCGCAGCAGGAGCAGCGGCTGGCCGAACGCCTGCGGCTGCGGGCCGAGGGTCTCGGAGAGGCTGATCGGGCGGCACTGGTGCAGCAGGCCGAAGAGCTGCAACGGGCCCAGGAGCAAGTGGAGGATCTCAGTTCTCTGCCGACCCTGGCACTGAGCGATATTCCCGCCACCGAGCGATTGATCGCCGTCCGCCAGGACAGACCGGCCGGTTGTCCCCTCTATCTGTTCCCCCAGCCGACCAACGGCATTGGCTACTTCACCGCCAGCCTGGTGATGAACGATCTGCCGGCTGATCTGATTCCCATGGTTCCCCTGTTCAGTGCCCTGCTGACCAAGATCGGCGCGGGCGGACTGGATTACCTGCGCATGTCGGAGCGGATCAATGCCGCCACCGGCGGGATTCAGGCCAGCGGAACGGTGATCTGCGATCCCGGCTCCCTGGAGGAGTTTCAGATCGCCCTGGAAATTCAGGGGAAGGCCCTGATGCGCAATCAGCAGGAGTTGTTTGCGATTCTGCGGGACCTGTTCGTCGCTCCCGATTTTACCGATCTGCAGCGTCTGCACACAGTGATCAACCAGGTGAGCGTCTCGCTGCAAAACAGCGTGGCCAGTTCCGGGCACAGCTACGCCGCCCGCAGCGCCGGAGCCGCGCTCTCCTCCTGCGGTCGACTTCGGGAAGAGTGGGGCGGCCTGCGGTTGCTGCGCTCGGTCAAGGCCCTGGCGGCCCGCAAGCCGGAACTACTGGCCGATTTCGCCGCCGATATGCAACGACTGGCGCGCCTGTTGTTATGCCGTTCCCGGGTTCGCTGCGCTCTGACCGCCGAGGAAACCGATCTGCCGGCAATGACCGCGGCGCTGAAGGAGTTTCTCGAAACCTTGCCGAATGAAGCCGTGCCCCAGTGCCGGCCGGTAGAGTTGGCCAGGGGAGATGCGGCGACAGGTTGGGCGGCAGCGGTGCCGGTTTCGTATGTGGCCCGGGTGTTTCAGGCCGTACCCCTGCTTCACCCCGACACAGCGGGCTTGCTGGTGCTGGCCAAGCTGTTGCGGTCCTGCTATCTGCACCGCGAGATTCGCGAGAAGGGCGGAGCCTATGGCGGCATGGCCAGTTACGATGCCCAACTGGGGCTCTTTGCCATGCTTTCCTATCGGGATCCCCATCTTCTTCGTACCCTCCAGGTTTATCGACGGGCCGCGGAATGGGTCGCCGCCGGCGGTTTTGGCGAAGCAGACATTCGCGAGGCGATTCTGGCGGTGTTCGGCACCCTCGACCGGCCCTTGTCTCCGGCCGGAAAGGGGCAGCGTGAATTCGGCTATTGCCTGCAGGGCGTCGATCCCACCCAGCGCCAGGCACTTCGGGAGGCGATTCTGGCGGTGGATCGGGCAACCCTGATGCGTCTTGGCCAAACCTATCTGCTGGCTCCCTGGGAAACCAGTGCTGTCGGAGTGGTCTCGGCTGAAGAACTGTTGCTGGATGCCAACAAGAGTCTGGGCGAGGAAGGATTGCTTCTGGAAAAAGTTTGACGCTGTATATTTGCGGTGATAATTCAGTTGTCGTTGTGTAGTCTGGGTGATAACATGTGGCCCGGTTCTCGGCGACAATCTTTCAGCAAGCGTTCAGAGCTGCCGCCGACAAATTTTCAACCGCCGGCTCGGCGTATGAGGAGGAACGCAGCCCATGAAATCATTCTCTTGCCTAGCCCTTTCAACACTGATTCTGTTGTTTTTCTTCACTGTCAGCGCTTTGGCTGGTCAACGTCTTCGATTGTCGACCACCACCTCGACGGAAAACTCGGGACTTTTAAGGGCGGTGCTGCCCGCATTTGAAGAACGCTGCGACTGCACCGTTGATGTGATTGCCGTCGGTACCGGCAAGGCTCTCAAGGTCGCCGAGAATGGTGACGTGGACGTCACCCTGGTGCATGCGCGCAGCCTGGAGGACGCCTTTGTGGAAGCCGGCCACGGTGTCAACCGGCGCGACGTGATGTACAACGATTTTGTTATTGTCGGCCCTGCCGCCGACCCTGCGAAGCTGAGTGGGGCCCAGGATCTGCAGGATGTGATGCAACGCCTCGCCCATGGCCGGGCCCGTTTCGTCTCCCGCGGGGATGCCTCCGGAACTCACGTCATGGAACGGAGCCTCTGGAAAGAGGCCGGGGTGAAGCCGGCGGGACGCTGGTACGTGGAGGCCGGTCAGGGCATGGGGGAGGTGCTGACCATGGCCAACGAACTTCAGGCCTATGCCCTGACCGACCGGGCGACCTACATTGCCTATCAGGGTCGCATCGATCTGTCGATTGTCTACCAGGGCGATGCCTGTCTGTTCAATCCTTACGGGATTATTGCGGTTAATCCCCTGCGCCATCCCCACATCAATTACGAACTGGCCATGGCCTTTATTGCCTACCTGACCTCTCCCGAAGGGCAACAGGCTATCGCCGACTTCAAAATGAACGGCCAGCAGCTGTTTTTTCTCTATGAATAGCCCCTGACGAATGTAAGAATAAACGCCCTGTCCGGATCTCGGCAGGGCGTTTGTCGTTCGGTTTTTTTGCAAGGGGAGGTTGGCGAGTGAAGATCGGCGCTTACGAATTCAGCTTGCGGGAGATGGCCGGTTCCATGGGGGATTTCGGAGTTCTCTTTCCCCTGGCGATCGGCTACATCGTCGTCTGCGGTCTGGATCCCGCCGGCCTGCTGGTGATGATGGGGCTGACCAACATCGTGACCGGGCTGGTCTATCGGCTGCCCATGCCGGTGGAGCCGATGAAAGTGCTCGCGGCGGTGGCGATCGCTCAGCAGTGGAGTCCTTCCCTGGTCTATGCTTCCGGATTTGCCATGGGGATTCTGTGCCTGTTCCTGGCCCTGACCGGGCTGATGGGCTGGCTGGCCCGGGTCACGCCGAGGTCGGTGGTACGAGGCATCCAACTGGCGCTGGGCGTCTTGCTGGCGGTGCAGGCTCTGAAGATGATCGCTCCGGGAGGCTGGCTTCTTGGATTGTTTTCCGTAGCTATTGTGCTGCTCCTGCGCCGTAACCGTTATGCCCCGGCGGCCTTGGTGCTTATGGTGCTCGGTGTCGGCATCATGTTTGTCAAAGGTCACTTCGCCGAACTGCAGACACCGGCTTTCGCCCTGCCGCAACGCACCGGATTTTCCCTGGAGGAGATCTGGCAGTCGCTGGTTCGGGCCGGTTTTTCCCAGCTGCCCCTTACCGCCACCAACGCGGTGATCGCCACCGCGGTGCTGATCAAGCAGTACTGGCCGGAGCGGTCGGTGAGCGAGTCCCGTCTCGCCCTCAACATGGGCGTCATCAACCTGATCAGCCCGCTGTTCGGCGGGATGCCCCTGTGCCACGGTGCCGGCGGTCTCGCCGGTCAGTACTACTACGGCGCACGTACCGGCGGTGCCAACATCATCGAGGGGCTGCTGGAGGTGGCCATGGGGCTGCTGCTGGCAGGTTCTATCGCCGGTTTGTTCGCGGCCTTTCCGGTGCCGATCATTGGCGCGATGATGTTTCTGGTTGGCATCGAAATGACCAAGTTCGCCCGGGATGTCCGTTGCGATCTCGACCTCGTCCCGTTGCTGACGACCTTGGCCGTTTCCCTGTGGATCAACATGGGGATCGGGTTTTTAGTCGGGTTGGTCGTTTATTACTTTCTGCAATGGCTCAAGTCCCGCCGTTCCACAGTTTCCCCTGGCTGAGAAGAGCGTTTTTCTGTCCATGGACTGCCTTGTCCGGCCGCTGAGGATCGGAAGCGGGTGACGGCGGTCAAGGCCCGGGCCGGTTTTTTTCATCCAGGCGC
Source organism: Desulfuromonadales bacterium (assembly GCA_003561875.1). Lineage (GTDB taxonomy): Bacteria > Desulfobacterota > Desulfuromonadia > Desulfuromonadales > Syntrophotaleaceae > SLLR01. Next base: position 8,615 of record PWVL01000121.1, on the reverse strand, counting down.
TGGAGCATGCGCGCTTCCTGATCGCGGTAGGTGGTGAGCCGATCGGCGAGCAATTCGAAATCGACCTGATGGCCGTCGAATTCCGGACCGTCGACGCAGGCGAATTTCATTTCACCGCCAACCATCACCCGGCATCCGCCGCACATTCCGGTACCGTCGATCATGATCGGATTCAGGCTGACAATGGTCCGGATTTTATGGGGGCGGGTCATTTCGGCCACCGCCCGCATCATCGGAACCGGCCCGACAACATAAACGATTCGGGGAATCATTCGAGGATCGGCCAGGAGTTCTTGAAGCACCTGCGTGACCAGGCCCTGTTTGCCACGGCTGCCATCTTCCGTGGCGATTCGTACTTCGCTGGAGAATTCCGCCAGTTCGTCAGCCAGAAGAATATATTCGGCGCTGCGCCCGCCAATTACGCAGATAACCTGATTGCCGACCTCGGCAAGAGCTTTGGCCAGGGGATAGAGCACCGCTGTGCCGACACCGCCGCCGACACAGACAAGCCGGCCCCACTCGGCGATTTCCGCCGGCCGCCCCAGGGGACCCGCCAGGTCACGCAGAGAGGCCCCCGCAGGCAAGGACACCAGTCGGCAGGTGGAATACCCGACCGCCTGGACAAACAGGGTGACAGTTCCGGCGTGGGGATCGGCATCGGCGATGGTCAGGGGAATGCGCTCCGACTGCTGGTCGGCGTGCACGATGAGAAACTGGCCGGGTCGACGGGCGAGGGCGATGCGCGGAGCCCGAATGACCAGGCGATGCAGGTTGGGGGCCATGAGGTCGTTGCTGACCAGGGTAAACATGGGCTATTCCTTTTTCGGCTTCGTATTGAACCGGATACCTGGTTTTCATCCGGAAACGACCCTTTTGATTCAGGCCATCCCTGGTCTTTACCCTTCGGGCAGCTTCGCTGTCACAGTGCGCTATCCTGCACAATGGTCCGCTGTGGTAGCGTTCATCTGCGACGTTGTTTTCCCTGGCACAACGAAAAATTGTTCGTTTCCCATAGGAAAACCTCGCTATATCAATCCGGAGTTTCCAGATGGACACTACAAAAGAACTATACCAGCCGCCGCCTATTTGGACAGGGGGCTGAAATAGCCCCTCCTGCTGGACAAGCCGCAGTGATTCGCTATTCTACTAGAAGTTTGTCCATCAGAAACATTAGCCCAAAAGGAGGTTCAGTCATGGCAACACATCACATTACGGAAGACTGTATCAATTGCGGAGCTTGCGTCGATGTCTGTCCGGTGGACGCCATCAGTGAGGAGGGAGACATCCACGTCATTGACCAGGGGGTGTGTACCGATTGCGGAGCCTGTGACGATGTCTGTCCGGTGGACGCGATTATGCCCGAATGAAAAAGCGCCATGGGGTTGTTAACCACGGCGGGATGAGGAGACTAGGAGAAGAGGCGGGCCGCCTGGGAACCACAGGCGGCCCGTTCTTTGCCGGCGGATGTCAGCGGCCGCTCTGTCGGCTGGCGGGAACGGCACGTTTGAAAGCCCAGGCCTCGATCTTTTTAATCTGTTCGGCCATAGTGACTGAGATGGGCACCGTGCGACCGATGGCTTCCATGATGTCCTGCTGGACGAGGGTGCGGCCCTGGGCCAGGGCTTCGAACTGGCCGGACGCCACGGCCTGCTCGATTTCCGCGCCTGAAAAGCCTTTGGCGGAATGGGCCAGCATGGAAGGAGAAAAATCGCCCGGCTGGAAACCCCGGCGCTGCAAATGAATGGTGAAGATCTCCTCCCGTTCTTCAAGGCCGGGAAGGGAGATGTAGAAGATTTCGTCAAAACGTCCCTTGCGGAGCATTTCGGCGGGCAGCAGTTCAATGGCGTTGGCGGTGGCGGCGACAAACACCGGCGCCTGCTTTTCCTGCATCCAGGTCAGAAAATAACCGAGCACCCGGGAGGCGGCCCCGCCTTCGGATTTGAACCCCTGGTTGGAGATTCCGGCCTCGATTTCATCGATCCACAATACGCAGGGTGAGAGGGCTTCCGCCAGGACGCAGGCGCGACGCAGGCTGCCTTCGGGGGAGCCGTAAGTGCCTTCATAGACGGTGGCCATGTCGAGACGTACCAGCGGCAGATGCCAGCGGGCGGCGATCGCCTTGACGAACAGGCTCTTACCGCAGCCGCTGATGCCCATCATCAGCACCCCTTTGGGCAGGTTGTGGCCCGCCGCCAGTTCGGTGGCGCCGAAGGCCTGTTCCCGTTTTTCCATCCAGTGTTTGAGATTTTCCATCCCCCCCACTTGGATAGCATCGACGGGATTGTCGACGAAGTCCATGATTCCGGTCCGGGCCAGCATCTGTTTTTTGTCTTGAAACAGGGCTTCGCGGATCTGTTCCAAACCACCTTCCCGAGCCAGTCGACCCTGGCGCAGGGCCTGATCGATATCCCGCAGATCCAGGCCCTGGGCGGCCAGGGTCAGGCGGTTGAGATCCTGGTCGTCGACGATCATGGTGCCGAGAGTGCCATCCTTGTCCCGACAAGCCTGCAGATAGCTGCGAATCTCCGCCCGGTCGGGCAGGGCGTGGCGCAGAACTTTGAACAGGGGCTGAAGGGCTGGCGGAATGTCGACGACAGGGCAGAGCAGCACCAGCATTTTTCCGGTAGTGCGGCGCGAGCCGGCAAGCTCCTTGATGTGTCGCTGAATATAGGGGTTATCCTGCCAGAACCAGTGCAGGTCTTTGAACAGATAGACGCCGCGCCCTTCCTGTGCCGCCACCCAGTTCAGAGCCCGGACCGGATCTGTCGTATCCTGCTGGCCGGCAAAGCCGTCGGTACAGGTCCAGGTTCGAGGTTCCGGCATGTCCTTGAAGCCTTGTTGCAAGGCGCGGGTGATGAGGGCTTCGCTGCGGGGTTCGTTGCTGGTGACGACCAGCAGAAGGGGAGTTCCGGCGGCCATCAGCCGCAGGAAGATACCGGCATTGAGTCGTTGATCCATGGCCAATCTCCGCTAAAGCAATTCAGGGTTGGTTGAGAGCAGAACAGTAGTCCATTAACGGGAAAATGTCCACGAAACCCTGCGGTGGCCGGCGAAAAGTCGTCAAACAGCCTCGGGGAAAGTGAGATCGCTTGCATTTCGCTTTTAAATAAGCTAGTTTCTGCCCCGTAAATGGACATTTTTACCCTGTTTTGTCCCTGCTTTCCAACGCCGCCACAGTCTGTCTAACCCGTCTCGCCAGAGGTCTACGTTCATGCGCTATTCCCGTTATCTGCTTGCAACCCTCAAGGAAACTCCGGCCGATGCCGAAATCGCCAGTCACCAGCTGATGCTGCGCGCCGGCATGATTCGCAAAGTGGCCGCCGGCATCTACAACTATCTGCCTTTCGGACTGCGGGCGATCCGCAAGGTGGAGCAGATCGTTCGTGAGGAAATGGAGCGGGCCGGAGCGCTGGAACTTCTCATGCCCATGGTTGTTCCTTCCGAGTTATGGCAGGAATCCGGGCGCTGGGAGCAATACGGCCGTGAGTTGCTGCGTCTTCAGGATCGCAAGGAAACCGGATTCTGTCTGGGGCCCACCCACGAGGAAGTCGTCACCGATGTCGTGCGCAATACGGTGCGCTCCTATCGGCAACTGCCTCTCAATCTGTATCAGATTCAAACCAAGTTTCGCGACGAAATTCGGCCCCGGTTCGGATTGATGCGCGGGCGTGAATTTATCATGAAGGATGCCTACTCCTTCGACCTGGATGAGGCCGGGGCGGATGTCGCTTATGAAAAGATGTTCCAGGCCTATCGGCGGATTTTCGAGCGCTGCGGCCTGAAATTTCGGGCCGTGGAAGCCGATACGGGTAATATCGGCGGTTCCTCGTCCCATGAATTCATGGTTCTGGCCGAATCGGGAGAAGACGCCATTGTTTCCTGTGATCGCTGTGCCTACGCCGCCAATGTGGAGAAAGCGGAACTATTGCCCGGGTCAATAAAGCCAGCGGAGCCGGCCGAGGAGTTGCGCCAGGTTGCCACCCCCGGGCGGCGCACCGTGGAGGAGGTCACCGGTTTTCTCGGCATTGCGCCGCAGCAGTTGGTTAAAACCCTCATACTGCAGACCGATACGGGAGAAATCGCGGCGGTCCTGCTGCGCGGCGATCGGGAACTCAACGAGATCAAGCTGTGCCGTCTGTTGGGCTGCGCCGAGGTGACGCTTGCCGACGAGGAGGTTGTAAGACGGAAAACCGGTGCCCCCAGCGGCTTTGCCGGCCCGGTGGGACTGAACCTGCGGCTGCTGGCTGATTACGAAGTGGCCGGCATGGCCGATTTTGTCACGGGCGCCAATGTCGAGGACAGTCACTACCTTGGGGTCAATTTGCAACGCGATGTTCTAGTGGAGACTTTTGCCGATTTGCGCGTGGCCGGTGCTGGTGATCCCTGCCCCCGCTGCGACGGCCGACTGGAAAGCTGGCGAGGGATTGAGGTAGGCCACGTTTTCAAGCTGGGCACCAAATATTCCGAAGCTTTGGGCGCCACGGTGCTGGATGACCAGGGCAGGGAGCGGATTCTGTTCATGGGTTGCTACGGCATCGGCATCGGTCGCACGGTCGCTTCCGCCATCGAGCAGAACCATGACGAAAACGGTATCGTATTTCCCCTGCCCATCGCCCCTTTTCAGGTTCTGATCACGGTGGTCAACCCCAAAGAAGAGGATGTCATGCGGGCGGCGGAAGTTCTGTACGGCGAACTGCAGGCTCTCGGGGTCGAAGTGCTGTTGGATGATCGCGACGAGCGACCCGGCAGCAAGTTCAAGGATGCTGACCTGCTCGGCATCCCCCTGCGCCTGACTGTCGGCTCGCGGGGACTCAAGGAGCAGGCAGTAGAACTGCAGAAGCGTTCGAATGGCGACCGGAGCCTGCTGCCTCTCGCCGAAGCGGCCTCGCAACTGGCCGGGATTGTTCGTCAGGCCCTGTCCTGATCACAGCAGCGCGAGTTTTTCTGTGCAGAAGAATAAAGGAGCGTAGCATGAAGCAGACCCGCATTGATGCCAGCGGTCGCCTTGCGTTGCCTGTCTATGCGACAAAAGAACTGGGTGGACGTCCCCTGGAAATCGTCTCGCACAGTTCCGGACATCTGCTGTTTGCTGCCAGTGCCAGTTCGGTGCAGATGGCCGGTCGGCTGGGAGAAGTGGCCCTGGTCGATCTGCTGTCCTTTCTGAATATGTTCCGCAAAACCGGGGTGTTGTGTCTGGAGTTGCAGGGGGGGCGCAAGGAACTCTTCTTCAAGACAGGTGAAATCGTATTTGTTGCAAGCACCTTTGCCGATGAGCACCTGTGCGAGATTCTGCACGAGCAGGGCAAGCTTGACCGGGACGGCCTGCAGAAGGCCCGCCAGCTGGCCGGCAGCCAGACTCAGATCGGCAAGTGCCTGGTGGAAAAAAAGATCATCACAGCCAAGGATTTGTGGTTGGCGACCCGCTATCAGGTGGAGGTGTGTGTCTACAACCTCTTTTCCATAACGGAAGGCAGCTTTTATTACGAAACGAGGGAGGCGGAGGAGGAACAGGCGGTCCGTCTTTCTTCCAGTACACAGAATCTGATCATGGAAGGCTTGCGGCGTATCGATGAGCGAACCCTGTACATGCGTCAGGTGCGTTCCCTGGAAGCAATCCCCGTCCCGACGGAAAAGAATCCCGGAACTCTCAGCGAACAGGAACAGTCCCTGCTTGAGATCATCGGCCTCGGTCGCCTGAACGTGAAATCAGTCCTTCGACGCAGTGCCATGGTGGAGTTGGAGGGACTTAAAATATTGCACCAGCTTGTCGGCAAGGGACTGATTCGCATGGAGGAAGCTCCTGTTTTCGACGTGGGCGGAGATATCGGCGACATCATCAAGATTTTCAACGGAGTCCTGACGCTGCTTTATCAGCGCGTTGTCGAAGTCAACCCGCGCATCATGGACGAATACCGCAATTTCCTTCGGACCTTTCCCTCGCCGATTTCCTATGTTTTTCGTGATGTCAGCCTGCGCGAGGACGGTTCCCTGGACGGCGGTCGCATTCTGGCCAACTTGGCCGGCCTTGAGGAACAGGACAAAAAGAAACTGCTGGTGGAAGCCCTGAGTGAACTGGTGTACATGGCCTGCCATGCGGCGCGGCGGGATCTGGGCAGCGCCGCATCTGCCGAATTGCTGCAGCGGGTGCAGGAGATCCCCCGGCGGGTCAAGGAAATTCTGGAGAAGAAAAATGATTGAGACGGCGCGGCAACGGCTTATTTTTGCCCTGGATGTCGATTGCCCGCGTGCGGCGGAGTATTGGGTCGAGCAGTTGCACGAGAAGGTCGGTCTGTTCAAGATTGGCAAGCAGTTGTTTACCCGCTGTGGCCCCGAGATTGTGCGAGGGGTTCGAAAGCGCGGCGGCAAAGTATTTCTCGACCTTAAATTTCACGATATTCCCCATACGGTGGCGCGAGCCACGGTGGAGGCCTGCCGCCTCGGGGTGCGGATGGTTAACGTCCACGCCCTCGGGGGTGCGGCCATGATGAGGGAAGCGGTAGCGGCGGTAGCGGAATGCTGCCGCGCCGAAAAGCTGGACCGGCCTTTGTTGCTTGCCGTCACCATCCTGACCTCCAGCGACCAGCAAACCCTGTCGGAGATTGGACTGCAGCGCCCGGTGGACGAAATGGTGGTTCGGTTGGCGCGGCTGGCCCGTGAAGCAGGTATGGACGGGGTGGTTGCGTCACCCTGGGAAGTTCCGCTGATTCGCCGGGCCTGTGGCCGGGAGTTCGTGATTGTAACTCCGGGAGTACGTCCGGCGTTTGCCGCTGTGGACGATCAGAAACGGATTGCCACGCCCGCTGCGGCGCTGGTGGCCGGGGCAGACTACCTGGTGATCGGGCGGCCTATTGCCCGGGCTGCGGATCCGCAATGGGCGGCTGCGGCGATTCTGGAAGAAATGGTGGCAGCCCTCGACGGGGATGCCCGTGGCTGATCGTGTCCACGGAATCAACGCGGTAAGCGAGGGCCTGCGCAGCTCAAGACGACGCCCCCTTGCGCTGCTGTTGCAGAAGAACCATCCCTCGCCGCGCTTGGCCCGGTTGCTCCGTGAAGGGCGGGCGGCCGGTGTGCCGGTAAGCTACCACGACAAGCGGGAACTGGACCGGTTGGCGGGGCATGGCCATCACCAAGGCGCCGTGCTTGAAATGGAAGCCTTCGCCTATCTGCCTTTGGAAGATTTGCTGGCAAGGTGGCGGACATCGGGGGAGGCGGCGTTTTTTCTCGTGCTTGACGGCATTACCGATCCGCATAATCTGGGAGCGATTCTGCGAAGTGCCGATGGGGCGGGATGTCAGGGAGTGATCGTCCCGAAAGATCGATCCTGCCCGGTAACAGCTACGGTTGACAAGGTTTCTGCCGGGGCTCTGGAGCATGTCCCCCTATGCCAGGTGACCAACCTGTCCCGCACTCTTGACGCCTTGCGCAGGGAAGGAATCTGGGTTTACGGTTTGGCAGGTGAAGCCGGGGCAGCTGATCTTTACAGCACCGACCTGTGCGGAAATCTGGCATTGGTTGTGGGCAGCGAGGGAGTCGGTTTGCGGCCCAACAGCCGGTCCCATTGCGATTTGCTGTTGGCAATTCCGTTGCGCGGCAGGGTTGCCTCCCTGAATGCTTCTGTGGCGGCCTCTGTCGCCCTGTTTGAAGCTTTGCGGCAGAGGCGTTGAGAGCGACATAGGCAAACCGGGCGACAGCAAAAAAGTTACTGAATCTGCTTGACACGGGCGAAGAAAGTATAATATACACGTCGCCGTTGTTCGATTCACGGCAATTTTTAAAAAGTTCCTTGCATTAGGGATGGCTGCCGTGTATAAAGACTGTCTGTCGTTTCTGCGCTGGCGTAGCTCAATTGGTAGAGCAGCTGACTTGTAATCAGCAGGTTGCGGGTTCAATTCCTGTCGCCAGCTCCAGTAGGGCCTGTGTCGGCTGAAAGCACGGAAAAAAATTAAAATTAGAATAATCGAAAACTCCATTGGAGGGGTTCCCGAGCGGCCAAAGGGATCAGACTGTAAATCTGACGTCGTAGACTTCGGAGGTTCGAATCCTCCCCCCTCCACCAAATAACCTTGCCGGACAGCGTGTTGGCATGCGTTATCCAGGAGGCTTGCGCCGACGGTACTGGATGCGTTGCCGGCACTGAATCCACAAAGCTTCATGCAGAGTTGGTTGTCGTTTTCTCGGGCGGGAATAGCTCAGTTGGCTAGAGCGTCAGCCTTCCAAGCTGAGGGTCGCGGGTTCGAGTCCCGTTTCCCGCTCCAATTCAGAAGAGTAGCAGATCCGACAAGCGAAATATCAGGCAGGGCCCACATAGCTCAGTCGGTAGAGCGCATCCTTGGTAAGGATGAGGTCACCGGTTCAAATCCGGTTGTGGGCTCCATTTTGTTTGGTCGATGTCGGAAATCGTGCTTTGGAGCAAACTTTATCGGCCCCGGTCAGTGCTCTGGCGGCCCCACCTCAAGTCAAGACCAGAAAAGTTTAAACAAGGGAGGTTGACGCAATGTCAAAGGAAAAATTTCAGAGAACCAAGCCTCATGTCAATATCGGGACCATCGGTCACGTAGACCACGGCAAGACGACGCTGACGGCGGCGATTACCAAAGTTATGGCGTCCCAGGGCT
>PWVL01000042.1 GCA_003561875.1 Desulfuromonadales bacterium | reverse complement strand
TGGTCCCCATTGCATCCCTTGATTAATTCCTGAAAAAATGAAAAACATACCGCTTCCCGACAACAAGCACACACCGAAAGGAAGAATAATTTTTTTCAACTTAAAACCCCCTCATTCTGTCTTTCATGACCAGTGAGTAGCGAACTTTTGACAAATTGTAAATCATAACCGGCTGGATACATAGTGTCTCGCCATCAAAAGGGACTCGGTTGTGGATCCTTCCGTCGCCGACAGCGCTTGGGCCCGCTGTAAAACCGCCTGTACGGTAGCCTCCTGCAGATCTGGCGGTGGTTCGGGTGACATCCATACTCATTAGCCAGTTTGCGGCTCATTTTTTCAAATCGCGATTAAGAGCTTGCCCTAACTTGTAGGAGCCCCTTTTCGACGCTGGAAAGCCCCAAAGCTAATGAGTAAGGTGTCCCCGGAACTCCGCCTGGAGGATCAGTCGCTTTTCAAAGAGCAAAAAGACTCAATCTTTTTCGTTCACGGGCTTAGTTTGCCCTTGACGAACGGGGGCCTGATAAGTGTTGGGCGGAATCTGACCATTTTCTTTTGCTTAAAATTACAAATGGCGTCAGCATTGGCAAAAGCCACAGTAAATTCCACCAATTCAAACCGGTAGCGCCCAAACCACCGTATGACCATATGGCCCAGACGATACATAGGAAAAAGACCCCATATGGGGCAAGCATTAACTTCCAATAATGCATTGAAGCAAAACGCCATGGTGAGAAAGCAAGAATCATGAACAAAGCGGTGCCAACCAAGGCCATTCCGAATATCCCCTGCTCTGTTTTTCCTTGGAAAATAAAGAGAACAGAAAGCACGAGAACCCAGATGAAGCCACCGGCCCAACCCGCTGTCCAACCTATTTTTTCGCCTATCCTGTCTTTCACTGGTTCACCTCCTCTTGGTTGTCCCTCTTTTAAGGCCGGAAAAATATGGGGAGTGTACCTCTTTTATATATTCAAACACTTTACCCCTACCGACCCGGAGGCGGTCAATCTTCGGCGCAATACCTCTCAATCTACCCACGCCTAACGAACAATTCGGCGCACCATCAAGGCGATGGCCAAGGGCACAACCACAGCAACAGCCAATAGCAGATAAAGCAGGCTCAGCCAAAGGCTATAACTCCAGATATGCAGGGCGCAGCCACGTACCAGCGCCACCAGATGAGTAAGGGGTAGAAGCTGCGACAGAGCCTGTGCCCAGCCCGGCAGGTTCTGCAACGGGAAGAAAGTACCGCTGAATAGAAACATCGGGGTGATGCCGAGAAAGATCGGCAGATTGAACATATCGATGCCCCTGACCAGCGCCGTGCAGATCATGCCCAACCCGGCAAAGAGCAGCCCCCCCAGGAAAGCCAGAGGGATCAGTAGCAATGCGCCAGGGAAAGCGAAAAGTCCGAACAGGGTGATCACGATTCCCATCAAGGTGGTAGCGATCACCGCCTTAGTAGCGGCCCAGAGCATTTCTCCCAGGATGATCTCTTCGAGATTAAGGGGCGTCGCCAGCAGGGCATCGAAGGTCTTCTGCCAGTACATCCGCACAAAACTGTTGAAGGTGGTTTCAAAAAAGGCGTTGTACATGATCGCCACCGAGACCAGAGCCGGCGCGATAAAGCTGGTGTAGGACAGCTCCCGGCCGGCGTAGTTCAGGTCGCCGACCATTACCGCCAGACCCACACCAAAGGCCAATATATACAGCATCGGTTCGAGAAGCGGCGGCACAAAAGAAATTTTCCAGGTCTTGCGGTAGACGCCGTAATTACGCTGCCAAACCCGCAGGGTGCGATAACTGATCTGATGGGGATGCGGCCACTTCATTCGCGCAACTCCCGTCCAGTCAATTTCAGAAACAGATCTTCCAGGCCGGCCGGGCGCAGCATGCACCCTTCCGTGCGAACCTCCCTGGTCAGATTGTGGAACAACTGATCGCCGTTGTTGAGATACACCAGCAGACGGCTGCCGAGATCCTCAATGGGACAGGATTCCCGGGCCAAAAAAGCGCGAACGTCAGGATCGGGATCGCTGATTTCCAACACGCTGTCGCCCACCAGCTCGCGGACCAATTGCCGTGGTTTGCCTTCCACCAGGATCTTCCCGTGGTCGACAATCACCAAACGATCACAAAGACGTTCTGCCTCTTCCATGTAATGGGTCGTCAACAGGATCGACAGGCCCCGCGCCTTGAGCGCCGCCAGCTTGTCCCAGAGCAATTGGCGGCTTTGCGGGTCGAGTCCGGTCGTAGGTTCGTCGAGAATCAACAGTTCGGGATCGTTGACCAGGGCACGGGCGAGCATCAGGCGACGCTTTAGGCCACCGGAAAGAACGACAATCCGGTCGTCGGCACGATTCTGGAGGGCAAAAAAATCAAGGAGTTCCGTGGCTCGCCGCTGAGCCTGATACTTCGGGACGGAAAAATAGCGGGCAAACCCGACCAGATTCTCCCGCACGGACAAGTCGGGATCGAGGGAATCCTCCTGCTGGCAGATTCCGATGCGCCGTTTAATCTCGCGAATGTCACTATCGATATCAAGACCGAACAGCTCTAGCCGTCCACCATCGCGGGGCGTAAAACCGTACAACATGCGAATCGTGGTCGTTTTTCCGGCTCCGTTGGGCCCAAGCAGACCGAAACACTCACCGCGCCGAACCCGGAAGCTGACATCCTTGACCGCCTCCAGCTCCCCATAGGATTTGTGCAGTTCCGTGACTTTGACAATATCCATTACATCTCCCGGCATGGGAATTTCCCTGTCGCCCCTTGTTGATGGATTGAAGCTGACCTGAGGGCGGCGGGATAAAGGGATTACTGTAGTGGATCACCACGGCAACGATTTACTTTTAGGGACGTAAATTCATTGCGCCCGAGCGTTTTCCGGTAACGCTGTCATCGGGCATGATAAGTTACGCTCCCACAATCTGTTAACCAAAAAAAACCATACTCATCAGCATCTACGAAAACTAGGGACACTCCCCTGTTTTCTTTCTTGGCCTTCCTGGCTTGCGCGACTTCAAAATTTGATCCAGTTGGCGTTCCATTTTTTCAATGAATCCTTCCGACCCGTAGGGACGACCTGCGCTTGTAGCCTTGCGTATAATAGCTTCCGCCTTGTTATCCTCTTGCAACATAAATTCAGCATAATTTTTTCTCTCGTCCAAAGGTAGCCAGGAAGGCTTTACCAGCAAATCGTCGACCGCCCCCTTGATATGCGCTTTGGCACTGGACCAACGATAGTCTTCAGCCCTTTCGACCAGCCCAGCTTTCAACGGATTCTTTTCGATATATCGCGCTACTGTCCAAAGATGTGTGTCATCTTCAACGATGCAGGAAAAAAAACGATTTTGCCAGATGCGACCGCTCTGCCTCAATTTACGGTTCAAGTATTGGGTATAGACCTGATTCGTCAGACCGACACCACGCGACAGGGATTCCTGTTGTGCGGGAATCGCCAGCAGGTGGACATGGTTTTCCATCAGACAGTAGGCCCAAATGCCCAGGGAGTGCTGGGTGGAGAATTTTTGAAGCAGTTTTAGATAGGTCAGGCGATCTTGGTCATCGAAAAAGGTGGTCGAGCGATTATTGCCACGCTGGGTTACATGGTGAGGGTACCTTGGAGCGACTATGCGAGCAATTCTGGGCATGGGGCCAGAATAAAGGAAGACTGAATGAGAATCAACTTAATTTAGGCCGAAAAAATATGGGGAGTGTCCCTCTTTTCCACTCTTTTCCAAAAGTACGACCATCCGTAAATGCTTATCAACACGGGATATGTGACGAGTAAAATCAATAGGGTATCGAGCAATGCAGCGCCCGTCCTAGCCCAAAATCCAGCTTATTCTGTTTGAGAATTTTCCACTTTAATGCTCCCTTCGATAATTGTAATTGCACTGAATTGAGAGGCCCAACGCCTGCCATCACCCGCGGGGATGAAGAGCAGCGGAATCCCCGTCGGTGTGCATGGCTTGGTTATGTGCTGCTTCAGGCAGCGACAAGCTTTTTAACCCTGAGCTCATTACGATGCTGCTCCGCATGCCAGAGTTCATATTGAGACTGCTGGTTCAGCCAACTTTCTGCCGAGGTATCAAACGCAATAGAAAGCCGTATAGCCATTTCGGGACTAATACCAGCCTTGCCGTTAAGCACAGCGCTGAGAGTTTTGCGGCTTACGCCCAACGCTTCTGCTGCCGCCGTAACCGTCAGACCAAGGGGCTCCAAGCAAAGCTCGCGCAATACTTCACCGGGGTGGGGAGGATTGTGCATCAACATAGGTAACTCCTTTAGTGATAATCTTCGTAATTCACTATCTCGGCATCTCCGTTTTCAAACCGAAACGTCACTCGCCAGTTACCACTGACCGTCACTGACCAAATTCTGGTTCGGTTTCCCGAGAGTTCGTGCAACCGAAGGCCAGGCAAGTCCATATCTTTGGAATCTGACGCTGCATTTAGCCGACCGAGAATAAGCCGAAGCCTCTTAGCATGAGCGGCCTGAATCCCTGCAGTGCTGCCGGACTTGAAGAATTTAGCCAAACCTTTGTGCTTGAAGCTTCGAATCATTGCCTGAGCGTACCCTGTAACGTGTCAGGTGTCAACGGACACAACATTGCGGCTCAGCGGCTGGGTTTTTGGCGATCCGCTGCGGCCACTTGTTATGCATTGAAGTTTATGAATACCGCCCCACCTTCTATATCTGAGGTAGCATATCCTTCAGCTACCAATATTGCCGCAATCCTCGAAGCGTGCCTGGGTTATGCTGCAGATTCTTGTTCTACATCCCAGCCAGGAAAAACCAGCACAGCAGGGTGACAGCGCAATGCTCTGGCTAACACTTTGGCGCGATCAACACCAAGGCGTACACGACCGTTTTCGATGGCTGATATTGTTGATTGCGGAACGCCGGTCAGCGCAGCCAAATCGTTCTGACTCATTTCCTGCAACTCACGCAATATACGAACCGAGTCACCAGTCGAGACATCAATTCTTTTGATCGCCTTACGATATTCACTCATTCATCACCTCCGATAGTCGTGGGGTGTCACTCGTTCAACCTCTACCAACACTTGG